>NZ_CP171142.1:0-330505 GCF_043099725.1 Nostoc sp. C110 | reverse complement strand
AAACATTCTCAACCGACAGTTAACCGTATTAACTAAGGGTGCAAACAATGGTTAACTCTACAGAAAACTTTGACCGTAGAGCCAATCATTTGCTGCATGTGCTTCAGTTTTGTGGCGGTTGTGTGCCTCTGCACCGTTTGCAATTCCAATTCTCGGATTCAGTTATTCAAACTCTGTTGGATAAAGAACTGGTGCAAGTACAGAACACTGGACGCGGCTTTTTGTTAGAGATTACCGAGGATTTTTAACTCTTAATCGAAGAGGAACCAATTATGAAACTTTACGCGAAAACCATTCCACAGACTTTACCGAATTGGGTAACTATCGTTACAAAGAGTGCAGATTTATTTGAAGTTGAAATCAACGATGAACACTCCAACTTTCAATCTCTGCTTGAAGAGTTGGAAACGGAGATTGAGCCAGGAACAATAGGTGTTAAAGCTGAGGATTTATGCTCACGGCTGGGTATTGAAATGTCTAACCCCAACCTACACCAATTAGTTGAACAAGCCCAGACTCTAATCACCCAAATTGCTGAACACCGCGAATACAAACAACTGCTAGAAGTAGGGTATCAGCCAGATTTAAACATTGCTGATGCTCAAACTGCACTCACATATCTGCAATGGGAGCTAGAGCGGAATCAAGAACCTTCTGATTAGTATAAAAGCGTTCACCTAAAGGAATGCCATTACTTCAGGTGAACGCACGGAAGTTTCTCTCCCGCTACAGAATTCCCATTATTGCACACGAAACACTAATCAATGAAACTTAACTGAGGTGAACATGGTTACTGAAATCAAATTAGGTTTATGCAACCCTCCAGAACCGATTTATCTCTATATAAAAAACGTCGAATTAGGTGGAGAATCTTATCTGTGGTATCACTACGATATTGACAGGGAGAAAACCATCCCTGTTTCCCAAAAAGCATTAACTGGTTATCTGTCTGAACTGCGATTTACAACTAAAGAGTTCAAAGGAAAGGATAATCTCAAGCTAGACATTGTAGTGAGTGCTGATGAAGTTTATGTCATCAGAAGTGGTGTTGAAACAAACTTCACCAAAAGCTTTCTCTTGGCTGCATCAGGTGTACAGGATTTTTCTAAGCCACTGATTATTGCTGCTAATGCTGGTGAACAAAATACGGTTTTCTGTAATCTATATGATGCTGCAACTAAAACCAGAATTGAAAGGGAATGGAATAAAAATGCTGATTGGGGAACTCTCATTAATGACATTCAATCTCGCTTAGGTGGCACATCATTAACTATTCCATCTGTAGTAGAAACCGCAGTAACTCCACCCAAACTTAGCGTAGTACCTCAACCAGTACATCCTCAAGATTTGCGAGTTAAAAATATCCGCACCTTGCTTGATTATCCACTTGATTTGGTCAAAGAGTGGTTGCAATTTCAGGATGTTGACCGCCCAAGTCTACTTCATATTACCAAGATTAATGAACTGGTGAAAACCATGTGTTTGGCTTGGGCAGCAGACAAGTGTGAATATCCCAATCATGCTGAATCTTTGTATCAAAATCAGGTTGTTGATGCTGTTGGCTTAGGTGCTGATGAATTAACGGCAATCAACGGATGGATGCAACAGTTGCAAACTGCAAAAGCTGGAGCAGTGTAAATCAGAATTCAGGATTCAGAATTATTCTGATTTCTGACTCCTGAATTCTCAACATCAGAGGAATTACCCATGAGAGTCATCGTTACAGTAGTAGAAAAAATCATCAGTGAAGCACACATCGATATCCCTGATGGGCTGAACCAATCCGCAATTAAACAGCACATCGTAGACCGCTATAACACTGGGGAAATGTCCACAGATATGAACATCTTTCAAGTAGATTTTGAATCTATTAGCGCTCAGATTTTATCAGAACATTCTTCTACTAAATCTGCACAAATAGGAGAGGTAATCAGATGAGTATCAAATGGACTGATGAAGAACTAGCAATTATTGAGGCGAAAGCTGAAATCTATACAATCAAACAAATAGCTTCAATCCTAAAAAGGCGAGGATATCAACGCACACCAGTTGCAATTTACCTGAAGTTAAACAACTTAGGTTATTCAGCCCGTCCCACTCTTGATAATTATAGCTGTCAGGAAATCGCTCAAGTCCTTCAATTGAATTTCTCAACTGTTACAAGGTGGGTCAAAAGAGGATGGCTCAAAGCTACAACACGCTCTGCTAGACATTACCAAATTCGGAAGTGGCATCTCAAACAGTTTTTTGATAACCCGCCACAATCAATTAAAAAACGCATTGCTGCTCTTGATGTTGAAGCGATTAATTACTTATTAGGAAGAAAAGTATGATTGACCACATTAACGCACTAAAAACAAGTTGGTATCTCTCCCCACCTTGGCGTGGAACAATTCCACCCCTTGAGGTGAATTTACTTGAGAGAGTATACCTTAGAACCACAAGAACGTTCGGTTATTGCTGCGGTATGCAATGGAAACACGAATGTTGGATTTATTCAATTGATTGAAGTAAAGAAATCCTCCACGCTACACAAAACCAAATTATCGCCACTGGAGAGTTAGAAGTCATCACTGTGCAAAAACCTGCTTTCGTTTTGGGCGAAAGAGTGATCCTCTGTTCTCACGATAAAGGAACAAAACAACGGCTGATTCTGGGGATTGCACTGGTGCATAATTCTTGGTTTTACCTTGTTGAATTGATGTCACCAACGTTAATTAAGACACCAACTATATCGAATCGTTTCTCATTAGTTGGTGAAAAAAGTTTGGCGCGGGTAAATGTTTAATTCTCTCTAATCACGCAACGAAAAAAAGTTATGTCACAAATTGAAATCGCCGAAATCATCGAACAGATAAAACAAGAGATTGAAGTTGACACTAATGGTCAAGCGAAAGCTAGCCTTCGGGCAACTGCAAGACTTGCTGGGGTTAGTGATAAAGCTATCGGTAAAGCATTAGAGAGCGCGAACCTGGAACCCTCCAAACTGGCTCAAATGCTTATGCAGCAAAGCTTTGATGCCGCGAACCTAACCGACTGGAGAACCAGTGGTATTCCCGACACTGCAATCGCAATCATTCTAGAGTACTACGCTTACGAAGCTGGTAGATACTGCACTAAACAAGCCAGATTGGTATGCCGTTCATTCAACACCATCGGCATTCGGGCATGGATTCAAGATAAATTGGGCTGGACTAAACCTGTCACTGACAACAAAACAGGAATGACAGAAATACAGTTACTCGCTGCTCTAGCTAAACATTTGGCAGAGCAAGAACAGCATTTACTTCAACAACAACAGCAACAGACCGAAATTTTGCATCGGCTAAAAGCCGTTGAAGTTGAGCAAGACAGAGTAAATACCCCATGTGGACATAAATACAGTGTTGTTGGTTTTGCTAATCTTCAAGGTTTAGAAATATCGGTGAAAGAAGCGGGTACTAAAGGTCGAAAAGCCAGTGCATTGTGCCGAAAACAAGGAATAGAAATAGAACGCATTCATGACCCACGCTTTGGAAAAGTCGGTTTGTACCCAGAAAGCATTTTGGTTGAGGTTTTTAAAGCTGAACAGAACTAATAGGAGTTTCAAAATTTGAGAGAACTACCATGCAACAACTCACACTTTTCTCTGAATCTGTACCAGTTTTACCCATCACTTACTACCCCGATTTTTTAGCTCTAGAACTTGCAAACGAACTCTACCAACACTGTTTACAACTGGAGTGGCAGCAGAACCAAATCAGAATCGCGGGTAAAACAATTCCTGTTCCCCGTCTGGAGTGCATTTACGGGGACTACGGCTGCGATTACCTATACTCGAACAGCGTATTTTTGAAACCCCTGACTTGGACAGACAATCTGGCTAAGTTACGAGACAGAATCACTGCGCTAACTGGTTATAAGTTCCGCATTGTCATTGGAAATCAATACCGCAGTGGCCAGGATTCAATCGGGTGGCATTCCGACAATGAAGCATCGATGGGATCTAACCCTGCAATCGCATCAGTAAGCCTGGGTTCATGTCGCAAATTCCAAATAAAACCGAGAAATGGCAAACCAACAGACTTCTGGCTGGAACACGGCAGCTTGCTTGTGATGCACCCAGGCTGCCAGTCCACACATCTGCATCAAGTCCCCAAAACCAACAAAGTTGTTAGCACCCGAATTAATCTGACTTTCCGACCACACACAGGAGGCGGGAGATGAGAAGGGTAAGGGGAAAAGGGCAAGGGGGAAAGGAATTGTTCTCACTCCTTTAACCCAAACCCAGTAACCTTTTCCCTTTCTCAAAGTCTAAAAGAGCCTCAAAGCGGCATGACCCATAGTGCCGCTTCATTTCCATGCGTCAAGAAATAGAGGAAATATGCGTATAATCGAGTCTGATTCTCAAGCAAAACATCAACAAGAATGGCGAGGCAGCGGAGTTGACGAAGAAATCATTGCTCTGAATGTGCGATCGCTCTCTGGGACTTTACCCTACGAATATCTGCTCTACAGTCCCAAAATCTCACGTCGCAACGATGGACGATTGCGCGATCGCGATTTAAAGAAATACCAGCACATTGAACTAGGCGGGTGGTGGTGCAGTGGAATTGACCCGCTTAACAACTACGTCCTAATGATGTGGGGCTGTTTCAAACCCGACCACCCCAGACGCGACCACCAAAAGATCCACAAATTTATTAAGTATGAACACCCATATAGGGAAGAGACACGCGCTTTCTTCCTCTTAGTGCCGAATCGCATTTGGGTGAAAGTTTCCCTACGTTGCGGCATTCCCATCACCGAAGAAGACCTACAGCATCCTGGCGGTTTCTGGCACTGGGTTTGGAGGCATAACGTACCAGTCACAATTGTTGAAGGTGTCAAAAAAGCGGGGGCATTATTGACAGCCGGCTATGCAGCGATCGCAATTCCTGGTGTTAACGCTGGATACCGCACACCCCATGATGAGTACGGTAATGCTATTGGTAAGCCCTCTCTGATTCCCGACTTGAAACATTTTGCAACACAGGGGAGACAGGTTAACATCTGCTTTGACCAGGACAACAAACCTGAGACAGTCCAGCGAGTCAGAACCGCCATCAGTCGCATGGGACGGCTGCTGGTAAATGAGGGTTGTTCGCTGCGAGTGATTGATTTACCGTTAGGTGCTTCTAAAGGGGTTGATGATTTTATCGTTGCTCACGGTCAATCGGCATTTGACGCACTCTACAACACAGCCGTTGCACTGGAGTTGTGGGAGATTAAGCTGTTTACTTTGCTAACTTATCCGCCTGCGATTGCACTTAACCAAAGATTCCTCGGACAGCTTCTTGTACCCCAAGGTGAAAAGCTGATTATCCTCAAAGCTCCCAAGGGAACCGGTAAAACCGAATGGCTGTCTACTGAGGTGGCCAAAGCCCATGACCTTGGACGTAGGGTGTTAATCATCACCCATCGCATTCAACTGGGTGAGGCATTATGCGATCGCTTTGGAGTTAACTATGTTACTGAAGTCCGCACGAATGAAACAGGCACATTGCTAGGATACGGGGTGTGCGTTGATTCGCTGCATCACGAAAGTCAAGCCCGTTTTAATCCCAATGACTGGTCAAATGATGTCATTATTATTGACGAGTGCGACCAAGTATTCTGGCATTTGCTTAACTCTGGTACGGAAGTGCAAAAGCGGCGTGTCTCCGTTCTCAAAAACCTCAAGCAACTGGTACAGAATGTTTTGGGTAGCAGTCAGGGAAAGATTTACCTGTCTAGTGCCGATGTTTCCGACACAGATGTGAAGTATGTTTTATCACTCGCTGGGGAATATCGAGTTAACCCCTTTGTCATCGTCAACAATTATCAGCCCGTTTCTGGCAACTGTTACAACTACTCTGGCAGTAACCCAAAGAATCTTATCGCGGCGTTGGATAAAGCCATTTCCAAAGGGAGGCATCATTTACTATGCTGCTCTGCTCAGAAAGCCAAGTCCAAATGGGGGACGCAAGCCTTAGAAGAACGATTCCGCCGCAAATTCCCTCACCTGCGAATTCTGAGAATTGACAGCGAATCCGTTGCTGATCCATCTCATGCAGCTTTCGGCTGTATCGCTCATCTCAACGAAATTCTCACCCAGTACGATTTGGTTATCGCATCTCCAAGTTTGGAAACTGGAGTCAGCATTGACATTCGAGGACATTTTGATGGTGTTTGGGGGATTTTTCAGGGGGTGCAGCCGGTTAACTCTGTGCGGCAGATGTTGGCACGGGTTAGGGAGACAGTTGACCGTCATATCTGGATCAGAGAATGGGGTATGGGCGTTGTGGGCAATGGTTCCACAACCATTGGAGGATTGCTAAGAAGTCAACACGTCGCAACACAAGCGAACATTGCGCTATTGTCGGCGGCGGACAATGACGATTACAGCTACGTTGACCAGAATTTTCAACCGGAGTCATTGCAGACTTGGGGCAAACGTGGTTCCGTAATTAATGTAGAAATGCGGCGCTATAGAGAATCTGTGCTTGCGGGTTTGGTCGAGGATGGGTACACCGTTATCGATGCCTCGGATGCTGATGATGACGAGAGTGGGGCAGTAATCGAGTCGGTTAAAGCGGCTAGTCAGGAATTGTATAATGCTGAGTGTCAGGCGATCGCTAATTCTGATGAACTCTCCCAAACTGAACTGAAAAAACTGCAAGATAAACGTGCCAAAACCAAAATTGAACGACACCAGCAGCGCAAGGCAGAATTGTCCCGTCGCTATGAAATTGACGTAACTGCTGATTTGGTCGAGAAAGATGACGACGGCTGGTATCCTCAACTGCGAATGCACTATTATTTGACACTGGGACGAGAGTTTTTGACAAACCGTGATGCGAAACGGGCTAAGGCACAAGCCGAAGCCGGTAATAATGCTATCTGGAAACCGGATTTTAACAAGGGGCAGATGTTACCTGCTGTACTGTTGTTAGAAGAACTGAATCTGTTGCAGTTGCTCATGCCTGGGGAGCAGTTGCGGGGGTCTGACGAGAAGATGCTGGAGTTTAAAGTGCTGGCTGTAAAGCATCGGCACGTTATCAAAAATTACTTGAATGTTAGTATCTCGGAAAAACTTACTCCTGTGGCGATCGCACAGAAGTTACTTGCCAAGATTGATTTGAAATTGGCTTACGTTGGTCGATTGGGTAAGCGTGAAAATCGAGAGTGCGTTTATCAATTCGTTGCCCCTGATGATCAGCGCGATTCGATTTTTGGACAGTGGTTAAATCGGGATGAAGCGTTTTCAAGGGATTCGGTGTCAGTCACGAATAATATAGAGTTACAAACACAAGTCATTGACACAACCTCCCAAATATTAGAAGAGGTAGTGTGCAGTCCCCAAGGGCAAGCCTGGAAAGGGCTGAAACTGAAATTGCAGCAAGGCTTGGACAGTATTGGCTCTTGCTACAGCGAGTTAGTCTCCAAGGTTGGCGAGGCTGTTGGCGTTGCTGATGGTGAGCCTTACTGGAATGGCTATCTGGGGCAGTGGCAGATTTGGGTTAACTTTGGGAGCGAGTGTAGGTCTGTGGTGTGCGATTGGTTGGCGGTGGTTAACTGAAATCACACTTTTGACCAAGTTAACTTTGAGCCTGAGCCAGAATCGGTAAGGTAATCACAAATTCTGTTCCAACACCCAAGGTAGAATTCACATTCAAAGTTCCGCCATGTTTTTCTACAACAATAGACCCAGCGATCGCTAATCCTAATCCTGTTCCTTTACCAACACCTTTGGTGGTAAATAAATGGTCAAATACTTTTTGCTTGACTGATTCACTCATCCCCACCCCATTATCAGCAATTTTCACCTCAACCTGTTTTTCTTTCAATGAGGTGGTAATTGTAATCCGATTAGGATTGGCTTTAATCTCCTCAAAACTCCGACCTGTATTTGATTCATCCAAGGCATCAATAGCATTGGCTATTAGATTCATAAATACCTGATTTAATTGTCCTGGAGAGCATTCAATTTCAGGTAAGTTACTGTAGTTCGTCACTATTTCAATTGCTGGACGGCTGTTATTGGCTTTGAGACGATGTTTTAAAATTATAATCGTACCATCAATGCCATCATAAATGTTAAATGGTACTTTGTAATCTCTATCGGCACGGGAGAAAGTGCGAAGGCTGGTACTGATATTTTTCAGCCTGTCACAGGCTATCGTCATCGAATCAATCATTTCGGGTAAATCTGATAAGCTATATTCCAAGTCAATTTCTTCAGCATGGATGAGAATTTCATCTCCGGGAGTGGGGAACTTTTCTTGATAAAGCTTTAAGTGTTCAACAATATCATCAAAGGTGGGTTTAGCTTGTTTGATACTGGCAGCAATAAAGCCCAAAGGATTATTCATTTCGTGAGCCACTCCCGCAACCAATTGACCAATAGAGGACATTTTTTCGCTTTGGAGCAAATGAGCTTGGGTGTTTTGTAGTTCTTTAAGAGTTTGCTCTAAATCTTTCGCTTTTTGCCGTAAAGTTTCTTCCGCTGCTTTGAGTTCGCTGATATCCCTTGCGATTGTCGAGAAATATTCAACTTCTCCATCAGGTGATTTGTGAGCAACAATCAGTTGGGATATGGGAATTTCTCGCCCATCTGCTTTTAAAAGAGCCGTTTCCCCGACCCAATCACCGACTCGAACTGATTGTGGTAATCCTTGATTCTGGATAATTTCATTTGCCCATTTCGGATGATTTTGGCACAAATTTCTCCCCTGAAGCGATTCTTTTTCCCCCAGTTCTAACATTCGGCGAGCTGCTTTATTAAAGTAAAGAACCTTCCCAGTTAAGTCAGCAGTGCTGATAAAGTCTGGTGCTGCTTCTAGAATTGCCAACAACTTCGCCTGTTCTTTCTCGGCTTGTTTATGCTCACTAATATCACGAGATACGCCAACAGTCATTATCACTTGACCCAGTTCGTTACGGATCGCAGATTTGATTGTATGGAATAGGCGTACTTCGCCATCGTACCGATTTACTGGCTCTTGGGGAATTTCTAGGGTCTGTCCACTTTCAAATACGTAAGCATCATCTTTGATATATTGCAGGGTATGATCTGGTTCGCTGAAAGGTGCATCAATCATATTTTGAAGCTGTGACTCACTCATCCCGTAATAATCACGAAATGCCTTATTTGCCCAAATAATCCGAGATTTAGCACCTTTAACCAGTACCATATCTGTAATTGCATCAAGAATTTGCTGATAGGTCTTTTCGTTTTCGCGCAGAGCGCTTTCAAAAGACTTTACTTTTGTAATATCCTGTACTGTTGAGACAATACTAGTTACCTTGCCATCAACGTTAGTTATCAGAGTGTGACACCAATCACAAATAATCACTGTTCCATTTTTTGTCAGATTCTTACTGAGATTATTACCTCCAACTTTCTCTTCAATTAATAACTCCATTATTTTGATGACCTCTACTCTCTCACTCTCTGGCACAATTATTTCTGGTAATTGACAACCCAGTACTTCACTTTTGCTGTATCCAAATAGCTGTTCAGCAGCCGGATTCCATTGTATTACTTGAAATGCTGTATTCCACTCAATTAAAGGCAAAGGATTACGTTCTATAAGTAATAAAAATTTATCTTGCAACTGTTTAAAATCTGGCTCTGCTAATTGATGTTCAATTTTCTGACCATTTCTACTAACTTCATCAACTTTTAGCAATTGGTTTACAGAAAAATTGTTACTGGATTGAATGCCTTGCTGTTGAAAGTTCATCCTGTCTAACTGACTAATATATTTGCTTGGTACTTAAATCTAGGATTCCCTATTTTTTAAGTAATCTAACATTCCTCTTTCTAATAATATCTGTCTGTTGGAAATCTTAGTGAAAAAAGAGCAATTCTGAAGGTAGAAGTACGTCCCTAAGAGTAACTTGAACGAGATGCGGTTTCCGCAGATAAAATACAGAGTCAGCATGGAATTGAAATTACGCAGAGGGACAGACGAGCAAAGACGCAGAGAGGAAAATTAGTATAAGTATCTCCTCTGCACCCCTGCTCTCCTGCACCCCTGCCTTCTTCATCGCCGTCCACATCCGCCATTAATGAAGATGGAAGTAATAATCCGGGGTTATGGACACAGAGATAGAACTCAGTGATTCTTGGTGGGAGCAGGTCAAATATTACGCTCGGCTGGCGAGATTTGTCTCTTTGGGCTGCGCCCTCTTGAAAAAATGCAATTACCTTAATCTCTCACTGATGGGGGCGAATCTGGGAATACTAAATGCTAAGGTCTTAAAAATTCAAAAGAATTATGATTAGCAGTGTAGTTACCATTCCCGGCTATCAAGTCAGTGAAGAACTCTACAACGGTTCTAGAACCTTGGTTTATCAAGCAGTTCGAGAGACTGACCAAAAGCCTGTGGTCATTAAGCTGCTGAAAAATCCTTACCCCAGTTTCATCGAACTTTTGTCGTTTCGCAATCAGTACACCATAGCTAAAAATCTCAACTTACCTGGAATCATTCAAACCTATAGCTTGGAAACGTACCAGAATGGCTATGCATTGGTAATGGAAGATTTTGGGGGAATTTCCCTAAAGCAATGGGGAACTGTACCAACTGTCATTGAATTTTTGATTTTAGCGATCGCGCTGTGCAATATATTAGATATTCTCATTCGTCATCAGATTATTCACAAAGATATTAAACCTGCCAATATTCTGATTAATCCAGAAACTCGTGATATCAAACTTATTGACTTTAGTATTGCATCTCTCCTACCACGAGAAACCCAAACCCTGAAAAGTCCCAATGTGTTAGAAGGAACACTCGCTTATTTGTCACCGGAACAAACCGGGCGAATGAATCGTGGCATAGATTACCGTACTGATTTCTATTCTCTAGGTGTAACTTTTTACGAGTTACTGACAGGGGAATTACCCTTCCAATCAAACGAGCCAATGGAGTTAGTGCATTGCCATATTGCCAAACTTCCACCTTTGGTACATGAAATTAATCCAAAAATTGCACCGATACTCTCAGAAATTGTCAGCAAATTGATGGCGAAAAATGCCGAAGACCGCTATCAGAGTGCATTCGGGCTGAAATATGATTTAGAAACTTGCTTGCATCAACTTCAGCAAACGGGCAAAATTGAAAGTTTTCCCATTGGGCAACGGGATGTTAGCGATCGCTTCATTATCCCTGAAAAACTCTATGGTCGGGAAGAGGAAGTCAAAACTTTGCTAGAAGCATTTGACCGTGTTACTAATCATCAGATGCTTACTGAGCGTAGCCGAAGTACGGAACTGATGTTAGTCGCAGGGTTTTCTGGTATTGGGAAAACAGCGATTATTAACGAAGTTCATAAGCCGATTGCCCAACAACGTGGCTATTTCATCAAAGGTAAGTTTGACCAATTTAATCGTAATATTCCTTTTTCTGCCTTTGTACAGATGTTTCGAGATTTAATGGGACAATTGAGCCGTGAAACTGATAATCAATTATCAGCTTGGAAAACCAAAATATTAGCAGCGCTGGGTGATAATGGGCAAGTTATTATTGAGGTAATTCCAGAACTAGAACAAATTATTGGTCAACAAATACCTGCACCCAATTTATCTGGAACTGCGGCACAAAATCGGTTTAATTTACTATTTCAAAAATTTATCCAAGTATTCACTACCAAAGAACATCCTCTGGTGATTTTCTTAGATGATTTACAATGGGCAGATTCAGCATCTTTGAATTTAATGCAGTTGTTGATGGATAATTTGCATGGGGGGTATTTATTATTAATTGGAGCTTACCGTGACAATGAGGTTACTGCTGCTCATCCTTTGATGTTGACACTAGAAGAGATTGTTAAAGCCAAAGTTACAATTAACATTATTACATTAGCACCGTTGAGTACAGCGAGTTTAAATCAATTAGTTGCCGATACTCTCAGTTGTTCAGAAGAAGTCGCACAACCATTAACTCAACTGGTCTATCAAAAAACCCAGGGTAATCCATTTTTTAGCACGCAATTTCTCAAAGTACTGCATGAAGATGGGCTGATACAGTTTGATTTTGAGCTGGGAAATTGGCAGTGTGATATTCCTCAAGTGAAAGCGTTAGCTATAACGGATGATGTTGTTGAATTCATGGCATTGAAGTTGCAAAAGTTGCCAACAGCAACGCAGGATGTGTTGAAATTAGCGGCGTGCATTGGTAACGAATTTGACTTGGCTACCTTGGCAATCGCGCAAGGCGCAAGCTCTCCGAATATGCCCCAAATGTCAGAAGCCCAAACCGCAACAGCTATCTGGAAAGCTTTACAAGAGGGGTTAATTTTACCTCAAACTGAAGTTTATAAATTCTATGTGGATCAAGAAAGCCAGATAATCGCTCAACAAGGCTCACAAGCAGTTACTTATAAGTTTTTACACGACCGTGTGCAACAAGCTGCTTATTTTTTAATTCCTGAAGATGAGAAAAAAACTACTCACTTAAAACTGGGACAGCTACTGTTAAAAAATCTTTCTGCAAATGAGCAACAAGAAAATATTTTTCAGATTGTTAGTCAATTGAACATGGGTTGGGAGTTAATTACTCAACAGACTGAACGTAATCAACTAGCTCAGTTAAATCTATTAGCAGGACAAAAAGCTAAGGCTTCCACTGCCTATAGTGCTGCGGTTCAGTATTTAATGCTAGGAATAAAACTGCTTGCAGCAGACAGATGGCAAAATCAGTATGCTCTGACACTAGCGCTGTATGAAGAAGTCGCAGAAGCAGAATATTTAAACACCCACTTTGAACAAGCTATCAGTCTAGCAGATTTGATATTGCAGCAAACCACGCATCTGTTGGACAGAATTAAGACCTATGAGCTAAAAGTTCAAATTTATATCGCTCAAGATCAGCAAGTTCAAGCTATTGAAACAGGTTTAAAAGCATTAGAGCAATTAAAAATTTCCTTGATATTACCTGATGTAGAGAAGGAGAATTATTTAAAGCGACTACCAGAGTTGACAAGTTTAGCTAATATTCCAGAAATGAGCAATCCTGAATCTCTGGCTACACTGCGGTTGCTCATTAGCATTACTCCTCCTGTTCATCATGTAAAACCGGAGATGTTTCCATCAGTAGCGCTGACAATGCACCATCTTTGCCTTGAGCAGGGACATTCATCCTTGGCTGCTTATGTCTATGGTATTTATGGCTTATTTCTGTCTGCTGTAATTAAAGATATAGACACTGCTTATCACTCAGGTCAGATATCTCTAGAGCTACTAGAGCAATACCACGCTAAAGAACTCAGTTCCAAAATTTATATGCTCTTTGGTGTTTTTATCTGTGCTTGTAAGGAGCATGGTCGAAATACTATTCAATTGTTACGAGAAGGTATGCAGTGTGGCCTAGAGGTCGGAGACATTGAATACGCTAGCTATTCAATGATGGCTGAGTGTACGCATTTATTCCTGATTGGAGAACCTCTAAATTCTGTTGATAAAAGGCAAGCAAAATATATTGATTTACTTTTAAACTTCAAACAAAAGCATTGTCTTGATTATGCCCAGATTTGGAGACAACTCACTTTAAACTTCCTCGGACAAACTTCTGACCACTTTCAATTGACTGGTACTGATTTTAATGAGACGGAAATGCTACTGCATTTTCATAAAACTCATAATCATCAATCACTATTTGCCACCTATGTAGCTAAAACAATTGTACTTTATAACTTTGAAAAGTATGAACAGGCTATAACTAATGCAGAGCAAGCCATTGAGTTTGTAGATGGAGCCTTTGGCCCACTACTTGTTGCCGGACATAACTTTTACTACTCTTTGTCCTTACTTGCATGGTATTCTGAGCGCGATAAGAATCAAAAGGAAGATTGCTTAAGTCAAGTAGCTACCAACCAAAAACTCATGCGCTACTGGGCTGATTTTGCTAGAAGTAATTACCAACATAAATATGATTTAGTTGAAGCAGAGATAGCGCGGGTGATGGGAGATACACTCAAAGCAATGGAGTATTACGATCGCGCCATTGCAGTAGCTAAAGAAAACGCCTACCTCAACGAAGAAGCACTTAGCAATGAATTAGCAGCCAAATTCTACCTCAAGTCGGGCAAAGAAAAGGTGGCCCAAGCCTATATCCAAGAAGCCTACTACTGCTACGCTCGTTGGGATGCCAAAGCTAAAATTGATCACCTGGAAACACGTTATCCTGAATTACTACAATCTATTCTGCAACAAAAGCAATTCACTCTCCAACCCTTAGAAACTTTTGCTATACCTGCCCGCACGATTCATCAACCGACGCAAACATCTAGCTCCAGTAGCACTTCTATCTCTGAAGCCTTAGATTTTGCCACCATCCTCAAAGCTTCCCAGAGCCTTTCTAGCGAGATTCAGTTAGACAAATTGCTCCAAGCCTTACTCAATGCAATTATCACTAATGCTGGAGCCAGTAAATGTGTGTTGATGTTGATGCAAGAGAATGACTTGCAAGTAGAAGCGATTGCTCAATTAGGACAAGAACCCAGCATTGGACTAGCACTGCCAATAGATCGGAGTTTTGATATTCCTGTCAGCCTGATTTACATTGTCAAACGCAGTCTACAATCCCTTGTCATCGGTGATGCCAGAATAGAGGCTGTTCTGGTAGCTGATTTCTACATCACGAAGCACCAACCCAAGAGCCTACTGTGTAATCCCATCGTGCATCAGGGTAAACTACTGGGAATTTTATATCTGGAAAATAATCTGGCTACGGAAGCGTTTACATCAGATCGGTTGGAAATTGTCAAGCTCCTATCATCCCAAGCTGCAATTTCGATTGAAAATGCTAATCTCTACAATACTCTTGAACAGAAAGTTAGCGATCGCACTCAACAACTTTCCCAAGCCCTAGAAGAACTCAAAACGACTCAAGATCAGCTTGTAGAATCCAAGAAAATGGCTGCTTTAGGTAGCTTGGTAGCAGGGGTTGCTCATGAAGTTAATACCCCTGTTGGTACTAGCATCACACTGGTATCAACCCTGATTGATAAAACTACCGCTCTCATCACAACAGTTGAGCAGGGACAGCTGAAACGGGCAGATTTAACCAACTACCTGAACATTGCTAAAGAATGTGGAGACATTATTTTGACAAACCTTAATAGTGCCGCAGAATTGGTGCAAAGTTTCAAACAGGTTGCTGTCGATCAAACCAACCTGGAGCGACGCACTATTAGGGTTAAACTTTATCTGGAAGAAACGCTTTTTAGCTTGGCACCAAATTTAAGAAAAACCCTACATACAGTAACTATAACTGGCGATAATAGTGTAACCATTAGCACTTATCCAGGAGCATTGGCACAAGTTGTCACCAATTTGGTGATGAACTCTCTCATGCACGCATATCAGCCCGAAGAAGCTGGGGAAATGCACTTTCATGTGTTACAGCAAGCCGAGCGAGTCATTATTCAGTACCGTGATGATGGCTGTGGTGTTCCTGAAGAGTATCACAGCCGCATTTTTGAACCCTTTTTTACCACAGCAAGGAATCGCGGTGGAACAGGACTAGGATTGCATATTGTCTACAATCTAGTCACCCAAAAATTGCGGGGAAGAATCAATGTGCAAAGCGAACTGGGTAAGGGAACTCTATTTATAGTAACCCTTCCACTTGAGCCACAGGTTACTCCATGAACGCCAGAATTAGGGATGAGCGAGTATGTCCAGCGAAAATCAAAGGGTTTCCAACTCAGAAACTGATGCTTTTTTTGTCTTTGCAGACAATGATGATACGTTTATTTTTGCAGATGACAATGGCGGACAACCAATCAATGAAGTTGATAGGGGTTCCCAAGCGGTTCCAAACTCTCCACCAACACCTGTAGCACTTTGGAAAATCTTGATTGTGGATGACGATGTATTAGTCCATCGAGCCACAATTCTGGCACTCGAAGATTGCACTTTTGAAAGTAAACCTCTAACGTTTCTCCATGCCCACTCTGCTACAGAAGCAAAGTACTTAATCCAGACACATCCTGATACGGCGTTAATTTTGCTGGATGTCGTTATGGAAACAGATAATGCTGGATTGCAAGTGGTTCAGTATATTCGTGCAGAATTGCACAACCACCAAGTACGAATTATTTTACGCACAGGTCAGCCTGGAGAAGCGCCGGAAGCCTCAGTGATTCTGAACTATGATATTAACGACTATCGGCTCAAAACAGAACTGACACGACAAAAGCTGATTACAGTCGTGATTTCTTCCCTTCGTTCCTACGGTAATATCCTCAAAATAGAGAACCAAAATTCTGAACTAACCCTAGCCCTAGACCATCTTCAACAAACTCAAGCTCAACTAATTCAAGCAGAAAAAATGTCGTCTTTGGGAGAAATGGTTGCAGGCGTTGCTCATGAAATTAACAATCCGACAAACTTCATTTATGGCAACCTGTTTCATACAGAAACTTATGTGCAGTCTCTGTTAAAACTCATCAAAACTTATCAAGAAAATTATCCTACTCCAGTGGAGGCGATCCAAACTATAGCAGAGTCTATTGATTTACCATTTTTAATGGAGGATTTACCTAAACTATTCGACTCAATGCGAGCTGGAACTGAGCGTATTAAACATATTGTTGAATCACTGCGTAACTTCTCCCGCTTAGATGAAGCGGGAATTAAGCCAGTAGACATTCACTCCGGCATTGAAAGCACTCTGTTAATTTTACAACACCGACTCCAAGCTAATGCTAATCGCCCAACGATCGCCGTGATTAAAGAATATGGTCAACTGCCTTTGGTTAACTGCTATGTCGGTGCCCTCAATCAGGTATTTATGAATATCTTGAGTAATGCAATTGATGCTTTGGAAATGGGGACTAGCAAGTGGGGAATCACAAGTGAAACATTTTCCCTCCCGACAATTCGCATTCGCACTGAAATTTCTCCTCCTGATAGAGTGCTGATTCGCATTGCTGACAATGGTCTAGGCATGAATGAATCAACACTTAAGAGAATATTTAATCCTTTTTTTACCACCAAGCCTGTGGGCAGTGGTACGGGTTTGGGATTATCGATTAGCTACTCGATTGTAGTGGAACAACATAGAGGTCATTTAACCTGCTCTTCTGCACCAGGCAAAGGTACAGAGTTTGTAATCGATATTTTTATTTAAAGTTGAGTACCCTGTGTGGATTTTGGGGCAGTATCTCTCACAACTGGGTTTGTCTACAACGATAGGAGGATTGCTCAGAAGTCAACACGTCGCTACACAAGCGAACATTGCGCTATTGTCGGCGGCAGACAATGACGATTACAGCTTTATTGACTAGAATTTTCAACCGGAGTCATTGCAGACTTGGGACAAGCGTGGTTTTGTCATCAACGTAGAGATGCGGCGCTATCGAGAGTCTGTGCTTGCAGGTTTGGTCGAAGATGGTTACACCATTATTGATGCCGACGATGCTGATGATGATGAGAGTGGGGCAGTAATCGAGTCGGTTAAAGCCACATCTGTTCAATTGTATGCTGCGGAGTGTAAAGCGATCGCGGATTCTCCGACTATCTCTGATGCCGAACTCAAGAAGCTGCAAGATACAAGGGCGAAAACGAAAACCGAACGACACCAGCAGCGCAAAGCTGAATTATCTCGTCGCTACGAAATTGACGTAACCCCTGATTTGGTCGAGAAAGATGACGACGGCTGGTATCCTCAGTTGCGGATGCACTATTATTTGACACTGGGACGGGAATTTCTGACAACTCGTGATGCTAAACGGGCTAAGGCGCAGTTAGAGGCTGGGGAAAATTCGATTTGGAAACCGGATTTTAACAAGGGGCAGCTATTACCTGCTGTACTGTTACTGGAAAATCTGAATCTGTTGCAGTTTCTTACACCAGACGTTCAGTTGCGTGGTAGTGACGAGAAGATGGTGGAGTTTAAGGCACTGGCTGTAACGCATAGGCACGTTATCAAGAATTACTTGAATGTCAGTATCTCTGAAAAACACACACCGATTGCGATCGCACAGAAACTACTTGCGAAGATTGATTTGAAGCTGAATTACGTTGGTCGGTTGGGTAAGCGTGAAAATCGGGAGTGCGTTTATCGGTTTGTTGCGCCTGATGATCAGCGTGATTCAATTTTTGGGCAGTGGTTAAATCGGGATGAACTGTTTCTTAGTGAGTCGGTGTCAGTCACGAATAATATAGTGTTAACTACACCAGTCACTGACACAACCTCCCAAATATTAGAAGAAGTAGTGTCCAGTCCCCAAGGACAAACCTGGAAAGGGCTGAAACTCAAATTGCAGCAAGGTTTAGACAGCGCTGGTCAGTTCTACCAACAGCTAGTCTCCACAATCGGCTCGGCTGTTGGAATTGCTGATGGGGAGCCTTACTGGAATGGGTATTTGGGGCAGTGGCAGGTTTGGGTTAAGTTTGCAGACGAGTGTAGGTCTGTGGTGTGCGATTGGCTAGAAGCTGTGTAGGTCAAAGTAGTTCATTGTTCCATCAAAACCGAAAATGTGAGTCGGTTATTGTGCAGTTTCCTATGCGGAAGCAAATAATCTCTTATTGCCAAGCCATTGAAAAAAACAATTGTCTGTTCGTTCTCTTCTGAGTCGCTTAAAGTAACGGAAGCAAGTTTGTCTTAACCCAAGATTGAACCTGAACCAACTTCCCACTGATGTTTGAGTAATTCTTGGTAAGTCGCTTCCCTTATCATCATCTGCTTATAGAGCATTAGCAAGAACAATGCGAGCTTGTTCACGGGACATCTGCTTCACTTGATCCGCAAAAGTTTTATCACTATCATAATACCCCAACTAATAAATAGTTGCGTTGAAATAAATTGCTGCTGACGGATTATAACAGGAATTTTACAATCGTTTTCTACGCAAGACAGCCAACTGAGAATGATTAAAATTTACCAACAACTTTTACAACAATACCAACGATATCTAAGTCCTGCAAACAGCGATGGTGTACTCGCCCACTGAAGGCGATTACTCTAGCCCAACAACTACTGAATTTTCAGAAGGCACTGTTATGAAAGCGCTATCTGTTCGACAATTATTTATGCTCTAAAGGATATTGAAAACCGTGGCTGGGCTATTCATTATCGCGGCGACATTCTGATTCACGCTGCAAAAACCTGTACCAAAAAAGAGTACTTTGAGGCAAAAGAATTTTGTCAAAGCATGGGGGTAGTAATCACAGAATTAATCTCTCTATGTCTCGAATTTGCCGCAAAAAATTGGGCAGGCTTCATACTCCACAAATTAATCGTGAAGCCAAACGACTATCCAATCCTCCTTACTATTATTCAATTGTCCTGTGGTTAGTTGGTTGGCAGTCACATTAATAACTACTGAAGCAGGTCTGATTGAATCAGCCGCTTCCGCTTCAATAGTTATACGATTTTTTCAAAAATTAAATAAGATTCCTATGGCTAAAAATGCCTCACCAAGTTGATCTTGCTTACTGCACAATCTGATAACACCCATTGGCATCAGGAGGTGCTGTTTGTGTTGAGGCAGTTGTAAGTAGCAGTGAGTTAGGTGCTTGACCTAAGCCATTACCTGTAGCAATTACATCAAAAATGACTCCTTGGGGGACTTGTTGATTCGCAATTTCTACTGTGATTGGTGGGTTGAAGGCATTATTGATCAATGGGTCAAATTGGTCAGGTAGAACTGGATTGAAGTTATATTCACCAGCCGTAAGTTCTGGGTAAGGAATAGCAGTTTTGGGTGTCAGGTCTGTGATCCGAGTTTCATCCACATTTGGGCTAGAGGATTTGCTAATACGGAAATCTATAACAGCGCTAGTTTCCGAAAAGCGATACCAACGTCCTTTAAATTTACCTGGATTAGGCTGTGTTAAATCCTCTGGAATCACAAAGGGTGATTGATTAAATAATGGTTGACCTGGGGGGCCTTGTAGTGTTCCTGTTATTGCTACTGTATAACCACTATTAGGCGCTCCTGTAAAGGTTCTAGAAGCAATTGTACTGGAAGTACCAGATTGCACAAAAAGTACCTGAATATTTCCTGGTGTTACATTTACATATTTACTAGCTTGACGAAAATCTACATTCTCCAAAACTTTTTTCCCGTTGACAATGACATCAACTGGTGATGCAGTAGCAACCGCAGCGTTAATAACTCTTAATTTGGTAGGGCATTTATAAGGGTTTAGAAGAGGATCTAGAAGAGTATTTACTAGGCTTGCAGTGTAAAATTCTTGTACAGGCTTTGTAGATAGTTGAGAATTGGCTAAACTTTTGTATGGATAACTAGTCAAACTAATTAAAGATAATGTCAAAGCACCTAAGAATAGTCGTCTTGGTAGAAACATATCTTCCTCCTATCGTGAGACAAAAATGACAAATGAGCAAGCTTTATTTTGCATAAAAAATTATGTGATAATCATCACAAAGATTTTTCATGTATAGGGATATAAGTGCAGGCTTTATCAACGTAAAAAACAACGGGCGCACAATAGCGTTTGCCTCAAGACATTAGACTTGGGCAGAATACTATTGCAGCAGCACATATAGTGGCTGGCTTTAAATGTCCAACGTGACAAATGCTTTGCTGGAAGCCGCTTGAAGTTTCAGGGTAACGCACTTCATGGTTCTAATATTTCACAATTTTTAAGAGAATGCAAGGAAACTTAGTACAGTTAATAGCCATCATTAATACAGTCAATAGTATACTAGTTGCTTGATAATAAATTTATATTTATAGTTATATATACAGGTAGTTGACATAGTGAGCAGTATTTACTTCTACATTTGAAACCGCTTATTTCACTTTAGAGATGTCTGCCTCACAAATGGTCAAAAAGACCCGGATCTAGGCTAGCAGCCCCTCATGTTCCTGCTTTTTAACGCAATGCACTCCGGGAATCTCACTGGAATCCTTTGGCTCAAGCTTGTGCTGATGCGATGGCACTACCATTTTGGTTGAATGACAACCCCGTAATCACCACATCACAAATCAAGGGTGATTTGCAAGATATACAAGCTCGTTGCGGTTCAGTCAGTTTGGTGATTGTGGACTATGTGCAGTTGATTGAACCAATGCGCCGTGAACGTGGGGAAAATCGTGTACAAGAAATCGACTCCATCTTGAAACAACTCAGGGCGATCGCTAAACAATTCAATTGCGCTGTCTTGGGTTTAGCGCAGTTAAAAAGAGAAGTTGATTCACGTTCCGAAAAGCGTCCAACTAAAGCAGATTTTCGGGAATCTGGAGGATTTGAACAGGAGGCTGCTGTGATGTTGGGTTTGTACCGGGAAGATTACTACGACAAGCAGACTACCCAAAAAGGTATTTTTGAAGTTTCAGTTCTTAAGAGCCGCTTTAGCTGTGAGACGACTGTTAATCTCTTGTTTGATGAACGATTTGGACAGTTTAAGAATTTAGCTAAATCCAATTATTAAAACTGATGAAAGCGCTATCTGTTCGTCAGCCTTGGGCAATAAACAATTCGCAATTCGCAATTATTAACTAGGAGTAAAAGAAATGAACCAAAAAGTTAGTATTGCTGATAGAACGAAAGCTTTGGCAATAAGGATAGTTAAAGCTTGTACTTTTTTAGATGAAAAACCCGGAGTCTGTCGAACATTATCTAAACAGTTACTCCGAAGTGGCACTTCTATAGGTGCAAATGTTAAAGAAGCTCAATCTGCCCAATCTGATAAAGACTTTCTAAGCAAATTAGAAATTGCGCTTAAAGAAGAAAGAGAAACTGAATATTGGTTAGAAATATTAATCGAGGCAGAATTGGTTGATAAAAATAAGTTTGAATCCTTACTTCAAGAAACTAGAGAAATCGGAAAAATCTTAGTTGCATCTACTCGAAAAGTTAAAGAGAAAATCAAGCAATGAAATTAATTGCGAATGGGCGAAAAAGCGAATTGCGAATTGTTTTGGCTGGGGAATGCCTGAGCAATACCACTGGAAGCTGGAGAATCCACGGGAGATTACACCGATTCCTTACATTGGGCGGTTGGGAATTTTTGAAGTACCCGATGATTTGGTCATGGAGGTGGCTGCTGTATGACTCCAACAGCGATCGCTCACAACCCAGGTATAGCCATACTCCACAACAGTCTCCATGCACCACCTGGCTAAACATAATCAGTAAAAGTTATGTCAACTGCGATACCCAAAAAATTCTTAGAGAATGGACTCAAACCTTTACTGCATGATTCTGTTGGATGCCTTTATCCGTACTTATAAAGCAAAAAGCTACACGACGGCTCAAATGCTTTTTACCCACGAGTTGTATGTGAGCGTGACCCAAATAACCCTTTTCACTGGCGTTGGGGTTTTAATTGGAAGGAGAAGCATAACGGGGTATGGAAAGGGCGAAGTATCGGCTCAATTCCCACTGGTGCTGTGCCAATGATTCGTCTAATGCAACAGCAGGGGGCAACTAGGGAAGATATTATCGCTTTTATCAAAAAAGCGAAAACCAAAAAGACATCGCCAAAATTAGATGTCTGCAAAAATTTTGATAACACAAAATTAAAACCAGTTCTTCCAGATGATGCCCCAATCGCTGTAGTACTTTTCGCGGGTGGCGGTGGGATTGAAGCGGGGATGGTGCAAGCGGGAATTCGCCCAGTTATTGCAGTAGAGTTCGACCCCACCAAACCAGATTTGAGTAAAGCGATCGCCAAAACCCATCACCGTAACTTTCATGAATATGGCTGCAAAATCGTCCAGCTAACAGTCCAAGAAATAGCACGGTTAGGATTTATAGGTTTTCCGCGCCACCCCGACTATCTCCACGCCTCCCCGGTGTGTGCCAACGCAAGCCTTGCCCACACAGCTAAAGCAGGTATTGGGATTGAAACGGCTGACGATTTGACGGCTGCGATCGCCTCCGGCGGGCGCTCGCGCCATCGCAGTAGCAGAAGCTATCCGACAGTTGCAGCCACGGGTGTTTACGCTCGAAAATGTCCCACGCTATCAGAATAGTCAGAGTTTCAGTATCATTCTGTCAGCTTTGGAACAAGAGGGATACTCGGTCGATTACAGCGTGGTCAACACAGATCACAAAGGCTGTAACCGTAGTAAGTTCGCTGATATCTGGTTGCCGGATGGTACGGTCAAGTCTTTGTCAATTCAAGGTGTAGCAATCTTGCAAGGGTTTCCAGTTTGGTACGAATTCCCCAACGAGACTGCTACGGCGGGGTCAATTATCGGTTATTCTGTGCCTCCCAGTTTTGCAACTCAATTATTCATGTCTGCACAAAGTCCAGTTGGAAGCTGCAATTGTATAACTAATCTTGTCCTTCCTAATCTGGAAATTGGTCTTTTACAGTACTATTAGTTTGGATTTCCCAGGAATTCCCTACCACTGAGCCATCAGCTCGTTTTAAAGTGAATCTATTGGTTTTCGTCCATAAAGCTACAGCTTTATGAGCGGGAATATTATAAGTATCTGTGACTGTTTCTTCTCTCATTTGAGTAAAAGAAGAACTTGATTCAAACCCCAGTTGTACACTGAAGGTCGCTGAAATCTTTGTTGAAGCTATACCCTCGATACCAGCACTAGCTTCTGTAGTGATTGATATACCTGTCTGCGTACTAAATGTTTGAGTGTCTGTTTGAGATATACCAACTCTTATGGAAATCTGCTTACTATCAATCACTTCAGAATTATTGAAGTAATGCCACTGACGGGTGTAAAATTGCTCTCTATCAAGACGATAGAATGGAGAATTACTTACTTTCCATGCTAAATCACGTAGATCGTCTTTAACCGAAAAGAAAGGAATCCATACAGAGTTAGCTAGCTGTGGTTCAGTTCTTGGAGCTGGTTCTTGCGTACTTTCTAAAGTTGGTTGTTTAAGATTTACTTGATAATTTTCAAAAGGCAATTTAAGTTTGAGGCAATAAAGTAACGGATTGCTATTCGGACGAGTGTGGGAAGCCACGCCAAAGAAAGTACCTGCTGTTATATAAGCGTATTCCTCATAACCAGAAATTGGAGGAGAGTTAATTTCCCATGAACCAAAATCTGCATCTGCACCAGTTCCTTTATCTATCCAAACTTGACCACCAGGCTGCCCTCCTACTACTAGGTCTTGACGAATACACATTACTTCATCAACACTAGGTTTGTTATAGTTTCCAGTGGCAACTAATCCTAGCGCTACGTAACCACTAGGTGGAATGGGTCTCCAAAAAGCCCCATCCATATCTGCACCAGATCCTTTATCTTTCCAGATTAATTCATAATCTGTAGGACGAGCTAATGCTCCACTTTTTAATTCTTTTACAACAACAACAACTCCAGTCGGGGAATTGTAATTACCTTGTCCATAATGCCCAAGTGTGTAATAACTATTTGGAACAATCGGCTTATAATATGCTCCATCATACGCTCCACCACTTCCTTTATCCCACCAAACAAGTTCAAATTTATCAACAAATTTAATAGCTAAGTCGCCACAATTCAACTCTGTTTGACTTTGTACAGATGTAGCTACCATAATTTATTCTCCTAAATTAGTAGACCTTGAAAATGAATGAGTAGAGGTTTTTGTTAACGTAAAAGACAACAGGAGCATAACAGTATTCGCTACAAAAAATTAATCCCAGACAAAATCCTGGAATACTATTGCAGCACATCTAATCACTGCCCTGAAGTTTTAAATTAACTATTGTTTTAGCAGAAGTCGCTTGAATTATATATCAACTTACTTGCTGCATATTAGTATGTCAGATAATTCCTAAAATTTCAAGGACAGTTAAGACAGTTAAGAAGGTTGAGCAAAAATAAATTGAACAAACCTGGAGCTTGCGGAAACATATTTGCCGACCATTAGTCGGCAAATATGTTTCAATATGTGTGACTTTAAGAAGATTTTGGACAGCTTTGGGAAGGAAAAGTTGGACAAGTCGTAAGCTGAAATACCTAAAACTTCGTTAAGGCATTAATCAAGCGATCGCTTCTTTTGGATAAAGAAAATGGACATAGTAACAAAAATGGGAGAAGAACATAGACGCAAATCCATATAAATACTACTGCTAATCAACTTTCCCTTTAACTGAGATAACTTACTAACGTTGCGTAGCTTGCCGCCGTTCGCGTAGCGTCTCGTAGAGAAGGCATCGCTAAGTATCGCTAGGGAGCAAAACCTTTATATTGTATACAGAGAGATATTTTGAGCCATTTAGCTTTCCTTTATGTTATTTTTTGGACGTTTTTGTCAGGTAAACTTGGACAACCTGTCCAAAATCTTCTTCAAGTCACAATATGCGAGTAGACAACATCATAACTATTGTTAAATCAATGTCTACAGCAGGCTATTGGGCATCGCACTCCGCTCCCGTCCCTAAAAAGCAATCCACGCCCATATAACTTTATGGCAAAATGTCTCTGATTCGCTGATAACTTCTTGTATTCTGGGATATCCGTTCTTTGTGGAGAGCCGAATGATTCCTGTAGATATGAAACGACTCATTAAAAAAAACCCTAACCCAGTTCGCAAGAAAGCAGAAGTAACCCCACCACCGATTGAACCCATTGAGATGCTTGAGAGTCAAAATATTCCTGAACCAGTGATTGAACTAAATCCACCTGTGTACATTGAAGACTACGTTTCCGAATCCGAATACATTTCTGAACACTATCGCCCTCTCCGCTCTGTTGGTAACTCCGGGTGGCAACCATCTGATGTGTGGCGCGAGTTGAGAGTTGATGATTTTTGTCGTGGGTGAGTCAGTATTTAAACAGCACTATGCCTGCGGTTCTTGCTAGCCTACGCTAAAATATAATGCCTGCATTCTGAAATAGTGGCAATTGAATCACTTGGGTTTGTTTGGCGTTATCCAGGTTAGACAACGAAATTCCCAACAACCTAATACTGCGATTTTCCAAATCAATCGACTCAAACAGCGCTTTGGCTATCTCGAAAATCGTAGATAGTTCACTGATGGGAGCAAGCATTGTCTTACTGCGGGTTAACTGCTGATAGTCAGAGAACTTAACTTTCAGGGTTAACGTGCGTCCTCGCGTTTCATGCTGCTCCAACCGTTGCTCGACAATTTGGGCAATCTGTTCGAGTTCTTGTAACATTTCACTATGGTCACTTAAATCTCTCGCAAATGAGGTTTCTGCACCAATGGACTTGCGAACTCGATTTGCTTCAACTGGGCGGTCATCTTCTGCTCTGGCAATCTTATAGTAATACTGACCAGCTTTACCAAAGTGGTGTGTTAACTCCAAGAGCGATGCCTGCGGCAACGTCAGAGACGAACGCGTTTTCAAATCTGCCCCAGTGTGAATGCCGAGCGAGTGCATTTTAGCCGCCGTCACTTCTCCAATCCCGTGAAACTTCTCAATCGGCAGCTGCTCTACAAATACGATCGCATCCTCCGGTAAAATCACGGTTAGTCCGTTGGGCTTGTTCTGCCCTGATGCCATCTTTGCAAGAAACTTGTTAATCGATACACCTGCGGTTGCCGTCAACTGGGTTTCCTGGAAAATTGCAGTTTTGATGTGTCTTGCGATAGTAGAAGCGTAGGGGATGTTTTGCCTATTCTTAGTAACATCAAGGTATGCCTCATCTAGCGCAACCCCTTCCACTAAATCACTGTAGCGTTTGAATATGGCGTGGATTGAAGTGGAAATATCTCGATAGACATCGAATCTCGGTCTGACAAAGATAAGCCCAGGACATTTAGCGATCGCAGTTATTGAAGGCATTGCAGAATGAACACCAAACTTACGAGCTTCATAACTGGCTGCTGCAACTACGCCTCGCTGATTCGGACTGCCACCGACTACTAACGCTTTACCTCGGTAGCTAGGGTTGTCCCTCTGTTCCACCGATGCGTAGAAGGCATCCATATCAACGTGAACTATCTTCCTAGTTCTAGCGACAGGTTCTTGTCCCAAGGGTAGCTCCACCACAAGCAGTCTCACTTTTCACACCACTTTCAAGCAAATTAAATCCTAAATTAGAAATCCTATAGTACACTAGCACTAGTTTGAGCCAAATTTTGCAGATATGCAAATTATTTAAAGCTTGCTTGAACTTTCTACTATCAGCCCCGATCGGTTTTTCTGTTAATGAGTAAGTGTAACAATGTGGCTCAAATTTGGTATAGCTCCAGATGGACAATTAGTTTGTGTTGAAGATGTTGGTAGTGGTAAAACCGAGCTTAAATGTCCTTACTGTTACGGTGAGCTAACTGCTAAAAGAGGTAAAGTCAAGCAACATCATTTTGCACATTCTTCAGCAACCTGCTTGCCTGTAGCAAACCGTGATTTCCGGATTTTACCACTCTACGATAATTTTAATATTTACCTATCGCGTAAAGATTTAGCACAGTTAAAATTGCTATGGAAAGAATACGGCTCATTCAATTATCCTATCAGCCCTGGTTTAGTCAATCCAAGCCTTCTCAAAGCTGGAATGTTCAAGAAAAATGTCTATTTAACCCCTCCAGCTTATGAATTTACTAGTTTAGGGAAAATTCCTGTTGGGGCGTTAGAATTCAGTTTATTCAACGAAGTGCAAGAACCTCTGTTGCTCAAAAAGCTATTGAAACTAGAGCTAGCAGCCAAACACGCCTTATACAAAAATGCAGCAGACAAGTTATATTGCCTTACTGACTTAACACTTTATCGCGCTCAATTTCAACGAATTTTATCTTGTTCTCTGTATTTTTTAGAGATTCAAACATACATTAGCACTTTGTACAAGATAGGAGTTACTACTAGACCTATCCAACAGCGATTGGCAGAAATAAAAGCAGATTTACTGCCTCAGTATAAAACTGTTGCTATTCAAATACTTGGAACTTGGCCACACAGGGGTAATGTCGAACTATATTTTAAACACCGCTATCATAATTACAATTATCGCATTGGTAGTTTAACTGAGTACTTCAAATTTGGTGCTGCCGATGCTAACGCTGCCCTACATGAGCTTCAACAAATGAAAGATAAAGTACTTTCGACTGGAGAGATAGACATTCTTAATGACAACATAAGCTTATCTCAAGTTGCTATCTAGCCTATACTCATGCGGGAGCAACAGCCAATTTCCATATTTCTATGCGATCGCCAAAGCAACACTAATAGACTTGTCCGAAATATTAACTTAGGAAAAGAAAAATGGTAAAACGTTGAATTGGGTGTTTACCATTTTCCAGTATTAGTTATGGTTTTTGATTATATACAAAACTATCCCCACCGGACAAAACAAATTTTAGGGATTAGTTACGAACAGTTACAATCACTATTGAATTGCGCGATACAGCGTCACCAAGAAATTAAAACAAAACAAGAAAGCCGAAAAATAAGAATTAATGCGGCTGGTGGTGGTCGTCCAGAAAAATTGTTAACCGAAGAACAAGTATGTTTATGCCTATTTTATCTCAGACAAATGCCAACATTTCAAGTATTAGGAATGTTATTTGGGGTATCTAAGACAGAAGCCAACGATACTTTTCATTATTGGATACCAATCTTACGAGATATTTTACCTGCTAGTTTATTAGAACAAGTCTCAAATAATGAAAGCGACTTACTCTTTGTTCAGGAAGTATTAACCAATTTTAGGCTATTAGTCGATAGCCTAGAACAGCCAATATATAGGGACTCTGACCAAAAAGAACAACAAAAATACTTTTCTGGTAAGAAGAGACAACATACATTGAAAAGTCTAATGTTTGGGATGCCAGAAGGTAAAGATATTGTGGAAGTAGAAGTAGGAGTCCCTGGCCTAACATACCCCTCTTCTGTCACTCTCCGAAAACATTTGCCTTTTCTAAAATCTAGAGCTTTTGTATAGCAAGCGATTGCGCGATTATTTTCTAATAATAAATACAAGACCTATTTTTTTCTAATAGTATAGCTTGTATTGATTGCCTCATGAGGCTTCTAGCGATCGCCCTCCCGGAGAGTGACAGAAGAAGGGTAATCGTTTTGGAGAAAAAGATAAAGGAAGTAGGGCTTTAAAATTTTTCCGAAATCGTCAAAAAGTTCTGTGTAGTTACCATCTCCATTCTCACCTAGATAAACGAAGAAGAGATGACAGTTATGAATAAGCTACTTACCTTTCCTTGCAGTATTTGGGATGATTCAACAACTAATCCTACGCTTGAGGCATCAAGTGATAATCAGGCGGCTGAACTAGGTGTTAAATTCCAGTCGGAGATGAATGGCTTCATTACTGGGATTCGGTTTTATAAAGGTAGTACGAATATAGGCACTCATACAGGAACATTATGGAGTAGCACAGGACAAGAACTAGCAATAGCAACTTTTACGAGTGAAACGGCTTCAGGGTGGCAGCAGGTCAGCTTTCCTACACCAGTACCTATTACTGCCAATACCACCTATGTCGCGTCCTACCACACTGATGTGGGTCACTATGCAGTGACGCATGATGCGTTTATCTCTGGCTTAAGTAATTCTCCTCTGCAAGTTCTTAGAGATGATGAAAACGATAGAAATGGAGTTTATAAGTACGGAGTACATGGCTTCCCCATGAATACTTATCGAGCAAGTAACTATTGGGTTGATGTTATGTTCAATATCGAGCCAACTTTTAAAGAGGTAGTTGTTATCGCTGGTACTGGAATGCCTGATGGTCCAGAGACAAACCCCTTATCAGAGGCAGATCCTACTGTCGATACCCCCATCAACAGTGGGGTTGTACTTACGAACGCTCCAATCGCCAACAATTACCTACAAATCGGTTTACAATTTAGAGTCCTTAAGCCAGTTAAGTTCTGCGGCTGTCGATTGTGGGTACCTGCTCAAGAAATTGCCACTTCAACACAAAAAACTATATGGCTGTGGAACTTAAGAATAACAGCAAAAACCGCAGATATCGTGACTCCCACTCTGGTTCAAGGTTGGAATCAAATTAATCTCAAAGATGCTGATCAAATTGTTCTAGCTCCCGGTGATTACATTATATCGACGGTTTTTCAGTCTGCTTATCCAGCGCGAAACTTTTTTTATCAAAGTCCGATACCAATCGGTGATTTTGCTCAAGCAATTATGGGAGTTTACGATGATGCCAACCCCAAACCAAATGGTGTCATTCCAACCATGATCTATAAAGATACAAGTTATTATATAGATGTCTTATTGAAATCGACTGGAGCCGCTACTTCAGTAAACGTTCGTGAGCATGTCGAGAATTATCCGACATTCAAGGAAAATTTTCAACTTGATAGCACCATCACAAATTACCTGGTGAATAGTCCATATAATGATGACCTGGTAATGGCTTATACCGACAAAGAGAGTGTCAACGTCGGTGAAACAGTTAATATCAAAGGATCTGCTAAAATTCCTGGCAACGTCAGGATCGAGATTATTCGAGTCGGCTATTACAATGGTCAAGGTGGAAAAATCATTGCTACCACAACTGTACCGTTTACAGATCAAACCTCCGCAGAAACAATAACTGCTCCAGATAGTAACATCAACACACCGTTAGTAAAACGCTGTCAATGGAATACAGTTTATAGTTACAATGTCCCCACAAATGCCATTACCGGCGTTTACTACATACGGTTGACTTGTGTTGACGACATCAATACTGGGGCACAAAACTATGCATTTTTTGTAGTTCGTAATGATGCGATCGCTGGTGATATTCTAGTTAAAATCAACACCAATACGTATGCCGCCTACAATATTTACGGTGGCTCTAGCTTTTACGAGAAGATCACTCCTAAGATTTCAAAGGAAAGGCCAACTGGAAGCTGGTCTGGTATCAATAACATTCAACGATGGGAACTTTGTACGATCTATTGGCTGGAACGGATGGGCTATCGCGTTTCTTATTGCACTGATCAAGATGTACATGAAAAAGGCGAAGTGTATCTGCGTCAATTTAAAGTTCATCTGTCTTCTGGTCACGATGAGTATTGGACAAAAAAACAGTATAACGAGGTATTCAATGCTGTTAATAACGGCTTAAACCTTGTGCTACTTTCGTCTAATGCTGCTTATTGGCTCGGTCGCTATGAGGATAACAATCGCACCTTTTGCGTTTACAAAAATAGTGTTAAATGGTTCGACCCCAACAGTATATTAATTAACGATCCAATTGAACCGACCTGTCGACCTCGCGATAGTCTTTTGCTAAATTCTCCGGTTGAGAACCTAAACAATCAATATCCTGAGACAAAGCTATGGGGTGTGATGTATACAAATGATGATGCTTTTCAAGGATTTGACTATCGCATCAATGCGAATCGATTTGATAGCTTTGCTCTACCTGTAAAAGCCGTTTATTCAAGTCTAGGAGATCCACTATTTGAAGGCACTGGCTTCAAGGATGGCGATATCTTACCCAATTGTGCTGGGTATGAGGTTGATCATATTAGCAATAGTTGGATGCCTGAGATCAAGGATGGCACTCAATTTAGAATCCTCAATGAATGCGGCTATACAGACCTTTTGCAACCAGGTATATTCGAGCCAAATTGGGGGGTAGGTTGGCGAGCAAATTCAGATGACGGCTGGTTGTGGACTGGCATGACTCAAAACAATTTTCCACCAAATTCTGATCCTAACCTATGGCTGGTCGGTCAGACGGTCTATTTTGAGCGTCCTAATGGTGCCAAATGTTTCGCATCTGGACATAACAATACGCCTTACTGCCTTGCGCCCTCTTATATGCGAGAAATCAACGCAGCTGGGGCCCCGGAAGAATCTAATGCCTTCAGTCGATTATTGCAAAACGTTTTTACCTCAATGAATGTCTGGGGAGCCTACAGCTCACTTGAGGTCATAGAAGGAAAAGATCTCCCAGATTTAATTGCAGAAAATAGAACGATTGTACTATCGTCAAGGCTTACAGCAGTTATTGTACAAAAACCGCATGTACCAACAGTACCTACTGCGCTTTCATCAGGAAATGGAATTCTAAATGGTGAATGTGCAGCAGTTAGTGAAGCAAATCAATACAAATGGCAGTACAGCAAGGATAATGCTGCGTTTTCGGGCGAGCTGATCACAATTACTAATACCGTGCAATGGACTGCACTGGATGCAGGGAGTTACTGTATTCGAGTTCAGGCAATTAATACTAAAGGAGAAAGTGCCTACAGTGCGCCTAGTGATGCAGTCGATATCACTCTCAGGGCCCAGGCGCTATCTAAATTAGAAGTAGGTACGACATTTACCATAACATTAACGGGAGAGTATCACAATGAACACAGATATCGAATTATGCAAAAGAAGGCAGATGGTTCAATGGTAATTGTCGACGAAGCTAAACAGTTAGAACGCGAATGGTCGGTTGGTATAGTAAATAGTTATTTGTTTGTAGAGGTTATAAACGAATAACAAATGTAATCATCGTTGTTCCTAATAGTCTGCCAAGACAAATTTTCATGGTGGTTAGCAGAGGGGAAAAAATTTATTTCTTCATCTCCTCTGCTGTTTGTCGTTCACTACTTGGCAAAATTTGGGAACCATTGGGACACATTTGCTCATTATGCAATTAGCTTTCCGTTTGTGTCCTGTGATTTTAAGATTTAAGCGATCCAACACATCAAATTGTATTTCATTACACTCCCAAACATTCTTCTTAGCGAAATCTTCTTGAAATTTGGTTTAGTATCTTAGTTCGTAAGTTACTAAGAAGAGCAAGTTTCAAAAGTAAAGATGATCTCAAAGCTAGAATCCTTGTTTTTATTGACTATTTTAATAAAACAATGGCTAAACTTTTTAAATGGACATATAAAACTCCTATTTGATTTCTGAAAAAACTCCGTACATCTCGAAAAGGTTAATTCACTACTCCCTACCTACGCAAATAATTTCATTTATCAAGTCAGATTCCTACTATAAAGAAAAAGTGTTGCCTGTTTAATGGTTGTTTTATTTCCGCCGGGTTGTACTAGATTATGAACTTTTGAACTAACAAGCCTCAAAATCTTGCAATAATTTTGAGGCTTGTTAATTATTGATTACTGAATCAGTGCTCTAATTCGGACTAAAGACGATATCAACCCAATAGTTACTCGAACTGAAACTAGAATTTGGGAAGGCAGAAACCGCACTGTACTTGTAAACACCATTGCCCCCACTTGTTCCATTGCTGAGAGCATGCAGAGGTGGATTATCCACACCAGCATTGGTGAAGTAGTCATCATTTACAGAGTAGTGCCCAACATTAGTGTGGTAGGACGCTATATATGTAGTGTTGGCGGTAATCTCTACTGGAGTAGTAAAGTTAACCTGCTGCCAACCTGAAGCAGTTTCGTTGCTAAAAGTTGCCCTTGCTAACTGTGTACCACTATTGCTCCACAAGGTAGCGACGTGAGTACCTGTATTGATTGTACTCTTGTAAAACCGGATGCCAGTAATTGAACCACTTACATCTGAACGGAACTTAACGCCAACTTCGATAGCATTATTATCAGGATCTGCGGCTAAGGCAGGAGTCGCTGTAGCATCCCAGATGCTGCACAAAGCTGGAGATGGAGGACATGTGCGTGTCTCCACGTTGACACTAATGCTTGCTCCAGGATTTTCGATATTACCGCTATCATCGATCGCACGGCTATTAATAGTTACTGTTCCAGCAGTTTCAGGTGTCCAACTGTAGCTCCAGCTAGCACGACCCACAGATGGATGCCATGTCGTGCCGTTATCTACAGATACTTCGACACCACCAACGACACCACCTATATCAGTTGCAGTACCACTGATTGTTATCTGGCTGCCGATTTGTACAGTTGCACCAGCAGTTGGTGAGGTAATTGTTGAGCTAGGAGTGCTTGTATCAGTTGAGGCTGTAGTAGAAAGTAAGCCAGACTGCAAAGTGGCTGGCTGCACACCCATGTCAGCGAATAAGTTAACCGTTGCTTGCTGCATCCGCGCATCTGGTTCTGAATCACCTCGGTCTGGATTGTCATGATTAACATCTAAACCCCAAGACCACTGTATCGTTCCAGAACCGAACACTAGCGCCCCATTGCTATGCTTATACAATGTCAAGTGGTGAGTCGCTGTGCCTGGAGCATATTTAGACCCGTAGTCTTGTAGAACTTCGACACCGTTGGCCGTGGTCGTTGACATGCGAATCAAACCAGGGGGACGGAACCCATTGTCCAGGTCTTCATCCCATTCGTAACCTAAAGTTCCAGAGGCCAGTGCAGAAGTCTGCCCTGCCGATTGGGTAGCAATATTGGTGTTGCGCCAAAATCGCATCTTGCCATCGTCCGCAGGTACTTGAATAGCTCTAGTCCCCCCGTTGACCTCGAATATTGTTCCAGTTAAGGCGTTTTCAGGACGACCACCATCTGCTGGTGGGCTAAAGCGCGGATCGCGCCAAGTACCTGTCCATGTGGGTGGATCTTGCGGATCGATGACTGCATTAGCTTTTGTCTCTTTGTAAGTAACCAGGGTACGATAAGGTGTCGCCGAAGTATCAATGCTATTTTCCCATCGAGTTTTCCAAAAGATTTCATTACCGCTAAAGAAGGCTAGATTAGTACCAGCATTCCTAGCTGCTTCAACGTTAGCCCTCTGGTTGTTAGACCAGTACTCATCATGAGCAACCGAGAGGAAGACCTTATGGTTGAGAATCAAGTTACCACGGCGATCGCTATCTACTCCAGTAAAATAGCTAACATTATAGCCATTGGATTCCAGCCAGCGAACCATTGGATACTCACCATTGAAGAGCCAATCTTGACCACTGTCAACGTTGCGGGTGTTAAATGGACGATTGTAGCTTACCTTGTATGCCCTACGATTATTATCGTTTGAGATTTTATATAGACTCCTCTCACCGTAGTCGTTATATGCCTGCCAAGTGGTATCAGAGGTCTGGAAGAGCATATCAGAAGTACTAGTATCATCCCGAACAATAAAGACGATATGGTTGGCTCCTCCAGTATCTAAGCGCACAACTTTTGCAAAGTAAATTCCTGATGTGGCATTTGATGGGATAGGCCATGAAGCAGATACTGCCCAATTACCACAATCAATTAGTTCAGTTGTTGCATTTTCGAGGCAGTCTGGTTGATTCTGTGGCTGTGATAGCAAACGCGAGACAGTTGCTACTTTACGGGCACCTCTACCGCCGTAGTAGCCCATGCGGTAAATATCCAGGCGGTAATTAGTAGCGTCAGTTTTAATTTTGAAGGAAACAGTGTTTCCCCGATCAATGCTGATATCAGTAGCGAAACCTTGGATAGTCGGATCACCTATGCGATTATCTATCTTAGTAATATCCCACTCAGTAGAGGGATTTCCTACTAAACAGTTTTCAGCAACTATCGGGTTAGTTGGAGAGGTACAAAGATCAGCAGCAAGTACTCTGTACATTTGTGGTTGATAACTTAGATTCAGCCCTAATACCATAAGTGTTGTTAGCATTATCAGGATCATTATGCGAGTCAGTCTGTTCATTTAATCTCCTGCAAAATATAAGTAAGCGATAAATAATGGCACTGATATAGTAGTAAGTTAGTTAGCGGCTTATCAGGACGCATGGCGATTAAATTGCCACCACCTGTAACCCAGTCAGTAAATATTGTCACCTACTTGATTTCTGAAATAGTGTCTATATAAAACTACAGATGCATAAAACCTGATTCCAGATTGATATTAATAATATTCAGTAAATTTACGATAGTAATTAAAATTAAGGTAATCTAAACTCTTTTTTAGTAAATTATTTTGTTTCCAGTTCCAACTCCAACAAACTCAGCACTTTCTCTTCGACAGTCGTCAAATAAGCCCGATTCAGCCTCCCCAGCATCTCCAAAAACTTCTGCACCGACTCCTCCAGCCCCCTCGAATACACCCGACTAATGCGATCGCTCAAGGACTGCATCTGGTAACACTCGGCAGGTAGATAATTGAAGTCCTTCAGGTGCTTTAGCCCAATCGTGTACTCGCCATCCCACATTGTGACTGTGCAACTAAACTCGTTTACTGCGCTGACAATTGCCCAGCACCCGCCCTTGCCTCTGAGTTCTGGGTTGTCTTTGACTATGATTTGGCAGACAGAAACTCACCTTAATCTCAGTAGGAGCTTGCTTGGCTAGCAGTTAGCAATCTTGAGACTATTATACTGAATAATAAGTAAATAAATATACTGATGTGTTATTGCAAATTGAGATAGTAAAGTATTTAATAGATTAAAAAAAAGCTAATGAAAAAACTATTTTTAACTATTAATATTTTGGTGTTGTTATTACCTCTAACTGCTGTAGCTAGCAACAAAAATGACGATTTGTCATTCTTTGAGAGCAATAACAATTTGATTATCGCACTGGATAACAAAACTAATACTGCATGTTCTTTCAATAGAAAGACTAATTCAGTCGTAAAAATGTCTGGCGTTAAGTTTACTAATACCCGAATGGTCGGGGCTTCTTACTGGTGGGGAAAACTAGGCGGCAACTTGAACCATTTTCTTGATCCTAAAACATTAAAGATTAGCGAAATTAAAGGTAAATGGAGCGACAACAACGTAATGTTAATCAAGATACAACATTACAAAGACTACGGTACTTACACTGAAAGCCTCGGTGCAACCTGTGTAAAAGAAGGAGGGTTAAACGAAGTAGCTAAGAAGATAAGAAGGTAACTTAGCTTATATTTAATCTCAATTATCAGAATTTTCTACTAGGCGTTTATCTGCTTATACCCAAGTAATTTAGCAGTTGTTGCTTCTACTTATTCACACGGGAGCAAAACGATCGCGTCCAATGTGAACTTCCCACTCCACAACTCTAGCAGAGTCCGCTAGCATACCGTCTCGCGCACGAGGGCTACTGTTTACAACAGCTTGAGCCTGTTCAAGATTATCCGCCTGGATTACCCAAAGCCCAGTTCCATCATGGGGAAAAAACGGCCCACAGCACAGTAGTGTTCCTTTCTGATGTTGCTCATTAAACCAAGCGAGTTGATTTTGGTCATGCTCTGGGTGAGCCAATTTATAGTCGTAGTACTCTGGAACGGTTGCAACCACAACGGCAAAAAGTTTAGACATAATGCTCTGGCTGGTGATTTGAAATGATGTTCAGATTGTATGACCCAAGAAATACTTCTGGAACGCCAGTGTAGGTTCAAAGATCAGGTTAACTCTGCCCTAATCTACAATCCCATATTCTTGTTCAAGAAAACCTAATAATTTTTCCTCAAACTTACTCAAATACGGTCGCTTCAACTCCCCCAAGTGCTTCAGCACAGCACTTGGGGCATCTTCCAAGTTTTGATTTTCCCATAGCCTATGAATGCGTAGGCGTAGCCCGCCGCAGGCATCGCTTCCTGTGGCAAAAATAGCACCATCGCTGATTAACTGCATCTGCTGACATTCCTATGAATAAGCCAATTCCTGAGAAATTATCTAGCCAAATCGACGCAGGTGTTAAACTCACTATGAAGAAAGCTATTGAAAGACACCGCCGTTTAGTAGAATTTATTAGCATTTGGCAAAATGGCCAAGTTGTGAGATTAACCGCCATACAAATTCCTCCTTTCAACTCAGATGAGTAACCTATTTTCCCTCATTCCAGATCAAATCCGAGATAAACTACCACTGACGGAAGATAAAAAAGAACTACTTCAACAGCAAACCATTAGTCAAAATATTCCAGGAACAATTCTGCGGGATTTTCAAACTATTTTAGAATTTCTCCAACCTAACGGCGTTGAAGTTAGTAGTACTTATCACCAATTGTCCCTTAAATATCTCCAACAACTTAACTCACAATTGAGTTATCCCATAGATATTAATCTCAAACGTCCTGTACAAAAATCCTATCCTTATATTCACGGTCTTTATTTCCTCCTCCGCACCTCTGGACTGTCTCAAGTTATTACCGAAGGTAAAAAGAGCAAGTTAGTTTTAGACCAAAAAATTCTGCAAATTTGGCAAGGATTAAACCACACAGAACAATATTTTACCCTGCTAGAATCTTGGTTAGTTTGGGGAGAAAGCGAACTCTTAGGCGACCAAAGAGATATGTTTGACCAAGCATATCGCTGTTTATTATTTTGGAACAATCTCCCATCATCAGGATTAAAAATTAATAATTACTCAGAACAAGATAAATTAGTTTATTATCCTGGTTTCCACAATCTTGCTCTCTTACATTTATTTGGATTAATTGAACTGACATCAGTCAAACCACAAGCCGCTAAAGGCTGGCATTTTACTCATGTAAACCCCAAGGCTTGGGGTAATGCTCTCATGGCTGTATTAACAGAAAGTCGCTCAAATATTCAAGTAGAAGATTACGCCACTTTTCGGTTAGATTTTCGCATAGCTTTTGACAATTTAAAACCTTATCTCCAACCCTATTTCCTGGAATGGTCACAAACTTTAGTGATTGCTGAAGGCGGTTTTACTGATGGGGTTTATATATTTAAAGCTAATTTACAGGATGCTTGGCGACGGATTGCTATTCCTAGTTATTTCAATTTAGATGAAGTCGCTGCCACAATTGTGCAAGCATTTGATTTTGACCCGAAACACCTCTACAGATTTATTCACAAAGACCGTTTAGGAAGAACTTTGGAATTTAATCATCCTGTTGTCGAAATTTCTCCTGATACCTGCGATTTTCGTTTAGGCGATTTATCCTTAGAGGTAGGCAGTCATTTACAATTTATCTTTGATTTACTGCAAGAATGGGAATTTGATTTATATGTAGAGAAAATTGAACCAGCTTAATGACAAAATGAAAAAGCCCAAGATTCTTGAATCTCATGGTGAACCGCCAGCGCAGGATGGTGAAGAAGAAGAAAGCTGGGAATAAATTTGCTACTGTGATTGGCTACGTTCCAATCCATACATACGTGTCAGAATTGGCAGTGAGTGCGATCGCTTTTACCATATCAGTGTCAGGTAAAGGGTGGTGCGATTGCCTAAACATAGCTTGCATACAGCATTTACGGATGTTATGAGGTACAGTAGCAGCAACTTGCAAACCAGTTTCTTAAATGTTTAGGATTTATTAAGTCGAGTGCAACTGAGATTAGTTTGTCAACCATTTCTGTTGTAGTTGGAGTGAAACTACGTAAAAAAGATTTAAGTTGTGACCACCATAATTCAATAGGATTAAAATCGGGAGAGTATGAGGATAAACAAATAACTTTCGCACCTACAGCTTCAATCATTGGCACAATTGAATCTAGTTTATGTGCGGATAAATTATCCATTACTACCACTGCTCCTGACCATAAATTTGGCACTAAAAACTTCTCAACAAACAATTCAAATGCAATGCCGTCCATTGAGTTATTCATTGTCATTAATGCAACTACTTTTTTAATACTAATTGCTCCAATTACTGTAATTTTTGATCCTCTATAAAAGGGATTGAGAGAGTAGGCTCTTGTTCCCATTTGTGAACGGGCATGAGTCCTCGTTAACCCAAGTAGAATACCAGTTTCGTCCAAAAATACTAAATTTTCTGGCTCTATATGTTTGACCTTATCCCAATAATCTAATCTTAAATTTAGGACTCTCTCTGTGCCTGCTTGGGTACTCCGCTTTGTTTTTTTTTCCGATTTAATCCTAATTTCTGTAATGCACGACACATTGCACTTTGACCTACCCAATTGCCAGTCTTGTCTGCGAATAATTCACACAACTCTATCAATGTTGCATCGGGATGTGATTCAACTAATTCTCTCAACTCTTTGTCAGCATTTGTTAGATGACTAAATTGTGGCTTTCCTCGCGGCTTGGATTGTAAATTCCCTTCAACTTTTTGTTGTTTTACAAGCTTTTGAACTAAACTTTTTGAGACGGAAAATATGTTAGCTACTTTTCTGATTGAAATGTTTTTCTGAAGATGTGCTGCAACTATTTTTTCTCGAAGATCGACAGAGTATGACTTCATTGTAAAGTTATTTATATTTTAATTTATTGTACCTCATAACAGACGCAAGTGCTGTATCGTTCCTGATTTATTCTCCATCTTCCACCGCACCTAATGCTTTAAGTGTGCCTTTTTCAGTTTCAGTTAAGCCTTTAACGCCAGTGATGTTCATCCGTTCATAAGGGCGGTCGCTTTTCAGAGTTTTAAAACATTCGCCAGTTTTAATATCCCAAAGCTGAATTTTGCCAGCTACACTACTACTAGCAAGGATTTCTACATTGGGACTTAAAGCAATTGAGTTAACCCCATTGCTTTTCACGTGCAATATTTTTAAGCATTTACCACTATTGATATCCCATAAACGCACTGTTTTGTCTACACTCGCACTAGCGAGAGTTTTGCCATCAGAACTGATCATGACAGAAGTTACCCAGCCTGTATGGCCTTTTAAGATCCAGTAGCATTCACCACTATTTATATTCCACAACCGTACTGTTTGGTCTGCACTACCACTAGCCAAAGTCCAATTATCAGGACTGAAAGCGACTGAGCGTACTCTACCAAGGTGTCCCTGTAGGTTTTTAATACATTCTCCACTACTTATATTCCATAAATGCACTGTTCGATCATCACTGCCACTAGCTAGAGTTTGTCCATCAGGGCTGAAGGCAACTGAGTTTACCCAACTAGTATGCCCATGAAAGGTGTGATGACATTCACCACTATTTATATCCCATAAACGCACTGTTTGGTCACTACTACCACTAGCTAGAGTTTGTCCATCAGCACTAAAGGCAATACAATTAATCCAATCGGTGTGCCCAGAAAAGGTGTGGTAACATTCGCCACTATTTATATTCCATAAACGAATTTTTTGGTCAGCACTACCACCAGCAAGTGTTTGGATATCGGGGCTGAAGCTGATTGATTTTATTCGATTAGTTTGTCCTTCTAATGTGTAATGACATTCATCACTGTTAATCGCCCATAATTGGACTATTTGATCACTGCTAATAGCTAGAATTTGGCAATCAGGACTGAAAGTAATTGAGTTAATTCTACTAGTATGCCCTTGTAAAGTGTAAAAGCATTTACCACTGTTGAGATCCCATAACCTTACTGTTTGGTCTGCACTAGCACTAGTCAAAGTCTGGCAATCAGGACTGAAGGTAATTGAGTTAATTCTACTAGTATGTCCTTTCAAGGTGTGAAGACATTTGGCACTATTTATATCCCACAACCGCACTGTTTGGTCACTACTGCCACTCGCCAGAGTCCGTCCATCAGGACTGAAAATAATTGAGTTAATTCTACTAGTATGTCCTTTCAAGGTGTGAAGACATTTGGCACTATTTATATCCCACAACCGCACTGTTTGGTCACTACTGCCACTCGCCAGAGTCCGGCCATCAGAACTAAATGCGACTGAATTTATCCAATCGATATGCCCTTGTAAGGTATGAAGACATTTACTACTATTGATATCCCATAAACGCACTGTTTTGTCTGCACTCGCACTAACTATAATCTGTCCATCAGGACTGAAGGCAACTGAAGTGACCCAACTAGTGTGCCCTTGCAGAGTTTGAATACATTCACCATTGTTTACATCCCACAACCGCACCGTTTGATCATCACTACCACCAGCAAGCTTTGTACCGTCTGGATTAAAGACAACTAAATTCACCCAACTAGTGTGCCCTTGCAGAGTTTGAACACATTCACCATTATTTAAATCCCATAACCGTACTGTTTTATCTTCACTACAACTAGCAAGCATTTGACCATTTGGACTAAAAACAACTGAATTTACCCAATTAGTATGCCCTTCACAAACCAAAAATTCCTTGCCGCTAGTAGTTTCCCACAAGCGAATCACACCATCATAATCACCTGTAGCCAAAAGTTTGCCATCAGGACTGAATCCTACCGACCGAACACTACCTAAAATTTTAGTGAAAACCGAGTCAGTTAAATTAGCTCCAGCAAAATTGACATCACGCAGACTTGCATTAGAAAAATCAGCCCCTCTAATTACAGTATGGCTAAGATCCGTGGATTCTAATGCCGCTTTATCAACCCGTATTAATAGCGTCGTTGCATTCCCGCCAACATAACCAACTTCTTCTTCAGTTTTGCCTCGTGTAGCTTCAATAATTTTGATTATGGGGTTCTGAGGTAATACCAAAATAGGCGAATAAATATCCAACATTGGAACCAGTAAATCCATTATTGCTTTTGTGACTGGTGCTTTACCAAAAGTCGCCCTCAGCTTATCAAAACACTCACTTCTAAAGTGTCTAAGTGGTGCGATCGCCTCACTACTCCCTTGACGCGAAAAATAACCAGACCAAGTATAATCAACAGGCGTTGCACTGCTATCCAAACCTGACTTTGCTTGAGCTAATTCCGTAAAATCGCTAGCCAACGCCCCCAACTCTGCTGCAAATTTATACGCCACAAAAAACTCTAGCAGCGATCTATGTGCAGGAGTATAGTCACCATCAGCATTGCGAACAAGCATCGTCTGCGCCATCATGTCATAATGCCAGTGGTCTAAATCCTTCTCTTCTTGGACAACAGAACCAAATAAGCGGCGAAGGCGTTCCGGGAAAAGCCGATAATTCAAGCTCATTTGGTCAGTAGATAGCATTTCCCAGGAGAGTTCGCACAAAAAGTACAGTTTTTCTGCTAAAGAAGTAAAAGTACGCTCCGCTTTGATGTCACGTTCCATCTTGCGTCGCACCGCATACAAATAAACCCGTGACATATCCACAGGTTTACCCGCCTCAATATCTGGCAATGCTTCTAAAATTAATTCAGTCATCACAGGACGACGGGCTAAGTCTAATAATTGCGGATTGCCTATTACTTGTTCAACTGTCGCTGCTTCAGCTTGATATGACAACACCTGCCGAATTTGCTCATCGTTGAATTTCTCCAATTCCAAGACTTCAAATTGAGGTGTTTCGCCAGTTAATTTTTTAGTTGATGCTTGCAGTTCTGCATTTAGTAAAGCACGTCCTTCTTTCGCTTCTGGGAAATGCTCAGTACGACAGGTGAGGATGACTTTTGCACCGGGAACTACCACCTTCGCCAGTTCCCAAAAGTTGTTAATCATCTGTTGACGATCTACTTTTGCTGCCATTTCGTCAAAGCCATCGAAAATGAGCAGCAACTTACCCATGCGATTGAGTTGGTCAAAGACTTCGCTGTTAATGCGGATATTGTGTTGGGTAAAAAAGAAACCTGCCAAGACATTCTCAACATTTAGTGCTTTGGCAAAGTCACGCAGGGTAATTACCAAAGGCAGACGGGGACGTTCAACGCCACGTTTTTGGGCATCACGGTAACGTTGTAATGCAGTCCAAGCATAGTGAAAGACAAACCAAGTTTTACCTGTACCAAATTCTCCCAGAATTGAAATATGCTCTTTGGCTGGGTCATCAAGCCAAAGGTCTATATACCCATCAATCCAGCCGTCTTCTTCCTCATAACGACTCATGCCAATCCGCCGCTTGGTAATTGGGTCAATTTCTTCTTTTGTACAAGCAATCGGTACATACTTGGTATCAATTTTTCGGCGTTTGATTTCTGCTTCTAACCAGTCGATATAACCATTAAAGTCAGCATCTAAGTCAATCAGTTCGTCAAATGTAAAACAGTCAAGGTGACGATTTTCTTCTTTCTTGACTTCATCCCGTGCGGCACGGGAAATCCGACGGGTAGTCACCAGCCATCCTTCATCAGTTTTTTGTTCTTCAACTGAGGAACGCAACGCCATAACATCACTCAGTCCCACCTCTCCTGCAACGCCACGTATAAGAATACGGTCATAACTGCGACGTACTGGGATGTGAATTATCCATTCAAAATATTCCTCTGCCCAGATTTCATATTTTTCAAAGTCATAGCCCAAGGTTTCAAACCATCCTCGCATCTGCTGGGCTAGTGCGATCGCTCTACATTGATTTTCAGTTGCAGTTCCTGGTAGTGCGGGATAATTCTCTGCTGCCAACCTTGCTATTTCTGTCCGAATTCCCTCTAGCGTTGGCAATCTTTCCATTTGCTCTTGGATACAAGCAATCCTTTTATGTAGAGAACCAATTTTCTGGTTTAGTAAAACATCAGAGGGTGTGCGAGTGCGTTTAGCAACTTCGATAAATACAGTTGCAAATTCAGCCACTTCTCGCCTGACATCAAGTTCCAAACTACTGATCTCATCACCCAAGGTATAGGTATCTAGAAAAGCATCAACCTCAGAAAGCAGAATTGAGGGGTTATTGTGGCCTAATGCTGTGCGAAAAGCTTGTTTAATTGCTTGTTGTCGGAATAATTCGAGCAATAGCTTAGGTTTGCCAACACCGTACTCTACCAAGGCGTAAGCGTAAACACCACTAAAATCAGCAGGTGGATGCTCTGGATCGAGGTGAAATTGCTGGAGTAACTTAATTACAGTCTCCGAACGCAGAATTTTTTCTTTAATTAAAGGGTTGGCGATGCTAGTAATTGCGTTGAAGACCAGATCCAGGTTAATCAAGCTCATTAAAATACTCCAAAAACACAGAGCTATCTTGCTAACTAAGGGTTAATTACTGTTACAAATAATATACTGCCAAAAACAGTTTTACGAAGAGTTGGCAACGCAGTTAGCTATTACAGTTTAACTTCAGACTCTAGAAGGCTCAAAAGTTTTTCTTCCAACTCAGTTAGATAAGGCCGATTCACCTTCCCCAACGACTGCAACAGACTTTTAACTGTCTCCAAAGAGCGAATCTGAATATATATTGAGCAAGGAAGGCGATTGCTAATCTCCAGAACCTGCTGACACTCCTGGGGTAGGTCGTTGAAAAACTTCATGTGCTGCAACCTAATTGTGTACTCCCCATACCACATACAAAAAGCATTACATCAACCCAATCCCAAATTTCTCATCGCTTTCCACAAATTAGGTCGTCGCTTATGCTGGACTTTCCATTGGGACAACAAACTATCATAATTCTGCGGTGCTAACTCCTTCAAGGCAGACATCCATTGTGCATTTTTCGTATAATCCGAGCTTTGAGACGAGTCCGGTCTGGGTACAAAGTTGTGTAAATTTGCTTGCCAATAAGCCATCACTCTTTCCCACAAATCAGGGGGTGCATATTCTTGGAGATACGTTCTCCTAGAAATATCATCCCGTGTCGATAGTTGGTTTGGTAGAATCACAATCTCATAAAACTTAGGATAGGGGGATTTTCCCTGATACTTTATCTCGGTCAAATCTTTTGTTAACAAATGTAAAATACTATATTCCCCACCCAGTTGTCCTTCATCTTCAGGTAAATTCTCCAACCACTCGATAATTTGTTGCCTAAACCAAGTATGTCCTTTTTCCTCAGTTGTAATACTATCGAGCAACCAATGCAACCACCAAGTATCTAAGGGTTTTTGATTTGTATAAAAATATGAATATCTGTATGGTGTACCACGTTTAATTATTGATTCACGCCAAGATGTAAACAAGGCTTGCTGAGTCTCTTTATTAACTGGTATCTCAGCAAAAGCTTTGAACATACTCGACCAGTCGTAACAACATTCAAAAGTAATATATTGAATTGACAACGCATTCACCCGTTCGATTTCTCCCAATTCTCGAACAGCTTGCTGATAATAGCGAAGTAAAGTTTTTTCCTTTTCCCAATTTCCAGGAGCGTAAGAAAATCCATCCACAGCAACAAATAGCAGCGAGTTTTCCGGTATCCAGGGATTCAAGTCAGGTTTGTTTTTTAATAACGCATCCAAAGTCTCTTGAATCACTGTAAGACTTTCTCTATATTCTTGTTTAGCCAACAAATCCTCGATTACAGGTAAACCATTTTGCCATTCCTGGGAAATAGTCGCCCGGAGATTGTTCAAATATATCTCTGGGGTTGCAAATTGCTGCATCAATTCCATGTAAACTATATGCCAATAAGAAAAAGTATTCTCTAAGTCATGCTTCCACAGAGAAACTTCTCGATTGGCTGTCAATCCGTCAAAAATTAACTTTTTTTCAACATCAGGTAAATTGGAAAAGAAATCGATCACAGCATCATCATCTAAACTGGTGTGGTAAAATTCCTCATCCAATTCCCTAATTCTTTGAGCTAATTTGAACCCATTTTGTCCTTGTGACTGCACCAATAACCATTCCCATTCCAACAAGCTACTTGTTGTCGCTCCTTCCAAATGAATACCATTAGCAATTTCCATCCAGTCGGGTATACCATTAGAGATTTCACTTTCTGCTGACAACAAACTGGCTGCAAAACCATCGTCATTACTAAAGCCATTCTCAAAAGCCGTTTTTACCAATGGCTTCATCTTTTGTGCAACTGCTTCTAAATCTTCAACAAAAGTACAGTCATCAAAATAAGGTTCTTCCCAGCTTGCTTCTTGGACTATATATTTTCCCTCTGACTGTGATGCTTGCCAAATAATCTGATTCCATTCTCCCCATAATTGAGACCAAGTTTGAGCTAATTTTGCCAAAGAAATTGGTTGTGCTTTGCTTGTTTTTACCTGTTCTACTGTTTGAGGTGGAGCGATGATTTGAGTTAAAGTCTCCTGGGTATTCCCTTGCAGTTTAGCAAACACAGTTACTCGCTGTTCGTCGGATAAAATCGCAAATAATTCATCCAGTAGCTGGGAAATTTCCCTTTCTGTAAGTGCTTCAAAGATGCGCGAACCAACAGAGGTTTCTTGTTTAATCTTACTCAAAGAATTGCTCTGGCTCTTTTTTGGCATCTTGGTAAATCCCCTTAGCATTACATAAATAGCCTATTTCAACCGGAAGTAACGAGGAGGACAGTCAAACATTATTTAACAAACGTTAATTTGCAATTTCAGCTTCCAGCAAACTCAACACTTTCTCTTCCAAAGCTGTCAAATAAGAACGGTTCACCTTCCCCAACGACTCCAAAAACCTCTGCACCGATTCCTCCAGCCCACTCGAATACACTCGACTGATGCGATCGCAAATCACCCGCATCTGCTCACACTCGGCAGGCAGGTAATTGTAAGATTTGAGGTGCTGCAACCCAATGGCGTACTCGCCATCCCACATTCTCACAGTGCAACTGAACTCATTTGCTTGGCTGACAATCCCCCAACAGCCACCCTTGCCTCTCAGTTCAGGATTGTCTTTAACAAGGATTTGGCACACTTCGCCGATTTGGTAGGTATTGGGTACTTTTGTACGTTCCATGATGCGTTGCACTGCATCTTTGACAATGCGATGAGATGGTACTTTCCCCTTGGCAGACTCTACAGCTTGCTCCCATGCTTCGGGCTGAATGTCCGGGTCAAGCTTGGACAGTGGCCTGATTTGCCACTCATTAGTCGGCAAAATGTGATCGGAACGATCACATTTTTGCTCTAAGTTATCAAATATTACTGCTGCATCCATTAGAAGATAAGACTGGCGACGATTATGCCCAAAGCGATCGCGGCAATACTCCTCAAAAGTTTTGTGAGTAGAGCGATATAACTTGCGATCCCGTAATTCCATTAATGCCTTCCCCGCCTCAAAAAACGCCCGTTCCACTTTCCTCTCCAAGTGCAGGCGATCGCTTTGCTCCTCTTGGGTCAACTCTGTTACTTCAACAGCGCTAACTGTAATTGTTGCTGTAGCCGGGTTTTCTTCTTGGGAGATATCTTCAAGGTCGTGATCATTTGGCGGTGTGCTATCCCTGGATGTGGCAGAGGTGGCTTTTTTGCGCTTAGAGGATGGTTTAGTCATAATTCCACCTCTTGAACAGTACTTGAAGAGTTAACTTTCAGGCTCTTGTCCTCATTTACCTCTACCCATAACAGCTTCCAACCATACTTGTTTTTCATATTGCGGCACTTCTCTTTCCTCTGTTGCAGCGTGCCGCGACTCTAATTTTTCTTGGTACTCATGCCCTACTCCACTTCAAGAGAGCAACGCTAATGCTACAGGCTTGATTAAATTTAAAGCGATTGCACTCATGCTGCAATCATCCCACTTGCATTTGTACTTTTTGAATTGAGTGTGCTGATTTTGTCTTCTTTGACTTCATCAGCTACTTGAACTACTTTTTGTTCCTTCTCAGAACTTCCACCATCCTTATCAGGTACGCGAACTAGTAAATCGCCAACTTCACACTCCAAAATCTGGCATAACTTGTCTAATGTCTCCAAAGGTATTGATTTGGCTTTGCCATACTCAATTTTCTGAACATTAGCCAACGACATTTCAAGTCTTCTTGCTAGCTCATTCTGCTGCAAGCCTCTCGATTCCCTTAATTGTTTTAGTCTGATTTGAATTCGTGTGCCTTCAGCAATTATGCAAGGTTGTCTTGGAATTAGATTATTAAGCGGAGGTCGAAACCAAGCAATTAAAGCTGCTTCAATTTCTGACAGTAAATTCAGATCAGTTTGTAAGTATGCAATTCTAATCCCAGCAATAGCACCAAGCTCTACTCCTTTACCATGTGCTTGCCATCTTGTTCTAAGATTTATAGCCCTGCCAATATATTGCACTACTCCTTGAGCATCGACAGCAAAGTAGATACAGGGCGTGGTGGGTAACTGCGATCGCTCACAAAGTGGTAGTGAAGGTAAAGCAAGAGGATCTATAGTGGCAGGATTAATCACCATGTTTTAACTCCTGGGCTGGTATCCATTTCAGTAAAATATCTGGTTGTATGTTGTATCGACTACAAATCGCATCCATAACATCTCTACCAAGATACTGAGCGGAATTGTTGTACAGGCTATATGCGGTAGTCCGGCTAATACCAGTTTCTTGCCAGAACTGATAAACGCTTATTCCCCTGCTGTCAACAAATTCTTTAATACGATTTCTCATGGGCATACTCGTACTTTAGATCATAAATACCATTCTATTCCAAATCGATTGTTATTACAAACAAGTTATTATTGCTGAAATTCCTTAGTAATAGATAGCACAAAAATGGTACTGCTTAGAAATCTAAAGCGCTTTTGTATTCCCCTAAATGGAGTTTCACATTCGATGTCTATCTCTGCATACTATGAGGAAAGCACAAAATTTGTTTACGCACTAAGTTTTTTGGCTCAATGGATAAAGTTGCTGATTAGCAGTATCTAAGCGTATGCTGTTATACAAGTAATTTGCCAGTTAACCGTTGCTCATGACCAAACTTGACCGAATACTAGTAGCCTAACTTCCTGAACAGTATGAGATTGTTAAATCTGTCCTCAATGATCGTATTAGATCGATTAAACATCAAGCCAACCAAAATTGGCGATGAGTCCTACATCAGTGGTAAGCAATTAAAACTACTCGACCAGTTAGATATTGCATAAAAGTGAGTGGTAGTATGGCAGAGTTAGATATATCCAGTTCGTCAGCACCCTACCGTGGGAGAGTACAAGCTCAAGGGGGGGATATTTCTCAAAATGGTGGCTACAGCTACCCTTGGGCAAAACAAAGCCCTGTTACAGAGCAAGAGGGCTTATTATTTCTTGATAAAATTCAAGCAGAATGCAGTAAGGAGCAACAAAAAGAACGAAAACAAGCCTTTTCTAAGGCTAAACGTTTTGTGAAAACTGCGAGTGAGCAAGGTGGTGTTGGGCCTGAATCACAGCCACACTCATTCCAAGATCCTAAGCGTAAAGTCCCTAATTCTCGTGTTGACATTGAGATTGCAATGGGGCGCACTTTTGTACCAAAAGAAACAGAATGACAACTATCCTTGTAGAAGTACAAAAATTTTTAGACTCTGATAATATCGATAGAGCAAGAGAAGAAGTGGCAAAAACTTTCAGCAACCTAAAAGCTGTGAATGCCAGTATTCGAGATTTTGCCGCACTACTTGCTCTGGGATCGCAGAAGGCTCTAGAAATAGGCTTGGGAGTATTAGGGCGTGAACTTCTTAAGAAAGATTTGGAAGTCAAAATTGAAGTGATTTGGTTACTTCTCGCAGCAATATTATCTCGACAGAGCATTACGCCTGATAGTCCATCAAGAATCAGTATTCTTGGACTTATATCTTGTGTGAAGGATTGGGAATCACCTATTTTTACGCTACTAACTCCTGCACTAGATTATTTTTTTAAGGTTAGCCTTTCTCAAGGAAGTCATCTTATTGCCGAACAAACTCTAGATTTCATCGCCACTTATGGAGACAGTTATGCAAAAGCTCCTCGAACAAAAAAGCAACTTAAAGAGCTTGAATATTCTACTGAGTTGGTGCTGAATCAAGTAGATGACTTGGAGCTAAAAGAAGAATGGGCTGAAGGAATAAAAATATTTTTTCAAACAGCTAAAAAAGCTCGTCAGGATAAATACTCTGATGAACGTATATGGTCAGCTGGTAGTAATTTACTAAAAGAAATTTATACTACTCAAGTCTTAAATTCTGATACAGAATCAAGTGATTATCATAAAGTAAAAGAGAATATATACCGATTAATTACTTCATCTCTTGCTGCATTTGGAACAATTCTTAGTGGTGATGGCTTATCAGTCGCAGTTCATATTGACAACCCTCAAGAGGAAAAACCTTGGTCAGTTATTGCTAGTGTAATTGATAAGTTAGAGCGATTATTTCAAGAAATTGCAGATATGACTTTTACTAATATGTCTAAATTGCCTACGTTTATACCTGCACAGGCAATGCCGGGATCGTGGACAATTATTCTTCATATAAGCCTTAATTCTAATCAATCAACTTCCCTTGCAACACAAATAAAATATCTTTCTTTAACAGAAGACAATGGAGAAAGTAAAAGCAAATTATCTTTGTTTAATAGTTGGAAAGATTGTATAGAAAAACTAAAAAAAGATGATATTCGAGTAAATTTAGCTATTTCTACCGATGCTCCAGAGTTTCACATTGTTAAATCCATTTCTACAAGAGATATTCCCAATATTGAAAAGCCTCCCCAGCCTAGTATTAGGGTTCTGTCTCATGATGTTCCACAGGCTAACAACCTTGAACGAGTTATATATTTCGCATCACTACTAGTTCAATATCCATCTTCTCTATCAATTGTGCGAGAAAAGTTTTTAGAGACAAAGGGAACTGTTAGTAGAGATTTCTTTTATTATCAAACAGCAGTAAAAGTTCTTGGGCTTGCAGATGAACGTGTGCAACTAACTCCCGCCTGTTCTGTACTTAATCGCTTGCCTTCAAGAGAAGGAAAAATGAGGTTTCTGGCTTATCAATTTATATCATCAAATATTGGATCAGCATGGTTTAGTTGGGAAAATGCAAATGATATTTCTGAAATTAAGCCTGGAAATGCAGAGCAGTTTTTGAATGAAGTGTGTCCATCACTTTCAAAAACCACAGCTAAACGACGTGCTAAAACATTAGAATCTTGGCTCAATATATTCATCGAAAACTGGTAAGAAGTGAAAGTTAAATAATCATTACTGTATTAATACCTGCAACTTTAATAAAAGCTAGAGCGGTAAAACTTGCTAGAGTAGATTTTTGATAATTGAAATAGACGTAAATAGGTAAACCAAAATTTTCAATAATAACGAATTTACTAAAGTGCCGATCGAGTAAAAGTAGTTGACAAAAGATACAATGGATAGAAGATGGCAGCTAGTTTTAGATTGTCTTGATTGTGAAAAAGCCCCATTCAGCAAAGGAACGCTAGTAAAATTCCGTGCCCTTTTAATATCATATTCTTTTGATAGACGGTTAATTGAAAAGACAGTTGAAATGGCTAAAGTTCGTGGAGGCTATAATTCAACTTCATTAAGAATAGCCCTAGATTCAAGTCCATTATGGGGAGCAGCAAGAGTTGAAGATACCTATAATTTATTAGGTCATGCGTTGAGAAAAGCGTTATCAATAATAGCTGAAAGCAATCAAGATAGTTTAGAAAATGTGGCATTGGGTATTAAATCTGTAGCTCCTACTCCGCATAGCTTAGAGCTTTTCTTAGTGCCATTCGGCAACAATATCTTTGCGGGTTTGAGTCAGGTAAGCAGCGATCGCACTTTTCCCCACTCCCGGTTCCCCAGTCAAAATGAAGAACCGCTGGTCTGCTGAAGCCAGTAGTTTATGTCAGTGAGGATATGCGATCGACCTGTGAAGCTTTCTGTCAGTTGTTGGAGGTTGGGGAAGGCGATCGCTTCTAATTGAGTTGAGATAGTTTCAGATATCATCCAATTTCACCGCTTCTATAATCCCTGGAACCGAAGAGGCAAGCGCAGCTTTTACTGTAGCTTTGTAAGAATCATCTTGAATTGCTTCAGTAATATTAAAAAATTGCTGCTTAATGCTTTCTGTCAGGTTCTCTGGCAAGTGTGCAGCTATAGAGATTAGTGCTTGGACACGGTAATATTCATTTTGAATAGCTTGAACCGCTTCCATAGCTATAGGTAGAACTTCCGGGAATTTATTAGCAATTGCCAGCAAAGCTTGAACACGGTAATATTCATCCTGAATAGCTTGAACTGCTTCCATAGCTATAGGTAGAACTTCCGGGAGTTTATCAGCGATTGCTAGCAAAGCTTGAACACGGTAATATTCATCCTGAATAGCTTGAACTGCTTCCATAGCTATAGGTAGAACTTCCGGGAGTTTATCAGCAATTGCCAGCAAAGCTTGAACACGGTAATATTCATCCTGAAAAGCTTGAGCCGTCGATAGGGCTTGAGGCAACAGATATGAGGGGAATTTATTAACTAGGTTTGTTAGGATCTCCGCACGAGAAGATTCAAACTCAATCTGTTGAACCGCATATATAGCCATTTCCATAGCTAGGGATAACAGTTCTTGGGGAAGTTTGTCAGCCATTGCTATTAAAGCTTTGGCACGATAAGACTCGTATGAAATAGTTTGAACTGTCTCCATAGCTAGGGGTAACAGTTCTGGGGTAAGTTTATCTGCTATTGCAGTTAGGGCTTGTGCACGGTCATAATCGTTCTGAATAGCTTGAACTGCTTTCAAGGCTAGGGGAAGTAATTCAGGTAATTTGTCCGCTAATGCGGTTAGAGCTTTAGCACGAGGGAGTGCATCTTGGATCGCTAGAGCCACCTCCAAAGCTTTTGGCAGCAGGTCTGGAGGAAATTTGTCTACTAGAGCTGTTAATAGCCGTATTCTGTTGTGATCATTTGTAGATCCAATGGCAATGTTTAAAGCTTCTGGCAAGAGACTATTTGGATAACGAGAAGCTAACTTGATTATTAATTCAACTTGGTAATCAAATGCATCAATAGATGTGAGAGCCCTAAACTCTTCCAAAGATAAATCTTTGGAAGAGCTTTGAATGAGCAGATCGACATCATCTAAGAAACTTCCTGTCTCACCAATTTGCTTTTTAGCGTTAAACCAAGCATTTTGACCATCATATGTCTGTTGAGATAGCAAGCACAAAAGGTCATCCCAGCGAGTAATTTTCACCAGATGCCTGATTAAGTGACGTAAACCATATCTATCAATTTTTTGCACATCCAATTCTTTCCATGCCTTCGTGCTTATCTGATAAAAGTGAACAACTAACTCATTAAATCCTTTTTCATCGACCCATGAATCTCGATTGCGTTTTTTATCAAGAAGATACTCACGTAAAGCCTCATGGTACAGTCTATAAATCTCTTCTCCTTTCTCATTTCTTTTAGTGTTTAGATATTGAAGTAAAGTCCCTAAATATCTTCCTAGCCTATCAGGACGGATGCGTAAATCTCTGTCAATTGAAAGAAAGTCTGATAATTGATCCTCAGTAATCGGCTCCTGTACTATACTCAGCAGACCAAGCATAGGTTGGTAATATTTGTCCCATTCCTCTTGATTTTGCTTGAGTCGTAGCAGAAAACCTTGATGGATTTCATCAAGACTTTTTAGTGCATCTGATAAATTGCCTAATGAGAGTTTATTGTCTCTGATTTCATCACAAATCTGTTTCGCAACCAAGAAAATACCATCAACAATTTGGCTCAAACGGTTAATAATATCCTCAGATTTCTGATTAGCAGTATCTAGTTGCTCCTTTATCCCTTCATTTTTAATTCGATTAGTGATGTACTGATGAATATCATCTTTATTACTTTGTGAATCTTTTATCAAAGAATATATAAATGGTTTCAGTGGTTCTAAACGACCCAGAACTAAACGAGTTGGCCTAGTTGTACAAATAAACCTTACCTGTTTCGGCAAGTCTTGCAGTTCGGAGATAAGATTGAGAATATTTTTTTCGCCACTATATGCTAAAGCTTCATCTAGACTATCTACAAGAACAATAATTTTTTGATTAAATGAAGTACGGTAGAGGGTATGCAACGGTTCTAAAACTGCCAGACTAAATGCTTCTTGTGCTGACACTCCTGTAAGGTTGAGATTCTCAATGACGATACCCTGAATGGTACTGTTTTGGGATTTTGCTATCTGTTGGTTGATATCAATATTAAAAATCTTTTGACCAGAGTTAATCAGGACATTAGCATACTCTTTATAGCGACTAGTCAGTTGTCGTGCTATTTTATCTGCAAAACTTCTGGAATCGAAGGATGATCCATCAAGAGCGGAGCAGAAATGCACTGCACTCAGAAATCCAGTGTGTAAATTTGGATGAAGAGATTCTTCGTTTTGAGAGAGTTGAGCAAGACGAGCAGCAATAGACGTTTTGCCACTTCCTGGTTCTCCAGTCAATAAGAAGTAACGTGAAGCATCAGGGTCAGATAACCATTCATGAATTGCTCGAAATACCCACTCTCGTCCAGTGAAGTTGAGAGTGCGATCGGCAATATAGTGTGAGAAGTCGATTCCTAATTTGGGGTTGAGAAATGGCATGATTGGTTTCAGTTAGAAAGTTTCGTATTAGTCAGGCAAGACAAGAGGCGATCACACTTTTCCCCACCCCCAGTTCTTCCGTCAAAATGACGAATCGTTCCTCAGACTCCTTCAACCAGCGATCAAGAGCATAGGTTTTTAAGAGAAAGTTTGATCTCAAACAGGCGGGTTTTCAATAGTCTATTTTTTACAGATCTTTCTCAACCAGGGGTTGTATTACTAGTAGGAAGTAGCACTATTCCCAGTGCTTTTTCAACTGTCTCGCGTACACCTACAACACGATCAGGAATTCTGAAGCTGAAATGCTCATTCAGCACAATTTGACCATTTTTAATATGGTCATTACCTAAATACAAAATATAGCAAGTTATGCCTGTAGTTACGGCAGCTATGATAACTGTGCCTTGGGGTGTCTTTAATGCAGGAATTTTCTTTATGAAAGCCAAGACTATCAGTAGCTGTTCTACTTGCTTTGCCTTAGCTTGATGGCGCTTTGCTAAAGAATCTACAACTTCAGTTGCCTGATTTATTTGAGTAATATCAGCTTGAGTAGATTCTAACAAGCCTTGCAACTCAGTTTGAATTACAGCAGTTTTATAAATTTGAGGTACTAATTTTCCAAACAAGCCTTCCTCAGAACCATCCTGCTTTAGCTCATCCAACCATCCCCCAACTTGCTTACGTCCTTCTGCTTCAATCTCCTGTCCCAAAATTGCTCGTACCCAATTGTATGCCTGTCCTAAAAGTCGGATAGCAGTTTTCACAAGACGCAGAATAAAGCTACCTGCTCCTTCCACCATTTGATCTATTAGTTGAGCTGCATCTTTGCTAACAAAGGCAAGTCCCTGTCGCATTGCAGCAGCATCCATTAGCAAAAGGTCGTTGATAGCTCGCCAAGCAACCCTGCTAGTATCTTTACAAATAGCCCTAAGGCTAGATTCAACGGTACGTTGCAGCGTAGTTTTCGCCCCAGTCAAGTCAGAGGGTAGTCCTGAGCGTTTACTATCATCTGATGAGAATAGCGGTACTCCAGCTTCTATTGGAGTCTCCACAATGATTGCAGAATTCTCAATGGATGCCTGTACACGAGGATTTATCTTCACTCCCCGCGATGGCTCATCTGAACCTACAGGGATTTTACCTCTCTTAATATCTCGTTTCGCATCCTCAGCAGATTCTAAAAGAGCTTGAGCAGTTTCTAGCTCTGCGATCGCTTGTGCCAGAAGTTTCATTTCAGCAGCTTCTTGTTGAGATGTAGAGGCTGTTTCGTCAGACAAATAGGTAGTGGTTGATTCCCCAAGTTGCTGCGAAGTTTCAGCCAATGCTTCGGCTCTTTCGACTAAAGTTTGTAAAGGAACGGCAGAACCTGAGCGCATTTCTTCTCCAATACCAACATTTTCTGGAGCTAGAAACAGATTGCGGATTTGGGAACTGTAAGAATTAGAAAGTTCTTGATATGTAGTTGAGCTTTGCATAAGTACTTATCTCTAGTAGTTTAGTGAATCAGACATTATCAATTCGCATCACTGTAAGACATTATCAATTCGCATCACTGTAACGTTAGCGTTCTCGACAATATCCGCTTTAAACAAAGCATCAGCTACACTTGCTTGTGTGATCTGACCAACTGACATGACTGTAAATACACCACCACGAATGGTTTTAACATCAGCCTTAGCAATAAGCTTCAGTCCATTAGCGGTTTCCGATGGTAGCTGTCCTTCTACTGGAAGAATCAGAATACTATCTCTTGAGCGCATATATACAACAGGAACACCCCACTCCAAATTGTCCTCATCCTTTGACGCATCAAGCATGGCTCTTCGAGCTACTGCAACAGCCTCGTCAATCGAAAGGCCATTGACTAAGGAGGTGTAAAACCACTTGCTAAATGCAATAGCAGCACCATCTTTCACCTCATATTGCATAGCCACCACAACAGGAATCCCCATTTTGATCAGGGCTGGTGCTACACCTGTCCATGCTGAAACACCATCTCTTCGCCCCGTTCTACAAGCACCTAAAATTGCAACTCGAACACCTGCCGCAGATAATTCTCTGGCTAAGGCATCAGCTGGTAAAAGTTTAGAAGCCTTAGTTTCCAAGTTTTCGAGTAGAACTATACTGCCTACTCCTTTCCCTTCGTCAAACTCAATAAAATCTCCATGTCCTGCAAAGTGAAATATGTCCGGCTTTTTCTTCTGGAGAACTGAACGCAAGCTCTCAAATGTTGAGTTTTCTGATGCTTCCCAATCAAGTTTGACACTCTTTCCTTCAAATTCCTGTAAAGCTTCCTCAATCCCTTTTTTTTCTTTTTCTAACTTGAGTGGACGATACTTCTGGTCTTGCACGTTAGCAAATGCCATCACCAAACCCAGTTGATTTGGTGTCTTAGCTTGCAGAGAAGGATACTCTCCTTCTAAACTTTCATGACGAACCAGAGAAACCTTGGGATTCAATACTAAAAAGTTGTTTCGATCCTCACCATCATCCTGAGAAGTTTGCAAGGAGAGATAGCTATACTCCCAGGGAATCTGCGCCAACTTATGCCCACGAATCCAAAGACGTAACCTGACACCATCATCTGAACCAGCTTTGCTAATCGCTTGCTGAAAAAGTTCGCGTACTTTGCCCACAGGTAATAATCGGTCTGCAAGCTTTTTGCCTAAGCCAATCAAATCTCCTAAATTAATCTTTTTGTCTTCTAAATCTTTGAGGTCATAATGAAATTCATCAAAGTCATACGAAACTGAGGTCGGTTCACGAGTTCCTTCTATTTCAGAAGATGGGAGGACTGCTACCTCAAATTTGTTCGTGTCTGCATTGAGTCTTTGTAATTGAAGGTTAAAGTCAACATATTTTTTATCAGTCATGTACTTCTTTTCTTTTTGCGTTATGAAATTTTTATCCACATTACATTAATAGTGCTTTGTTTATTTTTAGTATCAAACTTTATTTTTTAGGTGCAACACCAAAAAACTTGTCTGATTTTTCCTCTAGAGCTTGTCACAAAATAATCCGAAATATCTGTATTCTCATTTTCATATTGAAGAGTTTGAATTTCCATCAATATCTCGTGTAGTTGGATGTCCTGATACTACCCACACTTCTTTGCCATTTTCCTGAGGAACACTACCTGTAATCCCAGGCAGAATAACGACAATATCACGCATTTGTACTTTTGCCATTGTTTTTAGCCCCCTTCAAGCTTTTTAATATGTGTTCGGTTATTAACTTGCGCTTTAGTAGCGGCTTGATGTCGGGGACAGCAGCCAACTTATGTGATTTAGCGGTATGCGATCGCTAGAGTTTTTTTGTGTAAATCACCACCTGTGAATTAATGTATAGTATAGAATATCATAATAAAAAGATAGTAATTTTACTGTTGCTTAATATTTTGCTTAACACCACAGTAAATACACTTAAATAATCCAGGAAAATTTCAGAAAACTGCTCGTCATTGACAGGATATATTAACTATTGATACATCTTTGATAATTTTTTGCTATATCTATATCTCTATGTTAGTAAGTAATTTGTTAGATTAAATTCTAAGCTTATATCTTATACTAATTATAAATAAATATAATTTTATCATAATATCATAAGCGTATAAACACTTATAATTTTCTCTAAAACTGAAGCTATATTAGCAGATCCTCTTTTTAAAAAACTGCCAGTTGGAATCAATAACATTCGTAGAAACCAAAAAATATTTAAAGAAAATAGATAGTGTGGAGAATACAATTCTGATTGTTGATACTAAAATTTATGAAAAACGCTTTAAAAAACTTGTGTTGAGATTTACATATCGAAGTAAAAATAAAATTGTAAGAAGTAAGGAGACATTTCAAAATGCTAACTTCGGCTATTATTAGTATTATACTTGTTGCGGCTATACACATTGCTATCTCAATAGTGGAAATATTTCTTTGGCAGAATCCATCAGTTTACCAAAGGCTTGATTTCACTGCCGAGATAGCTACTAAAGTTGCTCCAATTGCACAAAATGCAGGTCTTTATAACAGCTTTATTGCGGCTGGCTTAATTTGGGGAGCTTTTGCTAAAAGCAATTCTTTGGGAATCCGTATCTTTTTTCTGGTGTGTGTCATAATTGCTGGTGTTTTTGGTGCATTGACCTTACGATGGACAACTCTTGTACTTCAAACACTTCCTGCATTTATTGCATTGACTCTTGTCTGGTTAGCACACTCTCAGTTGAAATTCCAAGGTTAATAAATGGCTGTAAATACCTGACCCATTGAAGACCAACCTGTTTGTAACCAAACTTTCTCCTAGAAAGCGTATGCTGCTTCAGGGATGCTATGAGGGCAATCGCCCTTTCTAAAATAACCACAACCATCATGTAGCCAAAAACGATGACTGAAACTGTTGCAACCCAATTAAAAGCGATCACCTTTGAGCGTGATATTGAACGACTCACTGAAGGCTTTACAGGTCGGGAGTGGATTTTCAAGGAAATTGACCGATGGTTGCAACAGAGCAATGAACGGTTCTTCATTCTAACTGGGGAGCCAGGAGTAGGGAAAAGTGCGATCGTCAGTTTGAAGTTTTAATTACAAACATTACGGAATCTCAAGCCATGCCTGTTCAGTCTTCAACCCAGAATGATTTGTTCAACCTAGATTTGATTTGCTCCTATGTGGATAAGGAACTGAATCCTCGCTTTGTCGAACGTGACTGGCTGAAGCGACAGGTTGAAGCTAGATTGGCTGATCCAGATTGTCGGTTTGTGTTGCTGACTGCCGAACCTGGAGCAGGTAAATCTGCGTTCATGGCGTGGTTGGCAAATCAGCATCCCGATTGGTGCCGCTATTTTATCCGTCGCGATCAGCGCACTCCTCTAGGTGATGTGGGAAGTTACTCTTTCTTGTTGCAGGTGGGGTTTCAACTAGCAGCGATTTATCCTGATTTGTTTAAGCAAGAACAAATTAAGATCGTGGTAGAGCAGCGCATTGGCACAGCGACTAACAGTGAGATTGTGGGTGCTGAGATTAGCAAGATGTTTGCATCTCCCTTTTATGAGAAGGTCATTCAGATTCAGCAGCAGGTAACGCACAGTAAAGAGACCAACGTTACAGGAGTTCGCATTGGCGAGTTTTATACCACTGAGCGTGATTTACCGGTAGAAAACCTTCAGTTCATGGCTTTATTTGACCCAGCCAAAGCCATGCTGAAGCAAGTGCAAGAGGCAGTGGATCATCCACAGAGGCAGATCGTGGTGCTGGTAGATGCCTTGGATGAATTGCGTTATCAAGACAGCGAACTGTCATTACTCAAATGGCTGACAAACTGCCCAGAATTGCCTGCCAATCTGCGGTTTGTGTTGACCTGCCGTCCCGACGATGACTTACTCAGAGCGTTTCGAGGAAGTCAGCAGGGTAGGATTCAGGAAATATCAATCGCGGAGGAGGACCCAGATGTAGAGAAGGATTTGACTCTCTATACCCGTTTTCTGATTGAAACGCCAGAAGTGAATCAAACTTTGGTCGAAATGCATCAGGACTCAGATGCGTTTACCCGTCAGGCAGTTACAAAGGCAAACGGCAACTTTGGCTATCTAGGGGCGCTCGGTCGTGCAGTGGATGAGGCAATTCGACAGCAGTACCCGGATCTGCTTAAAGCAGCGCTAGATTTGTCCCAATTGCCAAATGATTTACAAGATCTATATGCCTTCTTCCTTACGAAAATTAAGGAGGCTGTTGATGAACAAGCGATTAGAGTAACTGATCCTCAGACCGGGAAGAAGTACTTGTTGGAGGTTTGGTCAGAGATCTACCAACCAATCTTAGGTATCCTCTCCGTTGCTCGTGAACCACTCACGATAGAGCAAATTCAGAGGTTCGGTGATATTCCTGGAGATTGGCAACATCTTGTAGCAGCAGTTGACCGTCTTCGCCAATTTCTAGATAAGCTGGAGAATCGTTACCGTTTGTATCACAGTACCTTGCCAGAGTTTTTCACTTCGCCCGAAACACAAACGATCTATGACTATTGTTATGTAGATTCAATTGCCCAGAATGGATGTATCGTTAACTATTTTCGAGCAGGAGCACGGTCTTGGGAAGAAGTTGATCTCAGCAGAATTGTAGAAGACGGCTATGGAGGAAACCACCTGGCTCAACATTTGGTGAAGGGCGATCGGGTAGCGGAACTCCATACACTGTTGAGCCTAGAGAAAGATGGCAAGAATGCCTGGTTTAAGGTGAAGGATGAAGTAGGAGACACGGCTGGTTTTTTGGCAGATGTCACTTTGGCATGGGAGTTGGCAGAGCAAAACTGGACAGAAGCAATGTTGCCGCAGGTGATAGAAAAGCAGTGTCTCTATGCTCTAATACTTTCTTCGTTAAACTCCCTATCGGATATTCCGACTGAGTTGTTAGAAGGATTGGTTAAAGTTGGGTTGCCCTATGGCTGGAGTCCAGAGAAAGGTTTAGCCTATGCGCGACGAATTCCAGATCTAGCTAAACGAGCAAAAAATTTAGAAATCTTGATCGAGTATCTGCCAGAGGAGCAGCAAGCAAAAATTTGGCGCGAAGTGCTAAGTGCCGCCCAAGCCATTCAGTATGGACCCTCTCGTGCTGATGTTCTGATTGCATTAGCGGCAAATTTTCCACAGGAATTATACAAAGAAGCCCTCAGTGCGGCACAAGCCAGTCAGCATGAGTCCTCTCGTGCTGATGTTCTGACTGCATTAGCGGCAAACTTTCCAGAAGCATACGAAGAAGCCCTCAGTGCGGCACAAGCCATTCAGTCTGAATCGTCTCGTGCTAAGGCTCTAATTGCATTAGCGGCAAACTTACCCCAGGAATTATATAAAGAAGCCCTCAGTGCGGCACAAGCCATTCAGTCTGAATCGTCTCGTGCTAAGACTCTAATTGCATTAGCGGCAAACTTACCCCAAGAATTATACAAAGAAGCCCTCAGCGCGGCACAAGCGATTCAGTATGAATACGATCGTGCTAAGGCTCTAATTGCATTAGCGGCACACTTTCCAGAAGCATACGAAGAAGCCCTCAGTGCTGCACAAGCGATTCAGTATGAATACGATCGTGCTGAGGCTCTAATTGCATTAGCGGCACACTTACCCCAGGAATTATACAAAGAAGCCCTCAGTGCCGCACAAGCTATTCAGTCTGAATCCGATCGTGTTAAGGCTCTAATTGCATTAGCGGCACACTTTCCAGGAGCATACAAAGAAGCCCTCAGTGCGGCACAAGCCATTCAGTCTGTATACAATCGTGCTGATGCTCTAATTGCATTAGCGACACACTTTCCAGAAGCATACAAAGAAGCCCTCAGTGCTGCACAAGCCATGCAGTCTGAACCCTATCGTGCTAAGGCTCTAATTGCATTAGCGGCACACTTACCCCAGGAATTATACAAAGAAGCCCTCAGTACCGCACAAGCCATTCAGCACGAATCCTATCGTACTGATGTTCTGACTGCATTAGCAGCAAACTTTCCAGAAGCATACGAAGAAGCCCTCAGTGCTGCACAAGCCATTCAGGATGAATACTATCGTGCTGGCGTTCTGACTGCATTAGCGGCACACTTTCCAGAAGCATACGAAGAAGCCCTCAGTGCTGCACAAGCCATTCAGGATGAATACTATCGTGCTGAGGCTCTAATTGCATTAGCGGCACACTTACCCCAGGAATTATACAAAGAAGCCCTCAGTGCTGCACAAGCCATTCAGTCTGAATACTATCGTGCTAGCGTTCTGACTGCATTAGCAGCACACTTACCAGAGGAATTATACAAAGAAGTCCTCAGTGCCGCACAAGCCATTCAGTCTGAATCCTCTCATGCTGATGCTTTGATTACATTAGCGGCAAACTTTCCAGAAGCATACAAAGAAGCCCTCAGTGCCACACAAGCCATTCAGGATGAATCCTATCGTACTAGCGTTCTGACTGCATTAGCGGCACACTTACCAGAGGAATTATACAAAGAAGCCCTCAGTACCGCACAAGCTATTCAGTCTGAATCCGATCGTGCTGATGCTTTGATTACATTAGCGGCACACTTACCAGAGGAATTATACAAAGAAGCCCTCAGTACCGCACAAGCCATTCAGAATGAATCCTCTCGTGCTTATGCTTTGATTGCGTTAGCGGCACACTTACCAGAGGAATTATACAAAGAAGCCCTCAGTGCCGCACAAGCCATTCAGGATGAACACTTTCGTAGTGAGACTCTGAGTGCATTAGCGGCACACTTACCAGAGGAATTATACAAAGAAGCCCTCAGTGTCGCACAAGCCATTCAGGATGAATCCTATCGTACTAGCGTTCTGACTGCATTAGCGGCACACTTACCCCAGGGATTATACAAAGAAGCCCTCAGTGTCGCACAAGCCATTCAGTCTAACTATCGTGCTTATGCTTTGATTGCATTAGCGGCAAACTTTCCAAAAGCATACAAAGAAGCCCTCAGTGCCGCACAAGCCATTCAGGATGAATCCTCTCGTGCTTATGCTTTGATTGCATTAGCGGCACATTTTCCAGAAGCATACAAAGAAGCCCTCAGTGCTGCACAAACCATTCAGTATGAACCCTTTCGTGCTCAGGTTCTGAGTGCGTTAGCAGCACACTTACCCCAGGAATTATACAAAGAAGCCCTTAGTGCTGTACAAGCCATTCAGTCTGACTACCGTGCTGAGACTCTGAGTGCATTAGCGGCACACTTTCCAGAAGCATACAAAGAAGCCCTCAGTGCTGCACAAGCCATTCACGATGAATCCTATCGTGCTCAGGTTCTGATTCCGTTAGCGGCACACTTACCTCAAGAATTATACAAAGAAGCCCTCAGTGCTGCACAAGCCAGTCAGGATGGACGTTTTCGTGCTAGGGTTCTGAGTGCGTTAGCAGCACATTTACCCCAAGAATTATACAAAGAAGCCCTCAGTGTCTCACAAGCCATTCACGATGAATTCTATCGTGCTGATGCTCTAATTGCATTAGCGACACACTTTCCAGAAGCATACAAAGAAGCCCTCAGTACTGCACAAGCCGTTCAGTCTGAATCCGATCGTGCTAGGACTCTGAGTGCATTAGCGGCACACTTTCCAGAAGCATACAAAGAAGCCCTCAGTGCTGCACAAGCCATTCAGTCTGAATCCGATCGTGCTAGGACTCTGAGTGCATTAGCGGCACACTTTCCAGAAGCATACAAAGAAGCCCTCAGTGCTGCACAAGCCATTCAGTCTGAATCCGATCGTGCTAGGACTCTGAGTGCATTAGCGGCACACTTTCCAGAAGCATACAAAGAAGCCCTCAGTGCTGCACAAGCCATTCAGTCTGAATCCGATCGTGCTCAGGCTTTAAACAACCTTATTCCTCAGTCTGCAACATTTCCAATTTCCCAACAATTTACTATCTGGCAAGAAATTCTCTCCCAAGGATTGCAACGCAAGCGTCCAGAATTCCTATCCGATCTGGCTACCAAACTCGTGAATCTTGGAGCCGTAGCCGTCGTGTTGTTTCTAAATCTGAATATGGAGCAAAAGGAACTAATATTCGTTTTGTTGTGACTTCCTTGACTAGTAAAAAAGTACCTCCTGCTCAACTTTACACACAAAAATACTGTAAACGTGGGGAGGTGGAAAATCGGTTTAAGGAGCAACAATTAGAACTTTTTAGTGATCGGACTAGCACTCATACATTTGTGGGAAATCAGTTACGTTTATGGTTCTCTTCTATAGCTTACGTTTTGATGAATGCTTTGCGCCAAAAATGTTTAACTAAAACCGAATTGCAAAATGCTCAAGTTGGGACTATTCGCACCAAGTTATTGAAGCTAGGAGCTTTGATTACTGTAAGCACACGTCGCATTTTAATTGCGATTACTAGTTCAAGTCCTTTCAAACATATTTTTGCTGCTGCTTCTAAACGTTTAAAAATGCTCCCTAATACCGCTTAGTTTAAAGTTAAGTTGTCTTTTACTTATTCTAATTAATAATACTTTGCACTTGGGTTCATTCAAGTCTTATTTTGGAATGCTTAATTTTATGAACAGAACATTTTGATTTTAATACCAGTAAGAAATAGTGAATTATTTTAGCTTTCCAGCTACGGATTTATACTTAATTTATCTCCCCATCTAAATTTCAATTGATGATGTATCAAAAAAATGTCTCACATCAGGTCATATAAATTGATTTTTTACTGCTTGTGAGAAATCCGGGATAATCTGCGATCGCGTAACTCAGTCAATGCCTTCCTTGCTTCAAAGAACGCTCGTTCTACCCTACGCTCCAAGTGGAGGCGATCGCTAATTTCCTGCTCGGTTAATTCTGGAACTTCAACGGCAGTAACGTTAATTGTTGCTGAACCTGGGTCTTCTTGCTGGGAGATATCCTCAAGGTCTTGGTCATCTGGTGGTGTACCGTCATTGGATGCAGCAGAGGTAGCTTTGTTACGCTTGCGGGATGGTTTAGTCATTATTCCACCCCTAGCTGAACAATACTTGAACGAATATCGAGTTGTGCCATGATAGAGATGTAATTAAATTGATATTAATTCCCCAAACCTTTTACTGAGGTTGGGGTTTTTCCTTAACTTGTTTACATATATATTTGCATCTGCGGTAGTCATCCTTTTTGCTTTGTCGGCATTGGTTCTACATTCCCGTGTATAAAATGTCCATCACAAGCAAAGCGGTATAAGCTTACCTACCGCGTTAAAACCCCAGGTGTATTTGTCGAGCTATAGCCGTCGCCAACACAGCATTTTTACGCACCAGCAGTTGCTTTGCTTCGTTAACTGAACAGTGTCGCAGTTTATATATGGCTTGGTGCAGTCCGGCGTAGGCATCCGTTGCACCGTTTATCGCTGTCTGTAAAGTTTGTGGGTTCATATTCTTCCAGCTTTGATGAAACTTTAAACTCGTAGTAGTCACCAAGCTATTTTACGTCAACTGGGAGATTACAATGTGAGTAAGAATGATAAAAGTAAACTGATGATTTCTCTCGATTCCGTTGACAGACTAAAATGGAGTTCTGAACTGGGGAAACGCTTACAATCTTTACGTGGTGAGATTCCCATGCGAACCCTTGCCGACAAAGTTAACAATAATGGTGTAACTTGCACTTACCAGTATATTCATAAGCTGGAGGTAGGCAAAGCTGAGGCCGTCTCAACTGATTTAATCGTGGCTATCTGCAATGCTCTTGATGCCGATTTTAAGCAGCTATTTCCGGCTGTATACATTGATCCATCTGAACTTTTGGCTATTTTACAAAAAAATGTCGCCTAACAGTTGATTTGTCTACTCCGAGTTGATAGAATAGGAATAACAAAAGACGACCGCCCCCGTCTGGACAACGAAGCGATCGCCCTTTGTGAAAACCTAACCCCTGTAGAGGCAGGAATATCAATTATGACCCATCCAACCTACACACAGCAAGCCCTCTCACGCTATACCCTCCCCCATCTCAAAAGAATCGCCGCCGAACGTGGCGTAACACCCACCGGGGACAAAAGAGCGGCTGACACCTGGGTAAACGCAATCATCACCCACCAATCAACCCAGCTTCAGAAAGTTGACAACCAAGCCCTGGCCCAAGCCGAACTCGACCACTTCATCGCTGACCAAGCCCAAGCTGTTGCTCCCGAACCCCTCACAATAGTCGAAATCTCGTTTGACCATCACGAATATTACGCTGATGACAAATTGGTAGCCAGCATCAGCCATGACGATGACCACTTAACGCAACGCTGGGTAGTCATGGTCAATGATAAAGAAGTATTTCGTGCCAATACCTCAATGCGTTGCGATCGCTTCATCTGCACTCACCACAAAGATGGCTCATTACCTGTGCAGGAGAAAGCAGAGGTGCAGGGGAGCAGGGGTGTAGAGGGGAAAAACCTACAACAACTTTCTCCTCTGCCCCTCTGCGCCTCTGCCCCCATGCCTTCCTCTTCGACCGAAAACCAAATCATGGCCCATATCTTCAACGAGTGCCAGAATTATGGGTTTGAAATTCTTGATGATGGCATTTACAACAACGGCGTGAAACTGGGGCAAGTCGGATGCACTAACGGTAACTGGTGGGTGAAGAGGCGTTATTCAGTCCAGCAGCAGTATTCTAACTCGGTGCTTGATGCTGTGCGCTCATTGTTGATGGTAGACGTGTCTACTGATGGTAAATCCATTTTTGATGAATATTTTTTAGACCAACCCTTAGAACAGCTAACTGGCGATAAATTGCAACGGCTGCTGGAGAGAGCAGAGTTAGTCACAGCGTAATTCAGAATCCAGGAGTCAGGAGTCAGGAGTGATTAAAGAAACAAAGAGCAGGGTGGAGAAGTTAATAAAATCTGCCTTTCTTTCTCCTCTTTTTGCCACCTCTTCCCAAAATTCTGACTTCTGAATTCTTCTCTCATTTTCCCTTCATTCACCTATTCATCTATGCTACCCACAATTTCAATCCCCCAACACTGGTCCTACCCTCGCTTTAACTTGGAACAACGTACACAACAGGGCATCATCCTGGGACTTTATTACTATCCCTCTGGTACAGAGTTAGCTGAACAATTTGATGATGGCTGGCGTTATGCGCTGATGCCTAACAAAAATTCTGATGAAATATCGTACTTGAAAGAGGATCAAATCCAACCGCTTACACCAGAAGAATTATTCTCAGAAATTACCGCAGAGATTGAGTTTTATCAACAGCAAATTTCTATTCTGCAACAACAATTAGCCGTATTAACCGGAGGTTTCACAAATGCCTAAGACGGTTGACCCCAGTTTTGACCGCAGAGCCAATCATTTGCTGCGTTCAATTCAGCTTTGTGGCGGTTGTGTACCTCTGCATCGGCTTCAGTTGCAATTCTCTGATTCAGTTATCCAAACTCTGCTAGATAGAGAATTGGTGCAAGTACAGAATACTGGACGCGGATTTCTGTTGGAGATTGCCGAGGATTTTTAGGTTATTAATCCCAGAGGAAAAAGCATGATTGACTACGTTAACGCACTTAAAACCAGTTGGTATATCTCCCCGCCTTGGGGTCAAACAATTCCGCCCGTTGAGGTAAATTTCCTGGAGAGAGTTTACCTGAAAACTACGAGAACATTCGGTTACTGTTCTGGTGTCCAGTGGAAATATGAATGTTGGCTTTATACAATCATTTGTGGTGATGAAATTGTTCACGCTACAGAACATCAAATCATTGGGACTGGTCAATTAGAAGCTCTCACGGTGCAAAAACCTGCTTTCATTTTAGGGCAGAAAGTAATCCTTTGTTCTTATGGTGATGACACAAAACAACGGCTGATTTTAGGAGTGGTACTTGTGGATAAGTTTTGGTTTTACCTTGTCGAATTGGTATCGCCAAAATTAGCTGAAACACCGACCATACTTAATCGCTTTTCGTTGGTTGGTGAACAAAGCTTGGTACGCGTGAATGTCTAATTCTCTCTAATCAACAATGAAAAACTATTACCCAACTAAAGTTATGTCAAAAATCGAAGTAGCCCAAATCATCGATCAGATAAAGCAAGAAATCACTGTTGACTCTAATAGTATAAATAAAATCAGTATTAGGGCAGTAGAAAGAATAGCTGGAGTAAGTAACGGAACAATTTGTAAAACTTTAAATACATTTAATTCAGAACCTTCAAAACTGGCACAAAAAATCCAATTGCAAGGCATAAGTATTGATTCTTGGCGCATTAACGGTATATCTGATGATGTCATTTATTTAATACTTGAATATTATGCCTTTGAAGCTGGTAAACGCTGCACTAAAAGGGCAAGGCAAGCTATTAAGCATTTTAGCAAATACAAAAATTTTGATGGTTTGGTTAATTCGGAATTTACCGCAGGACAGTATTCTCCAGAAAACCAAGTAAAACTTTCTCTTATCGAAAAGGTTGAAAAAATGTCTCATCCCGTAGTTGAAGTCAATACTCCAGTTGGGAAAATAGACATTTTGACTGATCGCGAAATCATAGAAGTTAAAAAAGCGTCTGCATGGAAAAGTGCTGTAGGACAAATATTAGTCTATGGGCATTACTATCCTAATCATCAAAAAAGGATTCATTTATTTGGAAAGTGTTCTGTAAGCATTAAAGAAATCATTCAGACTCATTGTGACCAATTTAATATTCAGCTTACTTGGCAATAGCTCAACTTTATAAGCCCACTAACTTTCATTATGGCTTCGATTATTACTACAACTATTCACTTTTGAAAAAACCAGAGCAACGATTATGTCACAAATCGAAATCATTCAAATCATTGAACAGATAAAGCAAGAAATCACTATTGACTCTAACGGTCATGGTAAAGCCAGCATTCGGGCAACTGCAAGGCTTGCAGATGTACAAGATTCTTCGCTTCGTCGTGCGTTACTAAGTGCGGCACTGCAACCCTCTGCATTAGCCCAAAGCCTTATACAACAAGGCTTTAGCCTTGCGGCACTGGAAACCTGGAATCAGGGAATACCTGATATGGGTGTTGCTGCCGTTATTGAATATTACGCTTTTGATGCTGGGCGGTACTGCAAACAGCAAGCCAGACTTGTATGCAAAGCTTTTAACCGTATCGGTGTTCGTGCCTGGATGCAAGACATTCTGGGCTGGACAAAACCCGCTACTCAACCACAAGAACAACCCACTACACCAGCCCTCCCCCCAGTTGAACAACGATTGCATACTCTTGTCCTGGCAATGAAAACTTTAGCTGAATTAACCGGTGGCAGACTCAACCCGTACATGGAACAGCAATTTAAAGACTATGCCGGGAACCTTCTGGCTGAACATAATAGGAAATTGCTAACCGCCACAGAAGAACGCTGGCTTGGCGTGGTCAATTTTGCAGAGAGCGAACTCGGCAAGACAGTTCCCACTAAAGGCTCCCATTATCGCGGACACCTGGGTACATGGGTGAGAACATTCTACCCACACTTGGGCGATCGCCAAGAAACGCGATTGGTTAACGGTGTGCAACAGCCCATCTATGTTTACGCTTGCCACGAGCCGACTGTTGCGGCTGGGTTGACCAAAGCTGTAAAAGAGTTCTTCGCTCATCCCAGTCCTGGAGCAGCGCTAAGGCAGGCAGGTGCTTTCGCTAGTAAAAAGGAACCAGTGCTGACCAAGTGAAAGCGAACGCCCTCACCACAGGAACGTTCGCTAACTAAAGATGGAATTTTTTGCTGAAGCATCGAATATTACCAATAACATTAAAAGCTTCTCTTTCATGCAGTCAAGCAACTAACAGTATTTTGAAATTATTTGTTACAAAGAGGGCTTCTCTAGCAAATAATACACATCCCAGAAAGTGTCGTCACTTCAGGATTCCTAATAATCAAAATAAAAAGCGATTGCCGCTCAATAAGTAACAATCGCCACACAAAAACACTCATTGCATCTCTAGAGTAACAACAATGAAAGCCATAGTTACAGTAGTTGAAAAAATCACATCGGAAGCTCACATTAATATTCCTGACGGTTTAGCAGTAACAGCAATTAAGCAGCATATAACAGACCGCTATAACAGTGGCGAGATGCTGACTGAGATGAACATTTTCCACGTTGATTTTGAATCAATTAGCGCTCACATTGATTCAAAACCTTATATTACTTGGCATCAAGGCAACCCTTGCGATCGCCGTCAGTATTACTTCTGTAAACTTGGAAGATTTACTTTGACTTTGTTAACTGATACAGAGCAAAACCTAACTCGTACAGAAGTTTACTTTGGGCATCACAAGCAACTTATTTATACGTCAGAAAAAGACATATCCATTGATTTGGCAACAGTCGAACTCCAAAATTTCTTAAGTGGATTAGCTGTTGAACTTCAGACTTTAAGCCACATTGAATTTCCAGAACAAGTTTGAAAATAACAGGAGTTAAACATGAGACTAACAACATTAGAAGGTCAATACCAGTGCATCGTGATTGACCCTCCCTGGTTCTATCGGCTGAGAAATCAGGATAAAACTCACCGAAACCGCATTAACTACAAGCCAATGCACATAGAAGAAATACTGTCATTGCCTGTTCCAAACTTAAGCAATCCCACGGGGTCAGTTCTCTGGCTTTGGTACACCAACAATCACATGATTGAAGCCGCACACTGCTTAGAAACATGGGGATTTGAACTCAAGACTATTTTGACTTGGGAAAAAGTTACCAAGGATAACACTAAAACACATCTAGGTGTCGGTCATTGGTTGCGGAATTCGACTGAACATTGCGCTTTGGCTGTTCGTGGGAATGTGAAGGCTTTTGCTGGACGGACACTCACAAACCAGTCAAGCATCCTGCACTCTCCCAGGCGTGAGCATTCACGTAAGCCCGAACAGTTTTTTGAACTTGTAGAAAAGCTGTGTCCTGATATGACCAAGCTGGAGATGTTCGCACGTTCGTCTAGAATTGGCTGGGATTGTTGGGGTGATGAGGCTCTGAAGTTTGATCAGCCTGTTGAGGAACGTGATGGAGATACTTCGTTAAGTGCTTAATTAGAGCTAATTTAAGCACTTAAAGCGTACTGAACCTAGAAAACTAAATATTAAATTCTTCAATGCTAATTTTCTGGCAGATTGTCAGTTGTAGAGGACTGGTATATTTGACGCAATTCATCGACTGTAGTTGCTGTTTTTATCCCATTTCTCACTGCTCTTAATAGTTCAACGTCTTCCAACGATGAAATTTCTGGCACTAGGTTTAATGCTTCAGGGCCAAACTTGAGTTCCAAGCCTAATTTTATTGCTTCCACCAATTCTTCCATTCGGGCAATTCGCTCAAATGATGTCACGTACTGCATACGTTGTTCTGCCTCTAATTGTTCTACTTCCCGTTGAAATTCTCGCTCTAAATCTAATGGTAGCGTCAACATCCAGTCAATAAAAGCCAAAAGGTTAACAACAGCCTCGCGTTCAAACCCTTGCTCATACAACCGACGCACTAAATTCAGTTTTGATTGTTTCCTTTGCGACCTATTACTGCGGGTTTGCACTGCTGCCAAGTGAGCCATGACCACCGTAGCAAAGGGGTTACGACTGGCTTCTAGCTCCAACAACCTTTGTTGATAGTCTAGCAGCTTGATTACAGGAAACTGAAAATCAACCGTACAACCAAACAAATTGTACCCAAACTGCGATGGTCGCCAGTTGATGTTGTCATCCCCCAGTATCGCGCATGATGCAACAGAGCGATCGTAACGGTCAAAAATTCGATAGTTGTATACAAACATACGTTTCGGGAAATCGCTTTCTTCCTGGCTTTGGACTTCGACATGGATCAATAGCCAAGATTCTTCACCCCCGATACGGTAAATTTTCACCAATTTATCGATCAGTCGCTTTCCTAATTCCGCATCACGGACTACTTGCTGTAGCTCCTGATCTAGAAACTCAAAACCACGACTCCAATCAATTTCACTGTGTGCTTGGGGAAAAAAGAACAACATGAAGTCTTGAAAATACAACTGTAGTATTTGCTTCCAAGGAGAATCGTATTCAGTAAAAGGTGTTTTATTAGCCATTTTCAAATGTATTGTCTAATTTCAAATTGCAGAGGTGTTTATGCCAACAAACATAGAATGGACAGACTTAACAGATAATATCATCCGTGCTAAAGTCGGCGGTTGGTGGTGTCAAAAAATCTCAGAGGGGTGTAAAAATTGCTATAGCGAAAAGCTGAATCAAAACTCTTTCTTTGGCGGAAACAAGCAACCCTACTCTGGACAACCACCAGAGCTAGTGTTAGATACAGAAGCTATTCGGAAATGGGGATTCCAAAGGAAATCTAAGAAGCATTTCGTTTCTTCAATGACTGATGTTTTTGGTGAGTGGGTTCCGCGTTTTTGGCAACATGAAATGCTGGACGGAATGTTCGTTGCTCCCAATCAAATATTTCAGATTCTCACCAAACGCCCAGAAATTATGCTGTCATCTATGGATGAATGGCTTTCTTTTCATAGATTAGACAAGTTACCTTTAAATATTTGGCCAGGAACTTCGATTGAGAATCGCCGCACTTTAGAAGAGCGTAGTCAATTTCTTGCTCAAATTCCGGCTTTAATTCGGTTCTGGTCAGTTGAACCATTGTTAGAAGATTTGGGCGATATCACTCACTACTTGAATGATGTTCAGTTAGTAATTATTGGTGGTGAATCTGGCCCAAATTCCAGACCATGCCACGTCGAATGGATTAATTCAATTGTCCAACAATGCCAACAATCGAAAACACCCGTATTTGTGAAGCAGTTGGGGGCGAATGCAATATTTCGGGGACAGCGATTCAAAACCCGTGACAAAAAAGGGGGAAAAATTGAAGAGTTTCCTCTTCATCTGCAAGTTAGACAATTTCCGTTTGATGCGTGAATAAAGCAAAACCCCCGCCTGTAGCGCAGTGCGGGGGAAGAATAAACTCACAATTTTTGAGGAATGGAGAATATAACCATGATTCTAGCAGAAAACATGATGAAAGGAGGTCTAGAAAGATGAATTGGCTCTCTGACCAAAACAGTTTTCTAGCCTGGGAATCGCGTTCTAGGGACACGATAGAAGTCAAACGTTGTTATGTAGACGTGGCTGGCGGTGACTTAATCGCTGGAATTTTACTTAGTCAGATCATTTACTGGCATTTACCGGATCATGAAGGGCAATCCCGACTCAGAATTGAACGTGAGGGGCACAAGTGGCTGGCTAAAAAGCGTGATGATTGGTGGAAAGAGTGCAGAATTACACCCAAGCAATTTGATACAGCTATCAAGTTATTAGAGTCCAAAAATCTAATTGTGACTGCGCTTTACAAATTTGCTAATAGTCCAACTAAACATATCCGAATCGACTGGGAGAATTTTCTTGAACTACTAAATCTTGTAGTTCAAACTCCATCATTAGCTCCTGAACATATCAAAACACAAGTAGCTTCTGGTTCTGACGAAAAAGTGAATTTCCGAAAAGGTGAAAATGGAATTGCCGAAAAGGTGAAAATGGAATTTCCGAAAAGGTTAAATTCCAATTGCCGAAAAGGTGAAAATGATCTAATAGATACAGAGATTACTTCAAAGATTACTTCAGAGATTACACACAATGCGCCCCTGGCTTCGCCACCCGCGCCCCCCACCCAAGAGAGTGTGTGTGAAAAAGAAGAACTTGATTTAACAACGGAAGAAATTGAACTTGAAGAACCAATTCCAGAAAAACCAAGTCTAGAAGAACCAACCCCACAACAACCCACTTCGTTGTTAAAAAAATCCGAGTCTTCGCAACAAACCGATAAACCCTCAAGAGGATCAACTATTGCGGGGGGGTCGTTCGACAAATCCGAACAATCGAATAAGCTGCAACTAACCTGTCCCTACAAGACAGCCCGGAACGTGAAAGAACTGATTGATGCTTGGTTAACAGACCCGACTGCTATGAGTGATGATTGTGTGCCCCTACTTGTTAGAGACTCAATCAAGTGGAATCGCTGGGTTTTACCTTGGCGCAATGGAGAGCGAAAGCTAAATAACTTGTACCAGAATTTCAACCCGATAGTCGTGGACTTCCTAGCACAAGAATTAGCCACTAAATCGAAACGCTCTGCACAACAGGAAATAGATCATGCGATCGCAGTCATGAACAGCTGGGAGAAAACCAAAGGTGGGTGGACGAACCTAATGCAGCGCTATAACCAAGCTCATAGTGCCGAAATTCAACGCCTTGCCCAACAAAAAGCCATACAAACAGCTCATGCTGCCCCTAATGAGTTGAGGGCAGTACTACCCGAAATCAGACAGGCACGGAGATTTAGCAACACAGGAGCCAGGAGCCAGCAGTCAGGATTCAGAATTGAAGCTTGTGCTGCTGCGGGATGAATCATCGCTTCAAACAAGAAATTTCTTGTTAATTCTGGCTTCTGACTTCTGATTTCTGAATTCGATTTACAAAAGTAGCATAGGAGAACAAGCGATGTTTTCACCAGATTTTGCCCCAGATAACGTAGTTTCAATGCCTAACCGCTTGCCACCCCAGGCGATTGAAGCTGAAGAAGTAGTACTCGGTGGCATTTTGTTTGACCCCGAAGCGATCGCTCGTGTAATTAAGATTTTGCAACCAGAAGATTTTTACGTTGCTTCGCATAAGGACATTTACCGAGCCGCAGTGCGATTGCACCAGTCTCAGCAACCAACGGATTTATTGTTTGTCATCAGTTGGCTGGAATCTCATGGACTGTTGCATAATATTGGCGGAAGAAATAAACTTGCATCCTTGCTTAACTCTTGCGTGTCAGCAGTTAACATCGATGCCTTAGCAGAGTTAATTCGAGAAAAAGCGCAATTGAGGGCGGTGATCCAAACGGCTTTACAAATGGCACGCTACGCGATGGATGCTCCTTTGACTGAAACTACTGCCACTTCAGTCATCGAAATGGGGCAACAAAAACTTTTAGAGTTGCGCCAATTAACTACACCTTGTCAGATGAAGCTAATGGCTGATATCATCCCTGACGTTTATGCCGAGATTGAATTGGCCAATAACGGTGAAGATGCGATTGAGGTGAATGTCCCCACCGGATTCTATGATTTGGATTCGGTAATTGGCGGGATGCCCTTCGGTTCTTTGACCGTTGTTGGAGGTCGCGGCGGCATCGGCAAGTCCACCTGGGCATTAGATATTGGTATTAGGGCTGCTGCTAGCGGCTTAACAACCGCTTATTTCGCTTTAGAGATGTCTGCCTCACAAATGGTCAAAAAGACTCTTTCAAGGCTGGCAGCGCCTCATGTTCCTGCTGACTTGCTTTTTAAACGCAATGCACTCCGGGAATCTCACTGGAATCCTTTGGCTCAAGCTTGTGCAGAGGGAATGGCGTTACCATTTTGGTTAAATGACAACCCTGTAATCACCACCTCACAAATCAAGGGTGATTTGCAAGATATACAAGCTCGTTGCGGTTCAGTCAGTTTGGTGATTGTGGACTATGTACAGTTGATTGAACCAATGCGCCGTGAACGTGGCGAAAACCGTGTGCAAGAAATCGACTCCATCCTGAAACAACTCAGGGCGATCGCTAAACAATTCAATTGCGCTGTCTTGGGTTTAGCGCAGTTAAAAAGAGAAGTTGATTCCCGCTCCGAAAAGCGTCCAACCAAAGCTGATTTTCGAGAATCTGGAGGATTTGAACAAGAAGCTGCTGTGATGTTGGGTTTGTATCGAGAAGATTACTACGACAAACAGACCACCCAAAAAGGCATTTTTGAAGTTTCAGTTTTGAAAAGTCGGTTTAGTAGTGAGACGACTGTTAATCTCTTGTTTGATGAACGATTTGGACAGTTTAAGAATTTGGCTAAGTCTAATTATTAAAACCCATGAAAGCGCTATCTGTTCGTCAGTCTTGGGCAATAAACAATTCGCAATTCGCAATTCGCAATTCGCAATTATTAACTAGGAGTAAAAGAAATGAACCAAAAAGTTAGTATTGCTGATAGAACGAAAGCTTTGGCAATAAGGATAGTTAAAGCTTGTACTTTTTTAGATGAAAAACCCGGAGTCTGTCGAACATTATCTAAACAGTTACTCCGAAGTGGCACTTCTATAGGTGCAAATGTTAAAGAAGCTCAATCTGCCCAATCTGATAAAGACTTTCTAAGCAAATTAGAAATTGCGCTTAAAGAAGAAAGAGAAACTGAATATTGGTTAGAAATATTAATCGAGGCAGAATTGGTTGATAAAAATAAGTTTGAATCCTTACTTCAAGAAACTAGAGAAATCGGAAAAATCTTAGTTGCATCTACTCGAAAAGTTAAAGAGAAAATCAAGCAATGAAATTAATTGCGAATTGCGAATTGCGAATTGCGAATTGTTTTGGCTGGGGGATGGCTGGGCAATACCATTGGAAGCTGGAGAATCCGCGAGAGATTACACCGATTCCTTACATTGGGCAGTTAGGAATTTTTGAAGTACCCGATGATTTGGTCATGGAGGTGGCTGCATGACTAAAACAGCCCCAAGCCAAAACCAGTATTTGACTGGTGTTAATCTCAGTAGTAATAGACCTAACTAAATCAAATGCGATCGCCTGCGGTAGAATGGAAGCGAAAGCAGGTGAAAAGCATTCAAAATTTTCCTCAAAAGCCCAACACCTGCATTGATTTTTCAAGTACTTCTTTGGGGCGAAATGGTTTAGTTAAATATAAATCTGCGCCAACCTCAATTCCTTTTTGTTTATCAAATTCCTGTCCCTTAGCTGTCAAGATCACAATGTAGATGTCAGTCATTTGCAGGTCGTGTTTTACAATATGGCAGACTTGCAGACCATTCATTTTAGGCATCATCACATCAAGAAAAACTAGGTTTGGTTTTTCAGTTTTAATAGTTTCGAGGGCTTCTTCTCCATTTCGAGCAGTTAGAAGTTCAACACCCTCGTCTTCTAATGCTTCTAGGGCTTGTTCCATCAAAATCAAGATATTGGGTTCATCGTCAACAATTAAAATTTTCTGAGTCATAAGATTGGGAGGGAGTGGGGAGTGAAGAGTGGGGCATTGGGTTAAACTAATTTTTGACCAATCCCCAGTCACAGCGATTACTGTTCGGACAGCATAATAAAAAATACATTTTTCAACTCCTTCTCAAACCGTAGGGTTTTCACCATGTCGGCTTCTTGAGAGAAAATAGAATCGATGATGATCATGTCAGGTTTGGCTGACCGAGCTTTATTGATGCATTCTTGGGGATCAGAGGCTGCAATCACGCTGTATCCCTGAGTTTGTAGTACATCCGATATGGTTTTTAAGGTTGAGGCATTTTTGTCCACAACCAATACCTTTTTACTGGAAGTACCTTGGGAAAGCAATGAGCCAATTTCATTGAGGAGTTTCTGTGTGTCAATGGGCTTGGTGAGATAGCGATCAATGCCAATATGGTAGCCTCGTTCTTTGTTTTCAATAATTGACAGAATAATGATCGGAATGTCTGCGGTCTGGGGATCATTTTTGAGGACGGCTGCCACATCGAAGCCGTTGATTTGGGGCATCATCACGTCCAGCAGAATCAGGTCGGGACGGGCTATTTTTATTTGATGAATAGCATCCATGCCGTCTTTCGCTTCCCGAACATTATAGCCTTCGGTTTCCAGTTGTTGACGAAGCAATTCCCGAATGTTGATATCATCATCTACTATCAGAATTGTTTTGCTGTTTTGATTCAGCACAGGGTTTGTGGTGATGACGTGTTCTTTAAGTTGTTTGACTAGCGCATCCAGATTCAGACTGGTACTGGTTTTGCGATCGCTAGCAGAGGTGGGAATGAGGAACGAGAATATGCTACCCTTGCCTGGTTCACTCTCCACCCAGATTCTACCACCGTGATGATCGACGATTTGTTTACAGATGGGCAGTCCTAGCCCTGTGCCTTTGGGTTTATCGGTGAGGGTGTCGCCAACTTGGCGGAATTTCTCAAATACTTTTGGCTGGTCTTCAGGTGTAATACCAACGCCTGTGTCAATGACGCTGATGCAAACACCTTCGTTCTCTTGTTTAACGCGGCAGATGACAGAACCGGATTCGGTAAACTTAACGGCATTAGAAATCAGGTTGATCAGGACTTGTAGCAGACGATTGCGATCACCTAGTATCTGAGGCAGTCCAGGTTCTATCTCGCACACTAACTGCAAGCCATTAGTTTCAAACAACCCGGCGGTAGAATTGGTTGCCCAATCTAGTAATTCGCCAGGATCGAGGGGTTGCATCTGCCATTCCACCTTACCTGCTTCCATCTTGGCGATGTCCAATACATCGTTAATCAAAGATGTAAGGCGTTCTGCTTCTGACACAATAATGTTGAGATTGTCACCCACCCGCTTAATCGTTTTCTGAAGTTTACGGTCTTCGGTAGGAAGTATTGGAAAAACATCAGTTTCCAGCTTTTCTTTAATGATCGACGCAAAACCGAGGACAGAAGTTAGTGGTGTCCGCAACTCGTGGGAAACCGTAGAGATGAAATCGGTTTTCATCTGATCGATCTCTTTCTCATCTGTCACATCCCGAATCAGGATCACTGAGCCTAGCCACTTCCTCGACTCATCTTTAAACGCTTCTTTAAAGATGGTAGTTGCTAGAGCTTGACCAACCCGACCTGCTGCTAGATCGACCTCAGCTGTGAAGATTTCTCGTGACTGCTTGTGGGTCTGTTTTACCAAATCAGCAATTTCAACTTGAGAAATTTCTTGATAGTCTTTTCCTTTAAGATCAATGTCGCCAAGCTGGAACATTTTGAGTAGCGCCGGGTTAAAGCGGGTGATCTGGCCAATGGTGTTGGTTACTAGTAACCCATCTGCTAGATTGTCAATAATCGCAGTCAGGTCAGCGAATGTTGCTTGCAGTTCTGTGTCTGTTTGTTGCCGTCCTAAGCGGGATAGGACTAATAGCCAGGAACCCACCCCAATCAACCCAGTCAGAACAACATAAAACAGCACGAATCGCTTAAAAGAACTTTGCGATCGCGCATTTAAGGTCGCAGGGGGAACATGAGTCAAAATTTTCCAACGGTAAGACTTGGCATCCACCTTCTCTTGACTGGAATCAAAGGCGCGGGTCGCCCCCGTACTGGATTGAGCTTTTTGAACTTCCAGTAGAGGATACAGGGTTTTAAAGGTGAATAATCCTTCAGCCGTTTGGAACTGCCCCGACTCCGTTGTGGCTATCTGCTGCCAAACTTTCGGAAAGGCTTTTGCAAAGGTTTGGTTTTTGCGGTCTTCGTACATAAAGCCCCACTCATTCTCTGGCTTTGATCCCTTAAGCCAATAACCATCAGCATTGAGTAGCAGCATTTCGCCTAAAGTTGTCGAGTTTTCTTTTTGCAGATTCTGGATAAATTTCTCACCTAGATAGTTAAGCACAACGATGCCGCGTTTTTGCCCCTGAGAATCAAATACAGGAGTGCCAAAACGGATCATTGGTTTGAGCGGTTGTTCAATTTTGCTCCGCTCAATATTTAGATCCAGTGGCGAAACAAAGACCTCACCTGATTTGAGGGGTAAGGTATCCTTAAACCAGTAACGCTTTGCTTGGACTTGCAGTTTTTCGTCAGGGACAACGCTGGGCTGACCTTTATTAAAGTTGACTCTGACAATTTCTTTACCAGTTGTGTCAAGAAAGCGAATCTGGTCATAGAGTTGCTTCTGCTGAGACATGGAAAAATACTCTTTAGCGATCGCCTGCCTCAACTCCAGTGTTTCAATTGTACCCCCAGGTCGGTTGAGTATGGACTGTAGTTCGTTTTGGGTAGCCAAAAACATCAAGTCTGACTTAATTAAATTGAAATCATTAGCAGCTATTTTGGTTTGCAGGTCAACGTTACGGCTTTCGTTGATCGAAATTGCGCCCCGTTCAGTTTTACTCTCTGCCTGATGAATGATGATCAGCACGCCCCCGACCAGGACGGACAGTGGTAAGAAAGTGATCAGGAATTGCTTGAGAATTCCTTGGTGAGCGATTTTCAGTAATTTAGGGTTTTTTAGCATAAGAGAGTGGTCAGTACTGAGTAATCAGTGGTAGCGGAGCGTTTATTTCAAATAGATAATTTCTATATTTTCAGAATTTGCCGGAAAGCTAACTTGTTGTCGGTTCCACTCCCGATCTGTAAAGGCAATTATTTCTAAACCATCTAGGGATATAATAATTTACTAATTAATAAGACTAGTTTTCCCAAAAAGATGGGCTATCTAACAACAAAGTTGAGCATTAGCAAATACATTTAAATTCCGTACCAGAGGCATCTTTGCGTCTACAGAAATCGCTTACTTTTTGATGAGTTATAGAACCCATTTGATATCTTTTTTCTAGGTAGTGGTTACTCTTTTGAGCATCAATCTGATAAAACAAAGCTTGAGCTTGGCATTGTCACAAGCCAGTGTCAGGTCAAAATTTTTAACTAAACTCTTACATCGCTCCACCCAAGCGTTTGACTTTTCAATTACCCATTTAGCGGCAACAGGCACAAATCCAGATTTCTCATTAGCTTCTTTTTCGGCTAACGATTGCTTGGCTGAAAGTTCAAATTGGATGAAAGCTCATGATTTGAGGATAAATCTGCTTTAACGCTTGGGTAAGTTTCTCAAGAGAAGATAAACGGGGTATAGAAAGGGCGAAGTATCGGCTCAATTCCCCCTGGTGCTGTGCCAATGATTCGTCTAATGCAACAGCAGGGGGCAACTAGGGAAGATATTATCGCCTTTATCAAAAAAGCGAAAACCAAAAAGACATCGCCAAAATTAGATGTCTGCAAAAATTTTGATAACACAAAAATAAAACCAGTTCTTCCAGATGATGCTCCGATCGCTGTAGTACTTTTCGCGGGTGGCGGTGGGATTGAAGCGGGGATGGTGCAAGCCGGGATTCGTCCGGTCATTGCGGTGGAGTTCGACCCCACAAAACCAGACTTGAGCAGGGCGTTCGTCGTTCGCGTAGCGTCTCGTAGAGAAGACGTTGCCGAAGGCATCGCTCTCAATCATCACCGCAACTTTAACGAGTATGGCTGTAGAATAATCCAACTAACAGTTCAAGAAGTAGCGCAGTCAGGATTTTTAGGTTTTCCGCGCTGCCCCGATTACCTCCACGCCTCCCCGGTGTGCGCCAACTTCAGTCAAGCTCACACAGCTAAGGCGGGTAAGGGTATTGAGACGGCTGATGATCTGAGTGCAGCGAACCGACAGGTCGGCGCTTCGCTATCGCAGTAGCAGAAGCCATCCGACAGTTGCAGCCACGGGTGTTTACTCTCGAAAATGTCCCACGCTATCAGAATAGTCAGAGTTTCAGTATCATCCTGAATGCTTTGGAGCAAGAGGGGTACACAGTTGATTACAGCGTGGTCAACATGGCTGATTTTGGGCTACCCCAGGCGCGACGGCGGTTAGTTCTGGTTGCAAGTAGGGGGTTTCACGTTGCAATACCCGCTCACAGAAAACTAATAGGTTGGTACAAGGCGTTCACGAAGTGTGCCGAAGGTATCGCCCATCTCATCCCCGCGATGCCTGATTCACAGCTTCTACCTAAACAGCAACAAGCTTTAGAGAAATTTTTAGCCGGGAATGCGCCAACACCACTGTTGATTGAACGGGTTGGGGGACGCAAGTTACCCAAGTACAAGCCAGGGTCGCAGCCCGCTAATACCATTCTGCGATGGCGCAAGCGCCCGCCGGAGGCGATCGCATTTCACAAATCACAAGGGCTGCAACCGTAGTAAGTTCGCTGATATCTGGTTGCCGGATGGTACGGTCAAGTCTTTGTCTATTGAAGGGGCTGCAATCTTGCAAGGGTTTCCGTGTTGGTATGAGTTTCCCAACGAGACTGCTACGGCTGGGTCAATTATCGGCTATTCTGCCCCTCCTAGTTTCGCAACACAACTATTTATATCTGCACAGAGCAAATTATTTGGAGTGACTGTATGACTAACCTTGTCCAAAACTTGGAACAGTGCTGGTACATTTCTCCACCTTGGGGTCAACAAATCCTGCCTCTACTGGTCAGCCTGTTAGAGCGAGTCTATATTAAATCTGCCAAAGCTTTCGGTTACTGCACTGGTGTCGAATAGTCAAAACACGGGTGGAAATACAAAATCAACACTTGTAATACCAATATTATTGTTTTGGGAAGTGAACTTATTGGTACGGGCAACTTATCCTTCTTCTCTCATTTTCCGAAAACATTCGTCATTTCTGACTTTCAGAGCTTTTATACAGGAAGCGATCGCCAGATTTTTTCTTAATAACAAATACAAGACCAATTTTTTCTAATAGTATAGCTTGTATTGATTGCCTTATGGATATTCTAGCAATCACCTTCCCAGAAAGTGACAGAAGAAGAGTATGTGGGGTGGGGAGGTTGGTTTCTAATTAGAAAGTTCATGCTTTCGTCTCAAGTCTGGCCTTCGCTGCTTGAATATCACTTACTAGAACACAAGGCTCTATCATCCTTCATTATTTTCTGATTAGTCTGCAAATAATCATGTAGCAAATTGCAACCCCGTGCCAGTAATTTTTCCAGTTGGATATCTGCCAAATTCTGAAAAATCACTGTACCATTACCACTACCCACAGCCAGAGTCTTACCATCATTACTAAAACTGACGCTGGTTAACTCTTGCTTATCACCTTTCAAAGCAATCAGCAACGTCCCTTCGCGGTTCCAAATCCTCACTTTGTCATCACTGCTAGCAGCTAAAGTCTTACCATCAGGGCTAAAACTTACACTAATAAAACTATCACCATCACCTGCAAGATTACTTAGCAGATGACCATCTCGGTTCCAAATCTTCACGGTGCTATCAATACTAACTGAAGCAATTTCTTGAGTATCAGGCGACCAAGCAACCCCATTTACCCCGCGATTATGACCAATTAAGGTGTATAGCAATTTACCATCTAAACTCCAGATTTTCACGGTTTTGTCATCACTGGCTGAAGCTAGCAATTTACCATCTGGGCTAAAACTTACCCAATTTACTGCATCTTGATGCCCTTGTAAGGTGTTGAGTAGTTTACCGTCTCGACTCCAAAGTTTTACTGTTTTATCTTTACTCGCCGAGGCAATTACTTGACTATTAGGCGACCAAGCTACACTCAAGACGGTACTATTATGACCTTGTAAGGTGTTGAGCAGTTTACCGTCAACACTCCAAAGCTTAACCGTTTGATCTTTACTAGCCGAGGCAATTACTTTACCATCTGGACTGAAACTAACACCCCAAACTTGACCTTCATGCCCAGTAAAAGTACGGAGTAATTTACCTTCGCGGCTGAATAGTTTTACAGTTTTGTCTCGACTCCCTGCTGCTAAGGTGCGATCGCCTGGGCTGAAACTGATGCTAGTTATCCAGTCATCATTATCGGCTGCTTTGGGTTTTCGCAATAATATATCGTCCCAATGCCAGAGTTTAATAGTTTTGTCCCGACTTGCAGAAGCTAGGGTGCGACCATCTGGGCTGAAGCTGACACTGTTAACCCAGTTATTATGTCCCTTCAGGGTTCCCAGCAACACACCTTCAAAACTCCAAAGTTTGATTGTCTCATCAGTACTGGCGGAAGCGATCGTATTTCCATCGCGGCTAAAATTGACGCTGGTAACTCCAGCACTATGACCTGATAAGGTTCGCAGGAGTTTACCCTCCAGATTCCACAGCTTGATTGGCTGGTCTAAGCTAGCAGAAGTGATCGCTTTCCCATCAGGCGACCAAGCAACGCTCAAAACTCCATCCTCATGTCCTTGCAAGCTTTTGAGCAGCTTACCATCCCGACTCCACAATTTCACCGTCATGTCAGCACTCCCAGAAGCTAGGGTTTGACCATCGCCTGACCAAGCGACACTCAAGACTGCACCATCATGTCCCTGCAAAGTTTTGAGCAGCTTACCATCTTGACTCCACAGTTTCACTGTCTTGTCTGTACTCGCCGAAGCAATAATCTGTCCATCTGGGCTAAAACTGGCACTATTCACTACACCTTGATGCCCTAATAAGGTAACAAGCAGTACACCCTCTCGACTCCACAGTTTCATCGTCTTATCTTGACTGGCGGAAGCAACAATTTGACCATCTGGGCTGAAACTGACGCTATTAACTACATCTTCATGCCCCGACAAGGTTTTAACTAAGCTACCATCAGTATGCCAAAGTTTAATTGTAGTATCCGCACTAGCTGAAGCAATTAAAGAGCCGTCAGGACTAAATGTAGCATTACTTACTCCAGATAGATGCCCTTCTAAGTGGTTATATTCTCTCAACCCAGAAACTGCTTGATATAGCGCCGTCTGCACTTGCTCTCTTGTATAGGAATCTACCCAGATTGCTTGTTGTAATTTTCTCCCCGCTTTTAAACCTTCTTTTAAAGAATCAATACCTTTTTGCGAGGCAAAGAGGGCTTCACTGGATGCACTGAGGGTTTTAATTTCGCTGTCTACTGCTGTCACGATGGAGATACTTAATCCAAATATGGCTAGCACAGAAGCAGCCAGTGCTATCATTAAAGCACGGTTTAACTTAGTTTCACTTAGCCTTCTTAGTTTTCTTTCTTCTTCCAGTTGTACTATTAATAATTTTAATCGTGGTTCTTGTTGCTGACGGATAAATAAAGCCAAGTAGTCATGCACTAGTTGATAACGATCAGTAGTATTTTCTGGTAACAAAGCTACCAACCCGGATTTGATAAAAATCTTTAAAATTAAATCTAAATTCTTGCTTGCTGAAACTTCATCCTTTTTAATTTTAGATACTCTCTTTTTTAAAAAGCTTACATTGAAAAAATAAAAAATACTAGCGATTTTTTTCCCCCTTAATAAAGATGGGAGATTAGCTGAAAGTGAAATATTAATTAAGAAAATATATTGCTGTAAATCTTTTTCTAATGCTACACGAGTTTTCAGTGGACGAATTCCTTGTTCATCTGTCAGAAAATATAATAACAATTCTGCAACTTGCTGATTCTCGATCCCACAATCGTTAACCACTTCTGCTAAATAGCGTTTAGCCAATTCTTCTTTAGTACCGCTTTGCTGATATTGTGCCAGAGTTATGATATTTTCTGTTTGCAATTGCGCTCCCACAACCTGTAATTCAATAGGACGTACTTCACCCAGTTCTCCTGCTAAATCTTGAACTAGTTGGTTAACTAAAGCGATTTCCAAATGAAAAGTAGTAGTTTCAGTTAAACGCTGGATAATCAACTTGGTATCATCAGGTGAAAAGTTTCCTAAATTGTAGAGTACATTACTGCTAAGAATATCCTTGCCAATAATCGTCATGCTGGACAAACGATTGCACTCTAGTAAATAATGCAGATAATCCACTCGCAATGCTAGAATTACTTTCACTGAAAGAATATTGAGACACTCACCCAAAAACTCGAAAAAATGCTGTCTTTGTATTTCTTGGGTGTAAGTAAAGAAAAATTCTTCAAACTGGTCAAAAATCAGCACTGTACGTAGGTTATGCTGTTCATTTTCGTGCAGTTGAGAAATTAATGAGTTAGGAGATGTTTGAAATTTTTCTTTAAAAATCTCAAGCTCCTTTAGCTCTTTATTCCTAGCTCTACTTTTCTGTTGCAATGTTTCATGTATTAACCGCCCTAATTCTTCTACCCAATTGGTGTAAACCCGTATTGTTACAGGGAGATAATCTTGAATGCCTACACTTTTATTTTTTAAAGCTGGAACTAATCCTGCATTTATCAGCGAACTTTTACCTACACCTGACTGTCCATGAATGACTGTTAGTTTGTGATCATGCCGCCCCAGTCGTTCTACTAATCGCTCTACATCCAATAGGCGACCTGATGCAGCGATTTCAGGAGCAATGCTTTCTTGAATTCCAGCTTTACTTAGGGTTACAAGAGTTTGCTTGGTTGACTGTAATCTTCCTGCACCAATAAACGCTCGCAGACCAAACTGTTGTTCAATAGACCTCTGCTGCTGTTTGGTTTCATAAGCTTTGAGATATTCTTTCTTCTCAAAGTAGAGACGCTGCAAGTAACTGAGAATATTCAGATGCAGATGTAAATCTTTTATCGGACTGCTAGCATTTCTTGCAACTTCTAGGTTTTGAATTGCCTGTTGGGATGAGCCTAATTCATATTCAGCCTGCGCCAAAATAAAGTGATACAGGGTTAAATCATTTGGTATAGCTGATTCTTCTACGAGTTCAGATACTACTTTTGGACTATCTATTACTTCTACCGTAGAAGGTACTGTTAAGATATCTTTTGCTTTTTGCGCTAAGTGTTTAGCTTCACTCCAGCGCGACTGAGCCAGCGCAACCTGGGCTAAAAACCCGTAATCTTTCGCTAATTCTATCGGCTGATTGTTAGCTTGGTGTAGTTCTAAAGCTTGTTGTGCTAAATATTTTAGTTGCTCCCACTCCTTCAAATCACGCAAGATATTACCAAACCTAGAAATAGAATTAGCAGTTAAATCTTGCCTATTAGCTTTGTTGAGAAATGTAATGTATTCTTGCGTATACTGCCGAGTAGCCTGCCAGTCTTTATGAGCAATATCTTTAATTTTAGAAGCTTTGAGATAATAACAGTAAGCTATTTCACCAAGCGTACTAACTTGTTTTTCTGATTTATTCAGGTGTTGCCATAGCACTCTTGCTTTTTGGTAATACTTTAAGGCATCGTCTATTTTATTATTAGTTTGTTTTACCAAACCCAACAGTGATGCTAAATTAGCCTCGATTTCTGGGCTATCAGCCAAAATATCTCTCTGTGCTGCCTCTAGTTCTAACTCTAGTATTCTGTAATCGTTTACGCTAAAGCTACCACTAAAATATTCATCAGCCAGTTGTTTAATGAATTGGGCTAAATCAGTAGGTGCGATCGCAAAACTTCTACTAGTACCCCAGCTTTCCAAGTCAGGGGCAATCTCCATGATGGTGTGATGGATTTCTTCACTAATCCACACGACTACAGGAATAGACAAGTTTTTGCGGAATTCTTCGCGTACCTGATTAGCACTTGTCAACATCTGCGGTAAATCGTGCAATGATTCCCAGCCAACAATCATCAGAGCTTGTGTATCTAGCTGTAATTCTGAACGGATTGCAGTGTAGAGCGTTCTTTCTGATTCCTTGAGTTGCAATACCTGAATCTTAATTTTACAGATTTCGCTTAACCTTTCTATCAAGCGAGTCCGTAAATCACTATAATTACACCGCGCCCAAATCAGCTTAAATTGTCCCACCGAAGCTTGAAGCGTCCAAGCTAGCTGTTGTAGCGATCTCTCATAATCTGTGGGTTGATTTTCTGGCTGGCGCTGTGTATCCATAGAATTGGAGAAGAAGGGTAAAGGGTAAAGGGGAAGGGGAACCAATTAATTAGGAAACAGAGATTTTAAACAGTTATACGCGCATTATCTTCTTTAACATTCTCCATATTTAAAAATACTTGCTCTATATATTGTGGGGAAAAGCTCTTATAATTGCTTCCTTTCCCCCTTCCCCCCTTTTTAAAATTCACTGTTCCCTCAATTAGCTAACTCCACTGCCTCTGCCAATATCGGGTTTAAATCAAACCAGGATTCGCCCCCATCTCGGTATTCAAACACAAATCTACTACGGATTAGCTTTTGGTATCCTTGGTCATCACTGACTTTCTTCTTTCGCTTAACATAACGTAGTAATTCCCACTCCGAATCTGAAATCGGCATCATCATCTCATTACGACGAGAGCGAATCACTTGCTCTAAGGTATTGCGGGAGAGCGGCAGTGTCATTTCCTCCTGTATCAAAGTATTGAGCAACCTGAGCAAATCTCGCACATGACCACCACTCAGTCTGCACAGGCGTTCTAAGGTTTCTGCACTGTCGAAAATTTCAGTAATGTAGTTTAACCGCTCGTCTGGTTGTAAATCAGGGAATGCCCTCGCTAACACCATCTGCTGCATCAACGCCATTCCCTCAAGATGTATGCTACTGTCTGGCCATTGCACTGGAACCATCGGCAGTACCTTCGGATCTTCCGGGAATCTTTGGGTCAGCATTCCGTAATCATTGGAGAACTTCAGCGCCAGGGGCATTGTGAAAACTAAATGGCAATTCAGCTTTGTCAAAAACTCTCCCTGATCCACAAACAGATATTCCTGCTGTGGGCGACCCCACGGTTTAATTCGGTTATCTATGCGGTCGAGGTTATCGACAATCACCACCAATCCCTTTTTACCCTGCTGCTTCAGTTTGGCGATCGCCGGCTCTAGTAGTTCTCGATTAATCGCTTCCAGTAATCTGGTTTTCTGTGGCCCCAAGTATTGGTTGAGTTTTTCCCGCAGCATCGGGTTGTTTTTCGTCTTCGCTGTGATTTCTCCAATTCCCAGTGCTAAGGAGAATTTCTCCTTTTCAGTAGACAAGCCAAGATCACCAACTGGTGTCTTTACCTTAAATGCCGTTACCTCAGAGTCCAGTACTCTCAACGCACCTTGCAGCAGTTCGTGGAATTTGTTCGGTTCATCAAGCGTGATTTTCTCCAGACTTTGGCTTACACGGTGGGCGATCGCTAGCAAGACATCTGCAATGTCTACGTCTGTCATTTCCAAATCTTCGCTGGATTCAAAATACACCACATGAAAGTCCAGCGCTTCGAGTTCTACCTGTAACCTGATTAGTTCTGTCGATTTCCCACAGCCTATATGACCAGTGAATAAGGTGCAGGTCGGTTCGTTCGCTTTGAAGAATGTGATTTTCTGCTTCAGCTTGCCAATAATATCGCCGCCCCTCACAGAGGAAAAGTCAATGTAGTACTTCTTATCTGAACCTTGATTCACGTACAAAGTCCGGCTGGGGTCTGTTCGCTGGAAAAACTCTAGTAAATCTATGCTCATAAATAATTTAGTAAGTACTCAATACTGAATAATTTTTAATAGAAGAATAATTAGCTATTTTTCCAGTTATTAAATAAGACTACACTGCTTTTCACCTCATATCTTAAGTGTTTGTGACTTCACGTGAATATTCAAGCTCCTTGCAGTCTCAAAATTTTCTACCATAATCAGATTTAACCGTTACTTGCTTTGTGAACGTGGGATAGGACGTAACTTACGACTGCAAGAAATAAAATAGGGGACTTTTAAAGTGTTGTCCCCTGGTTTATATAGAAGTTCGATATGTACTATTCTTCAGCTAGAGTTTTGTATTTTACGCAAAAAGAACGAAAAATTTTTAAAGCTGCACTATACAAGGATTAAACGCAATAAACCAAGCCCAATACAACACCCTTGACCTCAAGAGAACAATCGCATGTAGAGGGGCGGTTGTAACAAGGGCGCATGATTGGCAATCGCTTACGTTGGCACACTTTCACAAAAATACTCTACTGAGTTATTCACATCAATAGAGTATATAAAATTACATTTATTACCTTTCACTAAAATTTATTTTATACAATAGTAGGTAGTTAACCTCTGTATAAGTACTGCAAGTATTGATTGTAGCGATCGCCAACTTTTCTTTTCCATTAATTCACCTCCACATAGTTAGTGGAGCGACAAATTAAAAAATCGCTGTACAATTTCAAGCAATTCATCTTGACTAAAAACGATTGTCTCTTGCCATTAATGCTGACCTTGGATTGTATACGCACTCATCACCGTTCATCCCGCAACCACTCTAATCCAATCCTCAAAGCTGCCTCCGCCGTGTAATAAATCTTTTGTTCCCCGAATATGCCACCTGTCCGGCTGATAATCCGAAACTGCCAGCAATGCCCTGGCGTGTAAAAAACCATTAGGACACTGCTGTTGACACAGAGTACGGTATCAACTTTCACTTGGCACATTTACTGCTGTTGTGGGTGTGATGATGTATTTTAATAAAAGAACTCAGGAGTCAGGAGTCAGAATTCAGAATGACTCCTGAACGAAAAATCAATGAGTAAAAGGGTTCAAATTCCCGCTGTCTATACGGTGTCTACAATTGCTTAGGGTTTGAATCTCCAACCAATTGTGATTCTGAATTCTGAATTCTATCTTCTGACTTCTTCTTCAATTGTCTGGGATTTCTCACCCAATCAAACCCAAATGCCGATGAAATACTTCAACAGCATTCGCCACACCATCTTCACCCCTGATTTTCTCACCCAACTCTTGTGCTTTCTTCCGCATCACCTCATCGCCCAGTACGATTTCAATCGCTGCTACTAAAGTTTTATCTGACACTTGATTGTACGGTATCGGCGCAGGGCTGACTCCCAACCGAGTTAGCTTTTCACCCCAAATTGGCTGATCTGCAAAAAAGGGTACGGTAACTGATGGTGTCCCTGCACGTAACACTGCCGCCGTTGTACTAGCTCCTCTATGATGTACAACTGCTGGCACTTGGGGAAACAGCCAATCATGTGGAACTTCCTTGATCACAAACACTCGTAGCGAATCTTTTACATTCACCGTTGGTTACTTCATGCCCCGCACGTCTTAAACCAATAGCCAAAGCGCAGTATGGTTGCAAATCTCCTCTTGAACCTACTGTTAGGATCGTAATCTTCAGTTTTCGGCTTGGTGCTATAGGTAAACTTTGGCTCAAATGCTTTTTCAAAAATGAAAACTCCAGTATCCAAAAATTGTACTAATTTCCTGTGCCTCTGGGCGATAAGTCAATCAGTTGAGATACCCCTCTCCCCGTTTCTTTACTTCCACAGAGGAACTTTTTTAACTGAACCGTATTGGTCTGGGTAAAAAAGCTGAGGAAGCGATTTCTATTTCTATTAAGAAATAGTTCTAATAGTTTTGAGAGTGATGGCAGAGTGAACGTTCGCCTTTCTCAATTGCTGTGTTAGTTTTCAGATAATCCTGCACCAACTTGCAACCATAAGTCAGTGTATCTAGCTTGAGAATTTGCGGCAAGTTCCAAAGAATCAGCATGTTGTCATCACCACCGGAAGCAAGGATTTTTCCATCGCGGCTGATTGCAATTTGCCTAATCGCTGCGGTATGTCCTCTAAGGGTCGTTATTTCCGTACCATCAAGTTTCCAAAGCTTGACGGTTCCATCTCCACTTCCAGAAGCAAGCCTTTTACCGTCGGGACTAAAAGCTATCCCCCAAATTGCAGCTGTGTGACCAATGAATGTTTGCAGCAACTTGCCTTCAAGTGTCCACAGCTTAATGGTATTGTCGCCACTTCCAGAAGCAACCATCTTACCGTCAGGACTAAAGGCGACTGTCCATACTGCCGCCGAATGCCCGACAAATGTGCTGAGTAACTTACCTTTTAGCGTCCATAGTTTAACGGTATTATCCTCACTAGCAGAAGCAATCAGTTGACTGTCAGGGCTAAATGCAACTTCCCATATTTCGGCTTGATGCCCTTTGAGAATCTGTAGCGTAGGTTGACCTACACGCCATATCCGAACATTATTGTCAGCATTAGGTATGGCGATCGCTCGACCATTAGGACTTAATAACGCTCCGGTGATTTTGCCATCAGGGTTTTTGTAACTAGCGATTAACGTACCATCTCGCCGCTTGAGTTGTACCGTATCATCTTCACTAGGAAGAGCAATTAACTTGTTATCCTCACTGAAAGAAACCTGGGAAACTGAGCCTTTTTGGGTCAAAGTTTTCTGTAATTTGCCCCCAGGACTCCAAAATTTCACAGTATTTTCGTGGCTGGCTGTGGCGATGGTGGAACTGTCGGAAGCGATCGCTATTGACCAAATGCCGCCTTTATGAGCTATGGCACTCTTTTGGAATGGATTTTCACTCTGCCAAAGTCTCACAAGGTTTTCTGCACCTGCGGTCGCTATAAAGCTACCGTCAGGACTGAAAGTAACTCCCCAAACAGATGCACTATGTCCTCTGAGCGTTGTGCGTTCTATGCCATCAATGTCCCAAAGTTTTATAGTTTTGTCGAGACTAGCGGAGGCAATAGTCTGACCATTGGGACTAAACGCAACTCCCGAAACTCCCGCACTATGACCAATGAGAGTTTTATAAAGACGATAACTGCCATGTGTCCTGTCTCGCTGCCAAAGTTTGACAGTTGTATCTTCACTCGCTGACGCAATAGTTTGTCCGTCAGGGCTAAAAGCTACGCCCAGAACCCAAGATGTATGACCTTGGAGAGGTTGTAGAGTTTTTGCGTTCTGCCAGCCTGATGTGTCTCGTCTCCAGAGTTTTACTGTCCCGTCAAAACTCCCAGCAGCAATGGTCTGGCCGTCAGGACTAAAAGCAACTTCCCGAAATCCCTTTGTGTAATTTTGAAATGTTCTTAGCAGTTGACCATCTCGCTGCCAAACTTTTACCTTTGTATCCCAACTTGCAGAGGCAATAGTTTGACCATCCCGACTAAATGCGATTCCCCAAACTGAAGCTGTATGAGCTTGGAATGTCTTATAAATGCGCCACGATGAGTCTTTGGGAGCGTGCTGCCAAAGTATAATATAACCATCCTCACTCCCTGATGCAAGTATTTGACCGTCAGGACTGAATTTAACTGATTTAACTGCTCCCTGATGACCTTTGAGAGTAGCAATTTCTCGGCCATCACGCCGCCACAGTTTGATTGTTCTATCCATACTGGCTGAAGCAACCAGAGAACTGTCAGGGCTAATATCTACAGCCATTACAGCTGCGGTATGCCCCGAAAAACGGTTGTACTCATCTGCACCATAAACTGCTTGTTGCAGTGCATTCTCCAGTTGAGGTGCAAGATTTGTATTTGATTTAACTAATTTTTGCAGTCTTTTTTTTGCTTTGATTGCTTCTACAAGTGCATCCAATCTGCGATTTGAGGCAAACAATCCCACAGAAGAAGATACAAGCGCTCGAATTTCACTGTTTTTGGCAATAGTTTCACTTTTGCGAGTCTGATGATACAAAATGAAACTTCCTATTCCCAAATTACTAGAAACGAGCAATCCAATAGTTACTGCAACTAGTAGATATCTCTGCAATAAAGCTGTTTTTTTCTCTTGTGCTAGTCTTGCTTCTATCTCTAAAGCCGTTTTTTTCTCTTGTATGAGTCTTGCTTCTACTTCTTGAAGCCGTGCTGCCTCTAATGCCATTTGCACTTCTTTGCGATCGCATTCCACACTTGCGGCTAAAAATTGATAATCCAAATCGCTCAGACTCTTGCCTTGTGCCCAATTTTGAGTATCTTTTAAAGCTTGTCCTCGCAACAGACGCGATTCATCTTTGTAACCCGATGCTACCCAAGCGTTGAATGTTTGCGAGTAGGGACGGAGATTATCTAGTTGTCTTAACACACATTGGGTATTAAAAACATTTCGATAGATAGGATTTTTAATTTTGAGATAGCCGTTGTGTCTTTCTACTAAACCGGACAACAACAGTTGTGTCTGTTCTCGACTATCATCACTTGGAACAAAATTAAGAGGCAAAGGGGAAAACTCTTCTCCCCCGCTCTCCTGCTCAAGATCCTCTTCTGCCTGCAATACCTGTTGATAAATACCCAACAACCGCCCTGCCTGTTGTTCGTCGAATAAGAGGCGATCTCTTATAGTACGCAAATGTTCCGGTTCGTCTTGTGACTGCCAATTTTTAATGATCTGTCTAAACACTAATTGCTCTACCCACAATGTTTCTGTGCCTGGAGGTAGAGTAATTATTCCTGTAGTAGTTTCAAAGGCTACTTTAGCAATTAAATCACAGAGTTTTTGTGTCAGAAAGGGTTGTCCGCCTGTCCAATAAATAACCTCTTGTAGTATTGCTTCTGCTTGACTAACTACTTCTTCTAACCCTGAAAGCAAAGGCGTGGCTTCATCCAGTCCGAAGCCCTGTAACTCAATTGCTTTACCAAGGTTAAAGGGCGTGCGGCGTTTATCAGCAATTAAGTCGGAGGGACTAGCTACACCAAATAGTGCAAATCCCAAGCGGTCAAAGTTTGAGTTATATGGTCGTAAATTATAACACTGACGAATCCAACCAAAAAAATCGCTAATTGGGAAACTTAAACTCAGCAGGCTATCAACCTCATCAATAAATATGAAAATACCTTTAGTTTTGCCCTTTCTTAGAGAATCATTTTTGAGATTTGGTAGTAAGATATCTTCAACAAATAGCTGTAGTTTTTGCACTGAGGAAATACCTGCTTGCATTTCCCACCAACGCTGAAAATCAATTTTTGACGCTAATTTTAAGCTATATAATAAGCTGACAATAATGCCTTTGTACCATTGAGATGGTGTAGTATTTTCGCTACCCAAACGAGTCATATCTAAGTAAACACAGCTATACCCTTCTTGATTAAGACGATAAATTGTGCGTTGTAGTAACGATGACTTGCCCATCTGACGAGAGTTAAAGACATAACACAAATTGCCAGTTTTCAAGCTGACATAGAGTTGTTCATCTGCCTCACGGGTAACGTATGTGGGGTCGTCACTGCGGAGACTACCCCCTACTTGATATCTCATATCTAAGTGTGATTATCAAATAAAAACATTAACATAATCACTCGTAATTTGTGATAAATCATTGAAATAAATATTCTAAATCTTACAGCATAGCTTTATGTAATAATTCAGTTTATTCTTTGGAAGTAGTCAAATCCTCTTCCCTCCCGCGTAGACCTTTACTTATGCCTGTAATTAAGATGAACTTACTCATATTTTTCTATTATTCCTGTTCTGATTCAACAATTCGTGAGAAAAAATAACCATTACCTCTTGCTGTGATAATAAATTCTGGATCGTTGGGGTCGGATTCTACCTTTGTCCGTAATCGTGAAATATGCACATCTACCACACGGGTGTCTGTATTCATCTCTGGTACAAAACCCCACAATTGCTGTAATATTTCAATCCTTGAAAAAATCTTTCCCGAATGATTAACTAACAACTCTAATAAGCTAAACTCCACACCTGTCAATCGAATGCGTTGCTCATTTTTATGAACTTGCCGCTTATTAATATCGATTTTGAGATTGCCCACATGAATTATCCCAGAATTAGGAATAACATTGACACTGGTTTTGTGGGAGCGCCGTTTTAGTTGACAGGCAATTCGAGCTTCTAGTTCTTTGGGTGAAAAAGGTTTCGTCATATAGTCATCAGCACCTAGCTCCAGTCCAGTGATTCGGTCTGCTACATCTGCCAAGGCTGTTAGCATAATAATTGGTACGTCTGATTGTTTCCGTAATTCTTGACAGACACCGTAGCCATCTAGCTTGGGCATCATTACATCCAGAACTATTAAATCAGGGATCAACAGGCGAAAAGCTGATAAAGCTTCTTCACCATCACTAGCTGTAACTACACTGTAGCCAATCATTTCTAACCGCGTCTGTAAAATCCGCCGGATGCTGGCTTCGTCATCTACTACTAAGATTGTGCCTTTATCAGCTGATAAGTTTTTCAACGCTGTTCCTCCACAGCGAGAACTCTTAACCATCCATTATCTGCTTATTAGGAGTCAAAACTGCAAAACAAATCTTCAGGTACAGTCATGAGGAAAGAAGCGATCGCTTAATACTTGCATCTGTGCAACAGATTATCCTGGGGCATCTACCCAAAAACAGATTTATACACAATTAATAAATTCTTACAATTAGGGACTCGTATTTTCCATCGATTTGGTGTACCTTATTAATTCCGTGCAATTATTAATACCTAACTGAAAACCTTCAATCGCCTGACCTGTTCATAGGGTCTGAACTCAGCACGCCCGATGGCGCGAACAAACTTGTGCAGGAAGTATTCGCTCGTTTCGACAGTGTGGACATCCTAATTAACAATGTTGGCGGCTCCTCTGCGCCAAGCGGCGGCGCGCTTGCCCTGACAGATGGGGATTGGCAGCAGGCATTCAATGACAATTTATTCGCCGCCGTCCGTTTGGATCGGGCATTTCTGCCCCGGATGCTTGAACAGAAGTCAGGTGTCATCATCCATATCTCGTCTATCCAGCGTCGGCTCCCGCTTCACGACGCGACATTAGCGTATGCGGCGGCAAAAGCGGCGCTGACAACCTACAGCAAAGGGCTGTCAAACGAAGTTGCGCCCTATGGGGTGCGTGTCAACACCGTTGCGCCCGGCTTCATCGAAACGAAGGCGGCTGAGAAACTCATCGAGAGATTAGCTCAGAAGGCCGGCACTGACCTTGATGCTGAACGTCAAGGACTGATGGACTCACTCGGAGGAATCCCGATGGGACGACCGGGCCGCCCCGAAGAGGTCGCGGAGCTTGTCGCTTTTCTAGTGTCTGACCGCGCCTCTTATATCACAGGCGCTGAATATGTCATTGACGGAGGAACGATCCCGACCGTCTGATGCCCAAGCGAGAACAAATCAACATTACGAAATTTGGAGGTAGAGGGGCGGTTGTAACAAGGGCACATGAAAGGCGATCGCTTACGTTGGCACACTTTCACAAAAATACTCTACTGAGTTATTCACATCAATAGAGTATATAAATTTACTATAATCATCTTTTAGCAGCATTTAGTTGATAATTTAGTAATTATTTATACCTCTGCATGAATATTGCAAATCTTGCCTACAGTTTGCGTGGGGGTTTTCCTTGCGTCGGCACAGGCAACTTACAACCGAACACTAAAGAAAAACCTATGTTTCGATTAGGTGAGTTGGTCGAGTTTCGATTTTACGGTGATGGGCTATCGATTCGATTCGGATTGTCCAGGGCATTTTTAAGCTATGCAGGCAATAACTAAGGCTCTACTCCTTCATCAATCCAAGCATCAATTGCTGTTTTTACCTCTAATTCAGTCACAGCAGACCATTCTTTTTCGTTGATAGTTGTTTTAAATTCCGCTCTTTTACCATGACCAACTTTTTCCATTGAGTGTCCGCGATACACATTTTTAGGCTTAATCATTTTTCTTTATCATCTTTATAGAATATTATAAACTGTTGCTCAATAAGTTACAAGAATCATTATCACTAATAACGAGTTATTATGGATTATTTTGATGGTTCATATATTAAATACTATTTGTTCAAATATTTATTAATAAGTAAGGTTAATTTAGAAATGTTTGCAATATATATTGTTTGGATAAAACTGGTGTTTAGCTTCTCTTGCTATGTAATGCTAGGCTGGTTATTTGCTTGGACAGCAGTTTGGGATGAGGCTTTACAGCAGGGCAGTGCCTTTACTTTATCCAGAGTTACTTTAATATTTTTGACTTTAACATTGACTCGCACTTTTGCTTGGAAAATTTTTGGCGTTATCAGTTGGGCTAAAACTTTAGGTTGGTGTTACATATTAAGCCACGGTGTAACTGGAATTTTACTTTTAGCTTTTAGTGGAGGAATAACGTTATATGTAGTTTTATTGGTAGTACTAAGTATCGCTTGGGCTGGTGCTTTTAGTTCAGTCGCAGTAAAAAATCAATTACTTCCATTTTTTAGTCAGTTGCACACTGTGCTAATTTTGAGACTTACCTTAATCTTTGGTTTAGGTTTAGGGATGTTAGCCCGTCTGAGCAATCCCTAAAAATTATCTTTAACTTTCGGTTATACTACCCAATAGCCAAAGGAGATTTTGGGCAGTTTAGGAATGTCTCAAAAGATTAATTAGCAGACGTGATAAGTCTTAATTAACCTGGTAGATAGTGCTGTTGACTGCTATTAACTTGGCGATTAAGAGAGACAGAATCAGCCGCAGATATACCAGAGAAATATCCGTCTTTTGAACCACACGATGGTAACGCCATTTGTTTAACTTTCACATTATTTAGATATGCTTCTAACTCAGATTCTAGTTTTTCATAGAGCGCTTGCACGATAATGGCGGGTACTGCAACTGACTCAGTAGTTCCAGAAATCCCTTGATTTTTCTGTTGATCGCGATTCTCAAGAATCCTACTTACAAGTCTATTAGCAGCACCTAATTTAAAAGCATTTCTAAAAGCGCGATTGCCTTGAGCAAGTTTCGCCAGTCGTTCAATAGTTTGTTCAAGATACTCAAACTGAATCTGAGTAGAGACGATATTCACTTTTCGCCCTAAGATAATCATTTTAGACCCGCTATGGTAGTGTCTAGTGATCGCACAGCAGTAATTCCCCCAACAAACACCACTTAGTAAAATAAATTTCCATGATGTCATACGTTTGAACTGGCGAACCACTTCTTCTTCTACTGGTTGAGGTGTCCAATCATGGAGTGAGGCAATTGATAAATTGTGCCGGGTTAGCATTTCTTGGGCTTTAGCTGCGGCGGCGCTTGCCTCTGCTTCGTTGGGAGATTGGCTCAGTGCGAATAGTTTTCTAATTTTGTCAGCGATTTTTTCTAGTTCTAACACCTGTGTCTGCATTGGTATCACTCAAGCAAGTTTTGAAAGGAAATATCTTTTTTAATATACTTGTGTAAAATGAAAAATGTAGCTAATTTTATTCATACATAGCAAGCTTTGTAGCAATTATTTCTGCTAAAAACGGATATTCGTGATGAAGCCATGATTACTGAAAATGATGATTCAGTCGATGCAGTGAATGAACTAGTGAGAAAAATCTCTATTAAAGAAACCCAGCTAAAAATAGCCCAAGAGTCAAATCTCATTCATACTGCTGAAGCGTTAGAAAATCAACTATCCCAACTACAACAAGAATTGGGAGATAATTCAGACACACAATTGCAGTCATTGATGAGCTTGTGAAATCCTTACGACAGTAACTGAAATTCGCGGCATAACGGCTGCGGTCAGAGGTTGCTAAAAAGTCCAACTCAACACGAGTGGCTTTCTTAAATCCGCTGCACCCCAATTGTTAGACATCAGAAATGAACAAACTAACACTTTTACTATCATCAGATAGTTTAATCATTCGCTCAAAGCTTAGTCCTAGTTTTTTGAGCAGCTTTGCTGAACCATAATTGTCCGGTGTAGTGATAGCGACAATACGAGTTAAGCCGAAGGTTCTTCTCCCATACATCATAACAGCAAAAGCAGATTCATAGGCGTATCCTTTTCCCCGGAACTTAGGAAGAAAAGCAAACCCAACATCTACATCCTCCAAGGAATCTCTTTTTATCAAACCGCAAATTCCAATCGACACGCTCTTTTCCTTTAGCTCAACCAAATACAGTCCGAAGCCGAGACGCTCATACATAGCGATCGGATTCTTCAAAATATATTCACGAGCATCATCGAGAGTTCTCACACCTTTATCACCAATAAAGCGCAACCACAAAGGGTCATTCAATATCTCAAGAATGAACTTGCTATCTTCAACTGTCAGCCGACGAAGAACTAAACGCTCTGTTTCAATAACTCTCATAGTCATAAAATAGGGGACTTTTAAAGTGTTGTCCCCTGGTTTATATAGAAGTTTGATATGTAATATTCTTCAGCTAGAGTTTCGTGTTTTATGCAGAAATAACGAAACATATTGAAACTGCCGTCACACAAGAGTTAAGCGCCAGCATCAACAGCACCCACGATGTAACCCAGCCAGATGCGTGACAACCAATGGTTTACATTTGCCAATCTGCGGCATCCCATTATTACCCCGAATAACTCACACAAAGGTAATATAGTTCACTGATGGGAGCGGGTGATTAAACGCTTTGTAGAAAGAATAAATAAAAGCTCAATTACCATCTGCCACGCTAATTATGTAGTATCGTCTAGGATAAAAGGTGCAGCTTACAGATATCTGTTGCTATCACTTATGAATCAACAAACTTATTTCAAAGTCCCCTTTGTCTGGGAGGAGCCAAAACCGTTAATTGAAGTTCCAGCACGATTAGTTTTTAAGCGGGTTGAGGCGATGGGCGACAATTCATTAATCAGTGTTGTGATGCGTGTCATGGCTTCATCAACCGATGCCAGTCATCAACGGAAAATTTCAGCAACTTCCCCGTACCAAGAGATTGAGAAATATCTCAATTTGGCCAAAGATGACTTCTGGTATCAAGATGACTGGTGGCAGTTTGGAATTAATCAAAATGGCGACATTGTAAGGTTTGTGCTTCCAGTTATTTTTACAGGATGCGCCAAGGATGGCAAAGAGGAAGGAACTATCTACGATATTGGCGTTCTGCCCCAGTATCGAGGATATGGTTTTGCAAACGATCTTTTGTCACAAGGAACACGTACATTACAAGAAGTAGGCGTTTGGAGAGTGTTTTGTGATACTTGGGTGGGTAACGAGCGGATGATTTCTGCCTTCAAACGAGTTGGTTATCGACAGTATGGTGAACCTTGTGAGCGTCCCATTTAAATCTGTTTTCTCCGTCAAAATCTAAATTTTATCGAGTTGAAGCGATCGCAGACCGGAGTTAGTAATTTATTTACATTTTTATCAACTATGCTCGGAGAAATCATGGAACAGACGCATGATCTGGGGCAGATTATCATCCTCAATGGTACTCCACGCTCAGGCAAGTCGAGTATTGCCACAGCCATTCAAGAATCATTTAATGGTCTATGGATGAACTTGGGGGTCGATGGGTTTATGCAGATGACTCCTGCAAGATTTTTGCCGGGAATTGGTCTGCGACCAGGGGGAGAACGCCAAGATATTGAACCTTTGATTCCCATTTTGTACAGTGCGATGTATGAATCTATTGCTGCTCACAGCCGTTTGGGGATCAATGTCGTTGTTGATGTCGGACATCATGACGCATACGCCATCAAGCGGGGTATTCTGGTCAATTGCGCTCGGCGTTTAAATGGATTACCCGTTTTGTTCGTGGGTGTTCGTTGCCCAATTGAGGTAATTATGGAAAGACGATGGAATACAGGCCAGAACATGGATACTGTTCCCGGCTCCCCAGCGCCACATCCGATTGAGTTATGGCAGAGCGAAGTTCACATCCCTGGTATTTATGATATGGAAGTTGATACCTCCTTATTCAGTTCGGCGGAGTGTGTCGAGATAATCCGCCAGCAGTTGGCAAATCTTCCTGTACCATCGGCATTTCAACGACTTGTTGCACTGTCTGCCAATTAAATCATCGTCGTCTGTATAAATCGAGAAGTGCCACTCATCAGGTTTTCCTGTACAGTTCTTAGACGCTTTGCGGCTTGTCGAACACATCGCATCCCCTGCGGCTATTACCGGGTATCTCTGCACAGCGAAGATTTGGGGGATTGGTCGGAACTTGGGGTGCTGGCGGTTTTGTCGGGGTTACAGCAGGAATTCTATCGGGGGCGGTGGGGTCAGGTTGGCGGTGGAGTGTCTTTTGAAGCCGAGGGTTGAGCAGTTGAGTTTAATTGAGAAAGCAATTTTTTTGGAACGTTTCGTGCCGTATCTAATCCTTCCACATTATCCCAGGCTGTATCTTCATCCCAAGAAATATTGACAAGGTTAGCGCCCAAGAGTTTGGCACCCAAGAGTTTAGCACCTAAGAGGTTAGCGTCAGAGAGGTTAGCGCCCAAGAGTTTAGCACCCAAAAGTTTAGCACCTAAGAGGTTAGCGTCAGAGAGGTTAGTACCTAAGAGGTTAGCGTCAGAGAGGTTAGCGCCCAAGAGTTTAGCACCCAAAAGTTTAGCACCTAAGAGATTAGCGTCAGAGAGGTTAGCACGTGAGAGGTCAGCGCCATTAAGGTTAGCGTTAGAGAGGTCAGCACGTATCAGGTCAGCACGTATCAGGTCAGCGTCAGAGAGGTGAGCGTCAGAGAGGTCAGCACGTATCAGGTCAGCGCCTTTGAGGTTAGCGCCCTTGAGGTGAGCGCCTTTGAGGTGAGCGCCTTTGAGGTGAGCGCCATAGAGGTTAGCGTGTGAGAGGTTAGCGCCATAGAGGTTAGCGCGTGAGAGGTTAGCGCCATAGAGGTTAGCGCCTCTGAGGTGAGCGTCAGAGAGGTTAGCGCCTCTGAGGTGAGCGTCAGAGAGGTGAGCGTCAGAGAGGTTAGCGCCAGAGAAGTTAGCGCCTCTGAGGTTAGCGCCTCTGAGGTTAGCGCCTCTGAGTTTAGCACCATCAAGGTTAGCGCCAGAGAGGTTAACGCCAGAGAGGTTAGCGCCAGAGAGGTCAGCGCCAGAGAGGATAGCGCCAGAGAGGATAGCACCAGGGAGGATAGCACCAGGGAGGATAGCGCTAGAGAGGTTAGCACCTTCGAGGTTAGCACCTTCGAGGATGGCACATTCGAGGTTAGCACCTTCGAGGTTAACGCCAGAGAGGTTAGCGCTAGAGAGGTTAGCACCATCAAGGTTAGCACCATCAAGGATAGCGCCTTTGAGGTTAGTGCCTTTGAGGTTAGCGCCAGAGAGGTTAGCGCCAGAGAGGATAGCGCCAGAGAGGATAGCACCTTCGAGGTTAGCGCGTGAGAGGAAATAACCAACAGTTTCTGAAAAAGTACTTACGGCGACACTGTTGCTATATCCAATAATCCGAAGCAATCGCTGCTGATCAAAATTATCGCTGTCTTTTTTACCGCAATGATAAAAGACAATATTATCCTTTAGTTCATTTTGAGTCTGAGCATAACGGTGTAATTCTAAGAGAAGAATCATTACATTTAAGCCAGTAAATATATCAACTTGTCGCTGACCTAATTTCCTATCCCCTTGTATTTTTAGATTTTTTGCTTTCTCTTGAGGTAATGTTGTTTTGTCATCTATATCTATAAATTCTCCTTTACACCAATAAATATAGAAATCTTCTAATCGTTCAAATAATTTTAAGTATTGAAACTTCTCTTTAGGATCAAGCAGAGCCATCAAATACCCTACAATTTCTATTGTCAATCCACCGTAGCCAAATAAATCATAGATTTCTCCTGCTAGCTTGTCATCATCAGTAACATATCTCTCACGCCTACTTTTAGAAGATATTTCTGTCCACTGTTTCAAGCTTTCTTTTATTTTCTGAGCGCAGAGAAATTCACCAAAACTCTTATGAATAAACTCGACAGCACCCTCTGTTGATGATGATGCTTTTGCTGGTCTTAGATAAAATGCTGCTAACGCATTTCTTAAAGGATTTTCACCACTAAGCTTATTTTGTGCTGATTCCAGTAAATCTCTAGCTGATTTATCATTTTTTAGCCGTTCTTCAATTGCTTTGATTGAAGTCCATTCTCTTCCAGACTGAGTAACACATAACCCCGCTTCAATTAAAATCAGGCGCAAATCTTCTGTATCAAATTCTGTAAGCTCTTGATTAAGTTTTTCAGGGCGTTGTTTCGTTAAAACCCAATCTAGTGTTTTTTGATAGATTATTATTTTAGCTTGAGCATCATTAGCACCTCCAAACATTTGGATATTTAACTCATCATCTCGGTGCATAGCCCCTAAAAGATATAGTAGAAGTGGTTCTCGCCCTAATTCTTTAACACGCTCAGGGCAATTATCTGCTTTGAGAAACTTTTGAAACTCTAATACTTTATCTTGCCCAACTAATCTACCCCACTTTGATAACCATTGCGTCTGGATTTGGTCATCTATTAATGCTATTTCTAACCTAACTAAGTTAGCTGGTAGCCGATTTTCAATTCCATGCAACGCTGACTCTCTTCCAGTCACTATGAATTGATGCCTACATACTCTTTGTGCTTGGTAGTTTCCTACTTGCCCAAGAAAATCTTCTATTCCTTTTGCTGTTCTTCCTTCAAAACGTAATTCATCAAAACCGTCTAATATAAATAAATATCGAGTATTGCGATCGCTTAACCAATCATCTCGGTTAGCAAAGTTTTCCCTGATAGCCGCACGAAGAGTATTTTCGATATTTGGCTCAAAAGTATCTATGTCTCTTAGCCTAATTAGTATTGGTGTCCAAATTGGGTGAAGTTCTTTTCTTACCCGCTCTGCAAACATTTTACAAGAGACACTTTTGCCTCGCCCTGGGCCTGCTTGAATAAAAATAACTTGCCTATTTGTTTCAGATTTATTCAGTTGCTCTGTTACCCAATTCTCAAAATCAACAATTGACTTTTCTTTAGGTTTGCCATTGTTATCTAACAATTGAGCTTTCAGTGGCACATAGATTTCCGGTATTTTAAATTTTTCACCTATTACCTTCCATCTTTCCATTAGTAACGGGTCACTGGGTGATAGCGATATCTCCTCTTTCAGGTATGACTCAATGCTGGCATATTTTTCAATAGCTCTTATTTCTGGTGCTGCCGTTATCAATAAACTTAAGGTTTGACGCACATCTTCTAATTCGTATGATAAAAACTGCTTGATATAATTATATGTATCCCAGGCAACCCATCCTGTGACTAAAGATGCAATCTCTGATCTAATCCCTTTTGCTTCTAAGTAAGTAGATAATTCTTGATTTAAAGCTTGTCCTAATGTTGAAGTTGGAAACTGCTTTAATGCTTCTTCAGCTTTATTATTATCTAATTCCAATTGGGGCAATTGGCTAAACTGAGGCTTAACCTCCTGCTCTTTTAGCTCTGCATTCAGTTTTTCCTGTAACCAAACGTTTCTCTCAACTAAAGCATTAAAACTATTTATATAAGCCAATGGACAAGCAAAAGCTACCCATTCTTCTATCTCAAGTTTTTGATTTGTTCTCTCATGTAGAAATGCCAAGCCTTTCCGTCCAATTCCTACAAATGCTAACCCAGCTGCAACGACTGGTGCTGATGGTACAGTTGCTAGTACACCCAGAGCGATCGCAAATTCCAAAGCAGCTTTAGTAACTTCTGCTCCCGACTCCAATGTTTCTCCACGTTTTACTACTTTCTCAAAAAGTCCAGGAATCCAACGTTGCCAAGTCTGCTGAATTTTTGCCATTGCTTAAATGCCTGTGCGAGGAGTTTAACTGGTGATCAGGATTTATGCTTGCTACAATTGAGGCTAACGCTTTTAGAAGCTGTAGACTGTAGCGCAATACTCCTTTTGCAGAGGGTAAACATAGTAGCCAACTATCAGACCTAGAAGTTCGATTTGTAATGACAACAAATAATTATTTAATACTGGACAAATGCATTCTGGGATATGAGTATCCATATTCAATAAACTGTATTAGCTTTCTTTTAATCTTGCGCTCCCATTTAATAATAAGACCACCTTCATTAGCAGACTATTCGGCATCGCGCTCCGCTCCCGTCCCTAAAAAGCAATCCACGCCCATACAACTTTATGGCAAAATGTCTCTGATTCGCTGATAAGTTCTTGTATTCTGGGATATCCGTTCTTTGTGGAAAGCCGAATGATTCCTATAGATATGAAACGACTCATCAAAAAAAACCCTAACCCAGTTCGCAAGAAAACAGAAGTAACCCCACCACCGATTGAACCCATTGAGATTCCTGAGAATCAAAATATTCCTGAACCAGTAATTGAACCCAATCCACCTGTGTACATTGAAGACTACGTTTCCGAATCCGAATACATTTCTGAACACTATCGCCCCCTACGCTCTGTTGGTAACTCTGGGTGGCAACCGTCAGACGTGTGGCGCGAGTTGAGAGTTGATGATCTATGTCGTGGGTGAGTCAGTATTTAAACAGCACTATGCCTGCGGTTCTTGCTAGCCTACGCTAAAATATAATGCCTGCATTTTGGAATAGTGGCAATTGAATTACTTGGGTTTGTTTGGCATTATCCAGGTTGGATAAGGAAATACCCAGTAACCTAATACTGCGGTTTTCCAGATCAATCGACTCAAACAGCGCTTTGGCTATCTCAAAAATCGTAGAGAGTTCACTGATGGGAGCAAGCATTGTCTTACTGCGGGTTAACTACTGATAGTCAGAGAACTTGACTTTTAACGTTAATGTGCGGCCTCGTGTTTCATGCTTCTCTAACCTTTGCTCCACTATCTGGGCGATCTGTTCAAGTTCCTGCAACATCTGACCAACATCGCTTAAGTCCTGTGCAAACGAGGTTTCTGCACCAATCGATTTGCGAATTCGATTCGCCTCAACTGGGCGGTCATCTTCTGCTCTGGCAATCTTGTAGTAATAATTACCTGCTTTACCAAAATGCTGTGTTAGCTCAGTCAGCGATCGCTCTTTCAAATCTGCGCCAGTGTGAATGCCGAGTGAATGCATTTTCGCTGCTGTAACTTCTCCAATGCCGTGAAACTTCTCAATTGGCAGTTGCTCTACAAATGCGATCGCATCCTCCGGTAAAATCACGGTTAGTCCGTTGGGCTTGTTCTGCCCTGATGCCATTTTTGCAAGAAACTTGTTAATTGACACGCCTGCGGTTGCCGTCAACTGAGTTTCCTGGGAAATCGCAGTTTTGATGTGTCTTGCGATAGTAGAAGCGTAGGGGATATTTTGTCGGTTCTCAGTAACATCTAGATATGCTTCATCTAGTGCAACCCCTTCCACTAAATCGCTGTAGCGTTTAAAGATAGCGTGGATTGAAGTGGAAATCTCTCTGTAAACGTCGAATCTCGGTCTGACAAATATCAGTCCGGGGCATTTTGCGATCGCTGTTATTGACGGCATTGCTGAGTGAATCCCAAACTTACGAGCTTCATAACTGGCGGCTGCAACCACGCCTCGCTGATTCGGGCTGCCACCGACGACTAACGGTTTGCCTCGGTAGCTAGGGTTGTCCCTATATTCTACCGATGCGTAGAAGGCATCCATGTCTACGTGAACTATTTTTCTCACTTGGAAGGAGAGTGAAGCATTAGAAAGTTAGGCTAACTGGTGCTTAGTAAAATACTATGTTACCAGCGCTATAGTACATTAGCACTATTTTCAAATACCAATTATTCGTTCTGAGGTGATGTTCGGGTAAATGCGTCATTGCTCACACTTACCATCAAAGTGTGACATCACACACAACATTTTTCTTGGTACGGTAGTGGGAACAATCACTATCTTGGGCACTATCCCTTATTCCATTAAACTCATTCTTGATTGGGTAAATGCTGAAATATTAACCTTGGTTATTGTTAAGACTAATTTAGATACAACAACCCTATGCCAAAACAGCGAGTGTCACATAAGCAAGCAGGTAATTAGATTGATTTTTAAGAGATATATCCTTTTAAAAAGTATCCACTTACAAGAGTGTCAACCTAATCAATTACCTTATTTAATTAGTTGCAATACAATGTTTTTAAAGATTTATATCCCTAATTTTAATCCCTTAATGTAAATACTTTTATACAAATTTACCACAATAATAATTATTAGTAGATTGTGCGTCATTATTTCTTTTGCACTACTGATTTACATCACAACATAGTTAAGTTTACCTAAAACCAAAAACTACTTGCCACATCTACTGGATGTTTCACAGCAGTCTCTAGCTTCATACCAAGAGTAATTATTGGGGTAGCTGTAATGTTGATTAATTCTGGTACAAAATAGCCATGTTAATTAGGGCAGGTTTTGAATGTTTATTGTTAGTCTTAATTTAGCTTAGTTAGGTAATTTGCATGGATATTATTTTATATAAATCTTACAGTAAAATTCCAATGATTAATAAACATAGTAACTACCCCAATTCAATCTCAATAGTGATTTTATCGTTCATTTCTGGGCTGTTTTAAATACTGTTTGTTCTAATTTTCTGATAGGTTAAATTTTTAATATGCTCCAAATAACCTTAGAAAAAAAGGCATTACTAGCACTGATGCTACTCGTGCCAGCTTCAAGTATTGGTGTTGCAACCCAATTGTACTTCCTACCCGGATTAGAAGGATACTTAGTAGCTTTACTATCAAAAGTATGGCTTCTATTATTTCCAGTTATTTGGTTGTCTTTTGTCGATAAAAATGCTTTAAAAATTCAATATCCTAAAAGAGCCGACTTGCTGGCTGGAGTTGGATTAGGATTAATAATGTTATTTGTTATCTTAACTGTTTATTGGCTATTGGGCTGGCGGTGGATTGATACTGAATATGTTCGAGAACGAGCAAGGCTAGTTGGATTCAGTAGCTTTAATATTTATTTACTAGGTGCAGGATATTGGATATTTATTAACTCTTTGCTTGAGGAATTTGTCTGGCGTTGGTTTGTTTATCGTCAGTGTGAAATTTTAGTATCAAGTCGTTTAGCTGTAATACTGTCTGCACTGTTTTTTACGATTCACCATATTATTGGTTTAGCAGCTTACTTCGACTGGCGTGCAACAGCATTATGCTCCTGCGGCGTGTTTATTGCAGGTATTATATGGTCATGGTGCTACTTAAATTATCGTTCAATTTGGATTGGATACATTAGCCATATTTTTGCAGACATAGCAATTTTCCTCATTGGTTGGCAGCTTATATTTGTGTAATCAAGATAAACTAATATGGGAATAATAGCTTCCTTCAGGTAATGATAATGACATAAACCATGAGCAATACGTTTTTAATTCATGATTGTTAGAACGAGGTTTTGTTGGGTTGCAACAAGACAAGACGATTTCTCAAGGGCAGTGACTCTAAAAAAAATACTCTACTGAGTTACTTATTTCATTAGAGTATATAAAAGTACATTTATTACCTTTTCACTAAGATTTATTTTATACAATATCAGGTATTCACGCCTCTGTATAAGTGCTGAAAATATTGATTGTAGCGATCGCCAACTTTTGTTTTCCATTAATTCACCTCCACATAGTTAGTGGAGCAACAAATTAAAAAATCGCTATACAATTTCAAGCAATTCACCTTGACTAAAAACGATTGTCTCTTACCATTAATGCTGACCCTGGATCGTCTAAGCACTCATTACCGTTCATCCCGCAACCACTCTAGCCCAATCCTCAAAGCTGCCTCCGCCGTGTAATAAATCTTTTGTTCCCCGAATATCCCACCCGTGCGGCTGATGATACGGAATTCCCAACAATGCCCTGGCGTGTAAAAAACCATTAGGACACTGCCGTTGACACAGAGTACGGTATCAACTTTAACTTGGGACATTTACTGCTGTTGTGGGTGTGATGATGTATTTTAATTGTGTGGGATTTCTCACCCAATCAACCCCAAATGCCGATGGAATGCTTCAACAGCATTCGCCACACCATCTTCATCCCTGATTTTCTCACCTAACTCCTGGGCTTTTTTCTGCATCGCCTCATCGCCCAGTACGATTTCAATCGCTGCTGCTAAAGTTTTTTCTGACACTTTCTTGTACGGTATCGGTTGTGGGCTGACTCCCAACTCAGTTAGCTTTTCTCCCCAAATCGGCTGGTCTGCAAAAAAGGGTACGGTAACTGATGGTGTCCCCGCACGTAACACTGCTGCCGTTGTACTAGCTCCTCCGTGATGTACTACTGCTGGCACTTGAGGAAATAACCAATCATGCGGAACTTCCTTGATCACAAACACTCGTAGCGAATCTTTTATATTCACCGTTCTTCCAACATTACCCCAGCCTGATAATATAATCCCACCTTGATGTGTTTTCTTTAAGGCTTCCACGATATAGTGTGTAAGATATTCTGGATTGGGCATCGTCATGCTCCCAAATCCAAAACATAAAGGCAATTGCTTTCGTCCCAGAAAATCCTCTAGTTCCAGGGGTGGCTCATATTCGGAGGCTTGGTCAATAAACCAAAACCCAGTTACATACACCCATGCAGGCCAGTCACGGGGTTTTGGGATGACGTGTGAACTAAATCCATACAATACAGGGATTCTTGATACATTCGCCGGAGTCTTCCGTCTGAAGCGTCTGCCCAAATATGGTAAGGGCGGCAATTTCAAAGTTTCTGTTCTGAAGTGATTGAGCAGTTGACGATATCTTTGCCAGTGCAAAAACTCTACTAGTAAGTAGCTGCCATAATTTATCGCTTTCTTTAGCGGGTTTTTAGTTGTTTGAGCAAACCTCAAAAACCCAAACATCCCTGTAGGAGTCAACGGTAGAACTGATGCAAAAAAGCAAGGTACGCCTAATTTCTCTGCGATATGATATCCAAAAATAGCTAGCGGCGTGTAGATAATTACCTCACTTCCCTGACACGCTACCCAAGCAGACTGCAACTGTTGAAGCAAAAGCTTATCTGCCTCTTCTTTTTTCAACTTTTCTCCCGCAATCAATCGCTGCCCTTGTTTCGATTGCATAAACTCTTCCATATTGCCAGCGATCGCTGCAAACTTTAAATCGAACTTCCTCACAAATAACTCAAAGTTCTCATGCGTTGCTACGGTTACTTCATGCCCCGCACGTTTCAACCCAATAGCCAAAGCACAGTATGGTTGCAAGTCTCCTCTTGAACCTACTGTTAGGATCGTAATCTTCAGTTTCCGGCTTGGCGCTATAGGTAGACTTTGGCTCAAATGCTTTTTCAAAAATGAAAACTCCAGTATTCAAAAATTGTACTAATTTCCTGTGCCTCTGGGCGATAAACCAATACAGTTGAAATCAGCCTGCTTTTTCGTAACTGTTCCCTTGCCTTCACAGAAAAACTTTCTTAACTGAACCACATTGAGCCAATTGCGTAGGCGCAGCCCGTCGTAGACATCGCTGTTGCATTGGTTAATATACAGTCAAAGCAATTCACGCATGACCAATTTTATGAAATGGTTAAAGGAATCCCATTATCTTTGGGTTTTAAATTGAGAATAAACGGAACAGCTTTTAATACCCAATCAGACACAGGTATATAATTAGCAGCTTCTTCTCCAAAGCTAATAGAAAGCATATCAGTATGAATAATACCTGGATTGAGGGGTATAGCTGCCATACCAGTTGGCAATTCTTGTGCCAAAGAACGAGTTAATCCTTCGATTGCCCACTTGGAAGCGCAGTATGGTGCAACTTGGGCTGAAGTCGAGCGTCCCCAACCTGAACTAAAGTTAACAATAATACCCCGTTTCTTTTTCACCATTGCTGGTACGAAATGGCGAATTATATTCGCTACTCCTTTGATATTGATATCTATAAGATCCGAAAATTCTTCAGATGGTATTTCCCACAAAGGTGCTGGGTAATTGGTAATTGCCGCATTATTAATTACTATATCTGGCGGTGAATACTTTTGAAGTACCTCTATTGCCCATTTTTTTACAAGTTGTTCATTTGCCACATCTACAGATGTAAAATCATTGGGCGCACTAAACTTTTGGCGTATTTTATCGATTGCATCTGATGAACGGGCGCAACCAATAACAGTATGTCCCTGTTGAATAAAACCTTCGGTCATCGCATAACCTAGACCTTTACTTATGCCTGTAATTAAGATGAGCTTACTCATATATTTCTGGTATTATTAGATTTCAGTTTTTTTCGGGTCGGTTTCGTGGAGGTAAGGTTCGTCCATCATAAAACTGAATAACTAACTTACTTAGTCCGAGCCATGCTAGTGCAAAAATTAAGGGAGCTAGAGTTTCAATCACAACTACTACAACTGATGTTGTCTGAAAAAATAAAAAAAGCATTGGAGTCCAAGCCAAAGTAAGTACTGTTGCAACTCCACTCCCAAATCTCAATCGCTCAATAATAGAAAGCGCCGAGCTACAACTGGCACATTTTTCCGTATGAGAATGATACCTCTCCAGAAGCACGGACTTTGCCAATGGGGGAGAAAAAGTCTCTTTGCCAAATGGTTCAGCATTATATTGGTTTACCCACTGACGCAATTCAAATACAAAACTATCTGCTTTGGTTGGAAGGTAAAAGGCTTTAGTAAAGTTAGGGCTACCTCCTTTAGCTTCAAGATACCTTTCTTGATAGTGGAGAAAAATTTGATCGTCTTCTAAAACCCCATTTTGTCCAATGTGGTAATACCAACGCGGTCTGAGCTTAATAAACCAACCTGGAAGTTTATCAGGAAACTTAAAAGGAAAACGTGCAAATACACGACATTCTCCTTTGCGTATGGGTGTAGCATAAACAACGGTTAGAATTCTACCACGCGGGGAGTTGATGTCATGCCACATTAAACTTGGAGCGACGAAGGTTGTAGACAACTTTCCTGATTGCCCTGGTTTCAAACCTTGTTTCCAAATCCCTTTGAATCCATGTTTCCCAGATTCAATCACTTCAAGTTCCAAAGGTGCTGCATTTGCCCTATTTCCTACCGTTTTATGATGTGTAAACGATATGTGGCTAGGGTCTAGTATATTTTCTAATAGTGTTAATGCGTCATAAGGTACATCTCTAAATGTATTAATTACAACCCATCCTTCGGGAGATTCTTCTAATGGTTCAATTATTGGGACTTCAGTTTTGGCAGCATTTTCATATTCACCAACGTATACAAACAGCAGCCCTTGCTTTTCAATAGTTGGTAATGATGCCACACAAGCTCGTTTTGATGTGTCTGCTGTTCCACCTTTGACTTGTTGAGGAATCCTTTGACAATTTCCATCTCCAGAAAAAGCCCAACCGTGATAGGGACATTCCAAAAGTCCATCGTCACTAATCCTGCCTTCAGACAACGGTGCTAAACGATGAGGACACTGGTCTTCAAAGCTTCTCCAAGATTGGGCAAGTCTATCCCACCAAATTACAATATTTCTTCCCAGCACTGTAAAAGGCGTTGGTTTTGATTTGTCTAAGTCCTCTAGGTAATGGATGGGATACCATGTTTCTTTACAATCAAAACTATTCGGATCACTGCCGCCCCCAGCCTGTTTTGAGTGAAAACTATCTCTGACATTGACTTCTTTCTCAAACATTTTTGATGTTTATTAATTTTTATTGCCTACTCTAAGATTTATTTTAGCTAGTATGAACATTGGCTGTATGGCGATCGCATTTCCATAAATGATTTTATGAATAGCCACTAAGCTCGACTTTATCCAAAATTAAGAACTTGGTTCTCCTTATAGAGCAAAAGCCCTAGCTTTTTGGCAAAAACTTTTTCCATTCGCTAAAGCCGATGTAACGAGCTTTTCCCTAACGCACTACCTCAGCGAGTGCCGTCATGGTTTCTTCTAAAGGCGTATTTTGAATCGTAGCGATGGCATTGGTACAGATCAACGTATGTCAAAAACCCAAAAGAATTTTGACTTCTAGAAAATGATCCTACTGCGATCGCTTTTAAGCATCTGCCCGAAAAAGATATTTATGTCCAATTAATAAATTCTTACAATTTGGGACTCGTATTTCCCATAGATTTGGTGTACCTTGTTAATTCTGTGCAAATTATTTATACCTATCTTCTTGCAGCTTTACTCAGACAAATTTTAAGCCAATGCCTTCAAGGGAACAGCCAATGAAAACTTCTAATGATACAGATATTAAGAAAATCATCAAAAAATCCGACAAGCTCACCCTGAGACAGATGAAGTTAATCGAAGAAGCAGAAGACCAACTTCTTGAGGCTAATACTGTCAATTCTCCAGCCCCTGTGGTTGAGGTTGAGGAGAAACCAGTAGCGATTTCAGAGCCTAGAGTTCCTGACTATATTCCATTGCTTGATAATCCTCCAGTACAATCTGTGGGTAATTCCGGCTGGCAGGTTTCTGATGTCTGGCGGGATATCCGCGTGGATGATTTCTGTAGTTGATGGTAGCGAAAAGCAAGCGCCCAGCGTACCAGATCGCTGACAAAATCAAGTTCAAATTTCATGTTCACTCTGATTAAGATATAGGTATTTGACCTCAAGGGTGTCGATACTCATGGTGCAAGACCAGATTTTGCTGAATGATTGGCATGTAATAGCCCGCTCGCAAGACCTCCAACCTGGAACAGTTCTGCACAAACGTTTATTAGGCTCAGATTTAGTACTTTGGCATAATGGCGACAAAGTTCTAGCTTGGCAAGACCTTTGCCCTCATCGTGGCGCTCGTCTTTCTTTGGGATATGTCAATAAACAGACCCTTGTCTGTTCGTACCACGGTTTAGCCTTTAACAGCGAAGGCCAATGTATACTAGCTCCAGCTAATCCAGACCAATCGCCTCCCGCACGAGCTTGTGTTAAAACTTACCAACTTCTTGAGCGTTACGATTTGCTCTGGGTTTGTTTAGGAACACCAAAACAAGATATAGCTCCATTTTCTGAGTGGGACAATCCGGTTTATCGCAAAATTTTCTGTGGCCCTTACCACTATCACTCTAGCCCCCTGCGGACGCTGGAAAATTTTATCGATCCGGCACACTTCCCAATTATGCATTCAGGATTATTCGCCCACGCTAGTCGTCCTGAGTTGACGCATTATGAATTAGAGTCTCTTGGAGATCAGATTAGTTTCAAATGTGGTTTGTGGGAACTAGATTTTAGTTCGGCTAATCCGAAAGAAGCGCCAATGATTTTCAACACTTACCATTACCGTATCTTCCGTCCGCTAGTGGCATACTTTAAACTCGGACCTGGAGAGCATCGTCTAAATGTCTTCTATACAATTACGCCAGTTGATGAAGATGAGTGCGTGGCCCAATACTGGTTAATGGTAAACAGCGCCCGTGAAATTCCAGTTGAAGTCTATCTAAATATTCAAAATCTTGTTGCTAGTCAAGATATTGCCATTGTCAATTCCCAGCAACCCCGACGCTTACCTTTAAATTTGCAAGCAGAAGTACATTTACCGAGCGATCGCTATTCTATTGCATACCGTCAGTGGCTCAAACAACAGGGTATTACTTTCGGCACCATTTAGAACTTTGTTATGCTTTGCTCTCCTGACAGTGTTTGTATAGTGAGTTTGCTTCCTTAGCGAAATTTTTTCAACGTAATAATAAGTGGGGGTTCGTAGATAAAGTGAAATTGCGGCAACGAACTTATAGGGATTTCAGCCACAGCAATTCGCAGATAAAGTGAAATTACTTGTCATTGTAAGCATATAAAAAAGTTAAACAATTCTAGTCTCTCAAAGCATTGATTTTTCGTGGTTGGGTGCAAGTCCACGTAAAAATAAGTTGAACAATTTGGGGATGGAAAAGGGATCACTCTACCACTTTTTCAATACAGAGACACCAAACTCAAATAAAAAAGTTGAACAATTAGGAAAGTAATCCTACCCAAATGTGGGCGCGATGGGCTACGCCCCGCCGGAGGCAATCGCTCTAGTAATTAATAATGTAGCGATCGCACGGCGGTAAGACTTGCGAGCGATTCATGGACGGATGCCTGAAGCGGGATAAAGCACCTAACAGAAATTGTAGAACTTTTTTATTTATTGTTGGACTTTATTATTTATTGTTGAACTTTTTTATTCCTCTACATTCATACCATGTAACGAAAAATTTTATGCAGATGTAAACTCTGAAAACCTTGCTGTATCTAAGTTCTTTAATTGCGTTAACGGAGCGGGGCGTTAGCCCATTGCGACTTGCGAATTGTGAATTGTGAATTGGTATCAGACAAGGCTTTGAGCTAGCCAGCCATAACAAGCGTGCCATTCTAGTCTGCGGCAAAATTTCACTAAGCCTACGTATTTTACGTATAAATTAATACTTTAGATACTGGGGCATCTGGAGAAAAGGTATTAATCGGAGTTTATATCGGATAAAAGATAAGAGTACCTTATTTTGTCTTCACACCGAATTCGTGTATACTGAATTTTTAAATTCAGAGCCACCCAGTGCGATCGCATAATTATTGTGAATAACCCTGAACTAAATAATTTACCTCCGATTAAACTTATTCCTCTGAACGCTGAAACGGCATCACTCTCTGGGCGCACGGCTAGTACAAGACCACCAACCGATATTCGGTGGGTAAAAGTTCTAGAATTTTTACGCAGCAACAATCTCGCACCCAACAGCCGCAAGCTTTACGAACGCGAACTGAAGCGGTTTTTGGCTTGGAGTGAGCTGCACTATCATGAACTGCGTCCACGTCATCTTGCGCTATATAAAGAATACCTGCGGGATGAACTGCGGACTGACGCAGGTAATCCCCTTTCAAAAAGCAGCATCAATGCCTCAATTGCGGCACTCAAAAGCTTTTTCAAATGGATGTGCTATACATATCCTGAAATTATTGCTACTAATCCCACACTGGGGATAAAACTGGAAAAAGTACCACTGCCACCAGCCCAGAGTTTAACCCCAGAAGAGATGGAACGGGTTTGGTCAGCGTTGGAATTATTGGGAGAAACAAAGCAACGAGATACAGCACTCGTCCACATTCTCAGTCATGGACTTCGGGCTGGGGAAGTTGTGCAGCTAAATGTTGGCTCATTTGATGGCAAACTGCTGTTTTTACCAGACACCAAAACCAATGAACCACGCTTAGTTCCACTGCGAAAAGAGAGCCGGGAAGTTTTAGCAGAGTATTTGCTTACGCGCTCACAGCAAGGAGAGGTTTTGACCAGCCTTAGCCCACTGATGATTTCACACCATGCTTCATACAAAGGTGAACGCTTGAGTTATCACGGCATTTACTTTGCTGTGGAAAAAATTGGTGAAATAGCTCACATTGAGGATTTGCACCCTCACTCCTTTCGCCACACCTATGCTACTGACTTATTGCTATTGGGAGTTGACCCCAGCCATGCACGAAAATTAACAGGACATCAAAGCGAGAAAGCGTTTCGGCGCTATACCCTTCGCAGCGAACAAGAAGCTGCGATCGCTGCTTACTATCGCGCGATTGGCGAAGAAGCGGAGTAAGGTATGCCGAAGCCGTTAGACCCCAAGTGTCAGCTATGCTCCAAACTACCAACAACTCAAGCAAAACTACTGCATGGGCCACAAGGGGACGGGTGTTGGAATCCCAAAATCTGTCATAATCGCCGTTCGTTTTACCGCCACCGCTCCCAGAAGAATTCAGCAGAAATTGATGCAATTGCAGTCGAACCACCAGCAACATATTTTGCAGTGCTGTATTTGTATAAAGAACTAGGGGATAAACCATTGCACGCCTTGGGCGCAGAACTCTGGCTGGGGCAACAGCCTATTTGTCGCTTAGAACCAATTCACTGCTTTGGACTAACGGCTGGCAAGATCCGCGCCTATACAGATCAGGTGTTGCAGGCTTTTGCAAAACAATACAGTGTTTCACTGTATCAATATAAAGATATGTTTGAGATTGCTTCAAGTTACTGCCCAGTGCGACCCTGCCCGTTAAATCCTGAATTTCTTCAATGACCACATACCGCCAATTAACAATTTGGGATGTGCTGGATGAGTTGTCTGAATCTCCACCAACTTCTTCTCTTGATGCTATGTGGGATTGTTTGGATGCCGAGCTAGAAAGTTTACCCTTGGAGGCACAGTTATCAACCGCAGCGCTTGCCTTCAGCCAAATTGCGGATATTCTCAAGTCTCGTGCCGAAGTGCTGTTGCAAGATACCCGCGACCGCAATAGTCTTTTGGGGCCTGTTGTTAGCACCGATCTCTTTGCTGGTCTGGTGCGGACAAAAATGCACCTAGATTTAGATGATTTGATTGAACCGCAAATACCACAAACCTTTAAACCACACGGGCCACACCAATTTTCATCTCCTACTGAGTTGTGTGATTCTGTAGCAGCACCTGTTGAAAAAGCGAATGTTTTGGCAATGCTCGATGAGGTGACAACTTTAGAAGATGTTCGCAACCTAGCATCAGATGAAGATGTACCAAAATGGCAAAGTGCAATCGCTAATTACCTGATCAATGTCAAAGATGAGATTTCTTTGGTTAAACTGCAACGTGTGTTGCAAATGCCGATGGTAGAAGTCTGGTTGGGATTATTGCTGGGTGGATTTACATTAGAGCAGCGTGGTGATTTTTATCACAACCATAATATCTGGGTGAAAAGTTCTCCAATTATGAGCAGCAACATCCTTGAGGGATGACGGTCAAAAAGTCCAAAAAAGCGCATAAAATCAGGTTAAGGTAATTGCACTAATGTCTGTGAGGGTGCAGAAAAAGGCGAGAAATAAAGCTTAGGTTATTCTATTGGAATAGTATCAAGACTGACATTTAATAGAGGATTTAGAATATGGGATATGTTGAAAACACACAGTCAAACACTGAGATTTTAGCGAAAGAAACTCTCATTTTCCCAGGATTTTATACAACTAACATCAAAAAATTTTCTAGTACTGATACCTCAAGTTTTCAAGGAGCTTTTAGTACTGCTATCGCCAATCTAAAGAACGACTACACTAAAGACAAGTATATACGTGACGAGAAATTTGAGCAGTCTTGGGATCACATTCAAGGTGAGGCGCGAGAACTCATAATTAAACTTCTGGAAATGTACTGTGCTGCTGAGTACTCAGGGTTTATCCTATACAAAGAATTATCATATAAACTTAAGGAAACAAACAGCGTCCTTTCGAGTGGATTCTCCCTGATGTCTCGTGATGAAGCCCGTCACGCTAGTTTTTTAAATAAAGCCCTCTTAGATTTTCATATTAAACCTGGATTAGGTTTTCTAAAGAAAGAACATAGAAAATATATTTTTCTACCTTTTTCATGGTTTATCTACTCTACCTATCTGTCTGAGAGAATTTCTAGCTGTTATTACATAACCATTTTCGAGCATTTAGAATCTCATCCTGAATACTCCATCTATCCTCTTTTTAGCTTCTATAAATCATGGAGTGAAGATGAGAACCGACATGGAGATTTTTTTGGTGCAATTATTAAATCCCAACTACAATTTTCTAATGGATTAAAGGCAAGATTAATCTGCAAGTTCTTCTTACTGCTGATTTTTAGTATGACATACTTCAAGCATAAAAGTAATGATAAACTCCTTGCATTGCTTGGGCTAAATGCTCGTGAATACTACATCTCTACAATCAGAAAGGTCAACAACTCTATCAGAAAAGATTTACCTGTAGTTCTCGATGTTGAAGAGTCACAGTTCTTTGAAGAATTAGATATTTGCTTGCTACATATTTCAGAAAATGAAAAAATCAATATTTCAAATCAGAACACTCTCTTAAAATTGATTAGAAAAATTTCGCATTATTCCACTATTTTATTAGTTATGTTACGTCTATTAATACGTAGTGAAACTGCTTAAAACATTAAACTAGTCAGCATATTCCTCAACCGATACCTTTTATCGAAAAGACACTACCACCACTCTCAAAAAATAAACTAAAAATGACTCTATAGTTTCATGGCAGGATAGCGATTAAAAAGCGGATTATTCCGATAAGACATCATTTGGCGTGAAAGCAAGACAAGCACGGGAAAATTTTGTACAAGTCCTTTGAAATAAGCACCTTTACCCGTTTTCTTTAACCAAAGTCTCTATTTGTAATATTTATATACTACAAATTTTAGAGTATGTTTTTGACCTGACATATCATTTATTAACTATAAAGTCATTTTTAGTTTATTTATTTCGTCTATATTTAGGTTTTTCTTTTAAAGGTGTATTTTTACCACCTAAATCGGGGAAATGACTTGCATGAAGATGAAGAGATCGCCTCGCTCCTTTGCTAGTTGGTAGCTACTCATTTTGGAACGTATGAGTGCGATTGCTTTTTTACGCAGTGCGTGATCAGTCCCAAGACACTCGGACTAACAGCCGCCAGCCAATAGTTTTCAGCTTTTGGTAAATTTGGCAAAATCCCCAATTCTTGCAACTGCAAAATGCTTGAAACATTGATTTATCGTTACAATAGTATTAGTAGTTAATAACCCCCAGAGGGTTAGTCTGAGCGCTATTGAGCTTACTCGTCGTCAGGAGATTTCTTATCTTCTTCGTCATCCTTGTCAAAATTTGTATTGCTGAGGGGGACTTATGGGTGAATCGAAACGCCGAAAGGCGATATTAGGCAATCACTATGGTTTGCCTAATATTTTGAATGAAGTCCAATCAATGTGGACGCAGATTAATTTCTCGCTCAAGCGAGTCAAAGATTCTGATAGTGGATGTTTACTTGTTCAGTGTTCTAACAACGACCGAGGATTCCATCAAGACACTATTGCCCAAATTCAAAAAGAAATAGAAAATTGGACATGTGATTTGGATATTCCTATCTTGATCCAAGTTCTCCCAAGGGGAGTTCAAAATTCAGAAACTAAACTTTTTGATGGGTTCCTTACCCTTTGGTGTAATTGTCCAGAATTTGAATTGTGGCGAGAAATATTTGAAAGTGAACTTGTTAGGTAAACTTTGTTGCATTAAATTATTGTTTCCTCGCTGCACCATCATTTCTGTTGCCTCCACTCGATTTTGTACTCCCGTTCCATAGCCGCCAGCAATTTTGCTTGCAACGAAGATAAATAAGGTTTTGCTTGTTTCCCCAACCCCTGCAATAGCCAATCCACAGCCTCGTCACGCCTGGCCACTTGATGCAACTGCTGTAACCTCACACATAGCTGCTGCATGAATTGGCAATCTTCGTCAAGCAATTCCAGTGATTTCAGGTGTTCGATTTTTACCGTGTAGTCACCGTCCCATGTCTGGACTGTACAACTGTATTCTCCAACATGGCTGACTACGCCCCAATAACCCGCTTTACCTCTCAAGTCTGGGTTATCCTTTGGCAAAAGAATGCATATTTCACCAATATGGTAAGGATTGGGTACTTTCGGACTTTCGCGTATCCTATCCACTACGTCTTTCACTATGCGACCAGATGGAATCTTATTGCCAGCTTGCTCTACTGCCTGCTGCCAAACATCCGCTTGCACAGCCGGTTCCAACTCGGCTTTCGCCAAAAAGCGCAATTGTCGTTCGTTGGTCGGCATTGGAATTTGCCGACCAATGGTCGGCAAAAACTTTTGAAGATTCTCATAAACCACAGTAGCTGAAATCTTCAAGTAAGCCGCGTCACGACTATAATTAAAGCGATGGCTTCGCCAACGCCAAGGGCGAACGCGGCAGTATTCTTCAAAAGTCTGGTGCGTGGAACGGTATAGCCGTCTGTCTCTCAACTCCATCAGCGCCTGACCTGCCTCTAAAAATGCTCTCTCCACACGGTGTTCTAAATGCAGGCGTAAGCTTTGTTCTTCCTGGGTCAACTCTGTTACTTCAACAGCCGTCACCGTAATCGTTGCTGAGGCTGGGTTATCTTGCTCAGAAGTATTTTCGGCAGCAGAGTCGGTTGCTAGCTTTGGTTCCTCAGATGCCCCAGGGATAACTCTCTTGCGTCTGGATAGTGGTTTGTTCATTATTCCACCTCCAGTACCAATTGGCTCGTAGCAATATTGAGTTGTGTCATCATGGAAATATAGAGTTTTTATTTATGCCCCCATCCTTTAAACAGGTTGGGGTTTTTCATTGCTTTTTATATTTTGCACCGATGAAAGAATACTTTAACGAAAATCAGCCGAATACCACAGTTAATAAGAAAAACTTCAGTTGTCAAAAGCCTGAATTCAATTCTGACAACTGAATTAAATTTCAGCTTATTCTAGAAATACCCTCTTCAACACACGGGTAAAACAACGGCTAATGCTTGATTATTTGACCGTGAGTATTGCAAAATGTATGACTTTATTTGGAGTACAAGAGTCGTTGTTAGAATTTCGCCTGGGTTATCTTGACACTGAGAGTCTTTGCACTGATCAATATACGACCCCTTGCAGATATCTTGAAGCGTTCGCCCATCTTCAAGTTAGTAGTTATTGGTTGCTCCTTTGTTACATATTGGGACAGGTTGGCATATCATCTCCAACGAGTAGCCTTGCAAGACTGGGCAATGCCTCACCGTAAGTTGGGTGAATGTGAACCGATTGTTCAAGTACCTGCCACGTTGCTTTCGCTTCCATAAGTGACAAAAAGACATGCACCAGTTCAGCCGTTTCGTAACCAACCAGCGTTGCTCCTAAAATCAAATTCGTCTGGGTGTCGATGACCATGCGGTAGAAACCCAAATCGTGCCCCCACTCAATGCTACGGGCAATATGAGCCATTGGCAGGGTGACTTCACGGGCAGTAATGCCCTGTTTGTGAGCCTGCTCTAACGTCATACCCACTCGACCCACTTGTGGCTCTGTGTAGACGGCATAGCCTAACACCCGATCGTTGCGTGTCCGGTGTTCGCCACACAGAATAGCTTTCAAGCGACGATAGTCTTCCCAAGAAACATGGGTAAAAGCAGGCTGCTTGGCAGCATCTCCGATCGCATAAATCCCAGCGCAAGTCGTTTGAAATTGCTCGTCGATTTTAATAAAACCCTGTGCATCTAATTCAACACCTGTCACCGCAGAATTTAATGCCTGAGTATTCGGTTTGCGCCCAGTCGCAATCAGCAATGCTTCTCCATCTAGTACTTCACCATTGTTCAGCGTTAGGGTAAACACACGATTGGTATAAGCAACCTGCTGAACCGTCACATTGAAATGCAGTCCAATTCCGTCTTGCTCAAAAGCATCAGCAAGCACAGCACTGACATCGGATTCTTCTTGAGCCAGCAAGCGATCGCCCCGCACAATCAATTCGGTTTGGCTCCCTAAACGCGCCATTCCCTGCCCTAACTCCAGGGCAATATAACCACCGCCGACCACGAGCAACCGGGGCGGAATCTGCTGCAAATCAAAGAAATTTCGGTTGGTCAGATAAGGCGTTCCAGCTAAACCGGGAAAGTCAGGAATGGTGGAGGATGTCCCTGTGTTGATAACAATGATTGGAGCCTGCACAGTCATACCTCCTCCACTTACAGTTCGCTCTCCAGTGAAAGCAGCTTCAGCGCAGACAACTCTAACCCCTGCATTGTCTAGTCGCCGTTTGACACCCTGGTTAAACTGGCTGCGAATACTACGCACACGCTCCATCACCGCAGAAAAATCGACTTCAACCTGTGCGTGTATGCCTAGCTTCGCGGCTTGCCCTGCGCGACCTGCGGCATGAGCAGAGGCTAGAAAGGCTTTAGAAGGTGTGCAACCATAGTTTATACAACTGCCACCCAATGCATCACGCTCAAATAGAACGACGTTTCGACCTGATGATGCAAAGTCAGCTGCAAGTGGAATTCCGCCCTGACCGCTTCCAATCACAATTACATCTGCTGTTTCCATATCTATATACGTTGAAGACGATAGCCCATAATTCAAGGCAAGGCTCAAATGTTCTATCTACAGAATAGTACAGGCTGCGATCGCCTCTGGCGGGATACTGTTGGCGAAAGTATTACAAACGCAGAAACAAAAGTGTTACAATTAAAAGTCGCAACGACAGATTGAAGGTTTAAGCTGACGTAATACTTAAAACTACAACTCTATATTATATTCGCCAACATTATCTGGCGGGCGGTTACGCCATCGCACCCTTGCAAAGCACAAAAATGCTCTCAAAGGGGCCACTTGTGAGAGCTTAGATTGCACAAGTGTCTGCACCAATGAGTCCAAGGTAATAAATCCAACTTAGTGGCTGGCTTGAGAAGATATTTAACCACGCCTAAGTCTGACACTCCCCTCTTTCCCCAACCCAGTTGCGGTTATCATTATTGTTAAAATACTTTTGAGTATTTTAGCTGATTGACAAAAGGCACTTTCTCTCGGTCTTTTTTCACAGATGCTCTACAGCTTAAGTTCAATATTATAATCCCGATCTTCACTGGCATAGACTTTCCTCTTGTGAGAGTTTTTTATTATAAAAGGAATCAATTTTTAGATTGGTCAAACATGAAGAATACATCAGCAATGCAAATATTGCTTTGCTGCAATGCAATATTTTTGTTGGTTTTGGCTTTATTGATCATAAAGTGAGTGCTACAGCAACCCAAACTGGTAACTCTCTATTGATCCTCTTGAAGATTTTTTAGCAGCTATTGACTCAATCAAAAGAACATGATAAAAGATTGAATTTACTTTTTGTGCAGTTCAATGCTTTTTAATATTTTATCTATCTAAGGGGATAAAAGGAATTATCAATATTTATAACTTTAGCCATAATTAAAATTAAATAAATCCGAATAGTTCCGATTCATGATATTGATTAATAATGTCTGGCTTGATTTTTTATGAAAATATATAGTATTGCAATTTTTGGTACTGATCCCATTTAAGTTAGCGACTATTAGCTAACTTTTCGTAGTGATTCTTAATTTAAAAATATTAACTGTCGATTAGACAAATCATTTTTCTTTTTACGAACCCTCTTCTACTCTAGACTAAAAGTTGAGTGGGCTTGGCTTTTATATAACTTTGAGTTTATTAATTAATAGATTTAAAATAAGGACTCTTTGATAGTTATAATTTCAGACAGGAGTTTCATGCATGACTCACTTTGGTATCCTTTGCCCTGCAACAGATGGGCACTTAAACCCGATGATTGCTTTAGGACGTGAATTACAAAGACGTGGAAATTGTGTGACGCTCTTGGCAGTAGCTGATGTTGAATCCAAAATATTAGCGGCAGGATTAGACTATTGTTATATTACAAAATCTAGATCCCCTCAAGACGCAAACATACATTCTTTGGCAGAGTTAGGTGAACTGAGCGGGTTTACAGCTTTTAAATATATTCTCAACCTGATGAAAGAGGAGGTGCATCTACTACTTAGTGAAGCACCACAAGCTCTTAAAAATGCTGGTGTAGAAGCATTGTTAGTAGACCAAACTACAATAGGAGGTGAGACTATTGCAGAATATCTACAAATTCCTTTTGTTACTGTTTGCAATGCTTTACCAGTTAATCAAGAAGACACAATTCCCCCTTTTTTCACACCCTGGAGTTATAACACAGCATGGTGGGCGTGTTTACGTAATAAAGCAGCTTACTTGTTAATGAAGCGTCTTACACAACCAATTACACAAGTTTTAGACGAATATCGCCGATCATGGGATCTACCCCTCTACCGTGACACCCCTCAAAAGGATAGCTTTTCACGACTCGCTCAACTAAGCCAATTACCTGTTGAGTTTGAATTTCCAAGAAAGGATTTACCTAAATGCTTTCATTTCACTGGCCCCTATCAAGACATATCAGGGCGAGAACCTATACCTTTTCCTTATGAAAAGTTAACAGAGCAACCGTTAATCTATGCGTCACTTGGAACTTTGCAGAATCGCCAGCATTATATTTTTCGTTGTATTGCAGAAGCTTGCGCTGATTTAGACGTTCAGCTAGTAATTTCCCTTGGTGGTTCCAATTGCTCTGAATTGCTACAAAAAATGCCTGGCTCTTTGCTAGTTGTTAATTACGCACCACAACTGGAATTGCTAAAAAAAGCAACCATTACAATTACTCATGCAGGTTTGAATACAGTTTTAGAATCTTTAAGTAACAGCGTTCCAATGCTGGCTATTCCAATTGCTAATGATCAGCTAGGAATAGCAGCACGTTTGGTATGGACAGGCGTTGGAGAAGTAGTACAACTATCTCAATTAAGTATTCCCCGGCTACGAAGTACCATTCAAAAATTAATGACAGAGGATGTTTACAAAAAAAATGCTTCTAAATTACAAATAGCTATTAATCGTGCTGGGGGAGTTATTCGTGCAGCCGATATTGTAGAGCAGGCCGTAAATATGAGAAAGCCTGTCCTCTCTGTAACCAAAGAATAAGCGATTGAATGGCATACCCAATCAAATATAGACGTTGCATATTGCAGTATGAATTGAAATTTTTGGCTGAAGACAAAATTAAATATATTATTCCCACCTTTATCTCTATACATGAAACAAAAACCATTCCATTGGTTAGCAACAGTTTAATGAAGATAAAAATGCAGAAAATAAAATTATATCTCTTTGTGAATATTACTTTACACTGTTTATTGTCTACACAGGCTATTGCGGAAATTGTTCCTGATACTTCGTTGCCCTCCAACTCCCAAGTAATAAATCAGGATAATATTCATACTATTAATGGAGGTACGAGAACGGGTAATAATCTGTTTCACAGTTTTGAAAAATTTTCTGTTACAACTGGAGATACTGCTTATTTCAATAATGCAACTGACATTCAGCATATCTTTAGCCGGGTAACAGGTTCATCCATATCAAATATTGACGGTATACTTAAAGCTAACGGTACTGCTGACCTGTTTTTGATCAATCCGAATGGAATTATTTTTGGGACTAATGCCTCGCTAAATGTTGGGGGTTCATTTATTGGCAGCACGGCAGATAGTATTACCTTTGCTGATAAATTTAAGTTCAGTGCCACAAACGCTCAAATTACACCAATACTGACTATTAGCCTTCCAATTGGTTTACAACTTGGTAAATCTCCAGGCTCAATTATTGTGCAAGGCACAGGACATAATTTTAATAACACCTTGTTGTCTCCAGTTTTAGAATCTAGTTCTAATTCTAATGGTTTACGTGTGTTTCAAGGAAAAACCCTAGCTTTAATAGGAAGCAATGTTAACCTATCGGGTGGTATTTTAACGGCTCCTGGAGGAAACATTGAACTAGGTAGTGTCGAAACTGGTGAAGTTAACCTTAATTCTACTTCCACTGGCTGGATATTTGATTATAAGAATGTACAAAACTTTCTGAATATTACATTCTCTCAACAAGCCTTAATAGATGCAAGCGGGACTAATGGCGGTTCATCAATACATCTGGTAGGCAAGCAGATTTCATTAACTGACGGTTCAGTGGCATTGATTCAAAATCAAGGAAGTGAAACAGGAGCAACGATAAATGTAAATGCCTTTGACTCTTTAGAATTAAGTGGGGTTTCTTCTGATAAAAAAAGCATTAGTGGACTTTTTAATGAAACAGTAGCAGGAAATGCAGGTAATGTTGAAGTTACAGCAAAAAATTTAGTTATTCAAGATGGAGCGGCTATAAGTGTTAAAACTTTCACCCAAGCAAATGGTGGCAATATAATTTTAAATATTTCTGAATCGGCAAAAATAGTAGGATTTTCTTCTATTGATCCTACTATTACTAGTGGCATTGGTAATTATACTTTTTCTTCTGGTAAAGGCGGAGAAATAATAATTAATGCAGGACAACTCACAAGTTCCAGTGGAGGAACAATAATATCTGGAACATTTGGAGCAGGCAAAGGAGGAAATTTAACTATTAATGCCGACCAGAGTGTTCAACTAAGTGGGTTTAATCCTTTTGTCCCTCTTGCATCAACCCAGTTAGCCGTTGGAGCTTTCAGTACTGGAAACGCTGGCACTTTAACAGTTAATACAACAAAAGTTCTTTTACAAAATGGCAGTAATATTAATTCTTATACTTTAGGAAAAGGCAATGCAGGGAGCGTTATAGTGAATGCTTCCAACTCTATAGATATAACACGAGAAAATTCTAATGGATTACTTTATAATCAACCTTTTGGTATATCATCAACAGCAGCCTTTACTTCAAATGAAATACAGCAATTACTAGGATTACCAACAGTTACTGATGGAGATGCTGGTGATATAATAATCAATACTAATCGTTTAAGTCTTAAAGAGAATACACTAATTAATGTAAGTAGCTTTGGAACTAGCAATGCAGGAAATTTAATCATTAGTGCCAACAACATTAACTTAGACAATTCCAATATTGCAGCAGCAAGTATATTAGGACAGGGCGGCAACATATTTTTATCCTCCTCGCTATTGCAGCTACGTTCTAGTAAAATTTCTACAACTGCTGGTATACAAGGCGGTTCTAGCAACGGCGGCAACATTCGTATTGACACGGACATATTGGCAGCCACGGACAACAGCGCCATCACAGCGAACGCATACCAGGGACGCGGGGGCAACATTCGTATCGATGCCAAAGGATCTTTTACTTCCCCCGACACCCAAATCACCGCCAGTTCCAAGCTTGGAATTGACGGTACAGTACAGATTAACTTTCAAAACGGAAATCTCAATCAAACTAAAGCACAACCAGAATATCTCGCGCAACAGCCGCAAATTGTGTCAGTATGTCAGGGGCATTCTGGCAACGGGGTAAGTACATTTGTGAATAGTGGTACTGGAGGAGGGGATTCTAAGGAGCAATTCTATAGCAGTGGTGGTTGGCAGGAAAATTCTATTCCTATGTCTGCTGATAATTTAGACCAAACAAACTCATTAGTAAATAAAGAACCGACAAGCATTGTAGAGGCCCAAGGCTGGATAAAAAATGCTAACGGTGAAGTAGTCTTGACCGCACAAGCTAATCCAACCACTGCGAATAACTCTTTGTCTACTCCTTCGTGTTCTGCAACCGTACAAAAGTAAAAAGATGATTAAATATCGATGTTGGTCTAAGTACTCAGTTCTAGGCATCAGTATCGCTTTAGTGATGAGTGTGAGTGCTACAACTGTTGGAGGAAGCGAAGAAACGCAACATCGCAAAGCACAACAACTAACTCAAAAAGGACACGAGTTACTCAATCAAGGGCAAGCAGATGAAGCTTACGATACATGGAAGGAAGCTGCAAAAATTTATGGTCAACTTCATTTAACTGAAGGTGTTATCGGCAACTTGACCAATCAAAATCTAGCGTTACAAGCTTTGGGTTTATACCCCCGTGCCTGCAAGACAGTCTTGGAAGCTTTGAAAATGGATAAGTGGATTTGTGATTCCCAGTCAAATCAATCAGATGAATTAACGGCACAAAAACTTCAAGCATCGATTCAAAAAGTAGAACCAACTCCAGTTAACTTACTCGCATTGCATAATTTAGGAGATGCTTTACGTCTTATAGGGAAGCTCAATGAATCTGTTATGGTTTTGCAGTCAACATTATCGCTTACTCAACAGGCAACATTAACAAACGATACCAGTGGAATCAAGCTTTCGTTAGCTGCCAGTGAGCATTATATTTACCAACAAGTACGAAATAGGTATACCTGGATTGAAGAACCAGTCTTCAAGAAAGAAGCTGTTAACTTCATTCAAACACAGGCGCTCAAAGCACTGAATGATTACCAATCATTGATTGATACTTCAAGCGCACCAATACCAATCAAACTTCAGGCACAACTACACCGCTTGAGCTTACTATTGGACTTTGAAAAATGGTTAACAGAGGAGTCTAACTTAGGCAATACACAGTTAACCGCCATTAAAACTCGAATCAATCAACAGATTCGACCTTCTGTAGAGGCAATACTAAAAAATTCTTTTGTATTCTCTGAATTACCCCCTAACCAATCTGTCTATATCCGTATTCACTTTGCCAAAAGTCTCAACGAAATTCCAGACGAGCAATTACATTCAGTAGCGCTTGAATACGCACAATTAGCTTTGGAAACAGCAAAGGCTACTAACGAACAGAGGCTCATGTCGAATGCTTACGGAACACTGGGCAAATTAGAAAAACAACAAGAGCGATCGCTACGTTATCTTGAAGAGGCGATGGGTTTGGCTCAATCAATTCATGCATGGGATATTGCGTATGAGTGGCAGCACGAATTGGGTCGGAGGTACTACAAACAGGGGAAATATCAACAAGCGCAACAAGCTTATGCTGCGGCGATTAATAACTTGACACAAATTCGAGCTAATCTTTTAGCAGGTAACGTGAATTTACAGTTTTCATTTTATGAGAAAGTAGAACCTGTTTATCGTGAATATATACGATTGCTGTTATCATCACCTAACCCAAATCTAGACTTAGTAATTCAGACTAATGAACGATTGCAAATAGCTCAGTTAGAAAATTTTCTCAAATGTGGCAAACTTGATCTTGTGCCTTTGAGCAGCCTTCAGAAGCTACCTAACACCGCCGCAATAATTCACATTATTGATTTAGGCGACACAATAGAAGTAATCGTCCAATCCACTGACCGCTCCCTTCACTACAACTCTGTTGATGCTAAATTAATTAGAGAACAGGTTAATAATTTGCTAGAAATATTGCAATCTCCTAAACTATTTTCTAAAAATAAGTCATCAATTATATCCTATTATCAAAAGTTATATGATTTACTGATTGCACCTATTAAGACACATCTACCCTCATCAGGAACACTAGTATTTGCTTTAGATGTATCTTTTCAAAGTCTGCCGATGGGTTTGCTTTATAATGGGAATAACTATTTGATAAACCAATACAGTGTTGCAGAAACTTTAGGTTCTAAAATTCAACCACCATTATCTTTATCTAAAAATGAATTTACCGCTTTAATCGCTGGACTCAGTAAAGAAAGTCCCAGTTTCAACGACCGAAATGCTCCAAGAGGTTTGAAACCGCTACCAGGAGTAGTGACAGAAGTCAAAGATGTCAAAAAACAAACTACTTCCTCAAGAGTGCTACTAGACGAAAGTTTTACTAGTTTACAGTTTCAGGAACAACTGAGCAAAAATAATTTCCCAATTGTTCATATCAGCACTCATGGACAGTTTAGTTCTAACTCCGAGCAAACTGTATTATTAGCATACGACAAAGTAATTAACATTTTGGAATTTAATAGTTTGCTCAAGGGTAAAACTCAAAGCGATGCCAATCCTATTGAATTATTAGTTTTAAGCGCCTGTCAGACAGCCAAAGGTAATAAGCGCTCAACCTTGGGAATCGCTGGAGTGGCCGCACAAGCAGGCGCACAGAGTGTAATCGCTAGCTTATGGTTAGCAGATGAAAACTCTACCGCTTTGCTCATGCAAGAATTTTATAAAGGTTTGAAAAATGGTTTGACTAAAGCAGAGGCACTACGTCAAGCACAGTTAAGTTTGTCATCTAATCCTCAATACTCCCATCCCTATTTTTGGGCTGGCTTCGTGCTAGTTGGTGGATGGTTGTAAAAATCTATTATTTTGAGTCCTTCTTCTACACGAGCTAGTTCTTCTAAGTTATTAGTACTTTTTGCTAGTTGGGCTGCTTTTTTGTACTCACGAAGAGCTTCATTTGGTAGCCATGCTTCTAGATATCTATCTGCTAGTACTCGGTAAATAGCAGGGTTTTGACTTCCCTCTGTTGCTCTTGCTTTCAATGTCTCAATTGTTTCATTTAAAAGGCTTCTAGACATATATACAGCATCCTTATCCCAAATTGCAGCTTCATCTGGAGGCAACTCTAATTCATTAACCTGCTTTAACTGTTGTACAATCCTGTTTTGCTCGTCTTGAGGTAAGACACTAACTACTAACGGTTCGGAAGAACTAATAGGAGTATCGCCAGAGTTTGCAAGAACAGTAAACTTGTAAGTATTACCAAACTGCAACTGCTTTTGTTCTTGTGGGTATGGCAAGCTAGTAATTGCTTTATCTACTGTCTTCTCCCAATAAAACTCATAACCCTTAACAATCACTGTATAACTAGTAGCACCTGAAACACCATACCAAGAAATTACAGGTCTGGTACTCAACATTGAACTGCCATAGGGACTAATTAGCGTTGGTACTTCTTTATCCTCATCAGGGCCTTTTGAGATATAACACCTACTCGGATTAATTCCTGTGCATAGCTCTACAATATTTTGTGGTATTGCACATATCGAGTCATCAAAAATAGTTTTCTGCTTAAAATTCAAAAATTCTCCATTCAAGTAACACAAAGCTTTTACCGTGCCTCCATTGGCTGGGTTAATGGCATCCCCTGGGCAAAGTTGGGTTCCTGCTTTCAAGTAGCGATCTCCCATATAGACTCGACCAATCTTTTTGTTGCATAAACTTTTTACTGTTCTAGGGGACTGGCCTAATACAGTGTTAGAGTTTGAAAAAAGTACAGTTGATGTTACCAGTGCAAATCCAGCTTGAAAAACTTTTCTTATGGTAAACATAAATAACATGTGCATTAAATTTATCTATGGCTAATAATTAATATTAAAATATATCGTTTAACTAGGAGACTTGAAATTATTAATAAATTTATCCACTAACTGCTGTCTCCAAATATATACTTCTGGTATATTAGATTTAGCAATCATACAAACTTCCCACCAAAGTTTAGTTTCCTCAATTTTATCTAATGCATCTTGCGCTTGAGATAGCAGGCAAACAGCATCTATCCTTTCATTATCCAAATCAATCGCTTTTTCTAGATATTTCTCTGCCTCACTATAGTTTTTTTGCATCAATCTTGCCCATCCTAAGTTTTTATATAGGGTAGCTTGCGTTTTGGGTTCTTTGGTTTTGCTTAACCCCTCTAGCGCCAGTTTAGCAGCTTGCTCGTAGTCCTTTTCTAGATTTTTTAACCGAGATAAATTATTAATTGCAACTACTGCATTTTTGTTAAGTTTAATAGCTATTTCATATTGCTTTTGGGCTAATTCTTCTTTCCCTTCATCATCATAGAAGCTCCCTAATCTATAATATCCTTCCCAATCTGCTTTGAATTCTAATATCTTTTGATAGCTGTTAATTGCACAATTCACTTCTCTCATCTGGCGACAAACTATAGCTAAACTATTATAAGCATCTACGTCGCGCTCGTTATATTTTATTGCTAATTCATAATATTTTTTAGCCAATTGCAAGTTATTAATATGGCGAGAAGCTTGTTCTAAGTAAAATTTTGATATAGAAAATCTTGCTGGAGGATAAATCATCCTAGCAAAAGTAAAAATATTTTGCGCTCTTTGGAAATCATTCGCTATTTCTAACTTCTCTCCTTCAGATACAAAAGCATTAGCTATCCCTGGTAAAATAATTTTAAAAAATATCAGAAATCCTAAACTTAAAGAAACAACTATTCCACTAATTCTAAATGTTTTAGACGTAGTTATTTTCTGAATTTTACTTTGTAGAGGGAGTCTTTGTAACCTCTGCAAAATTATTTGAGTATTTTGTGGACGTTGCCCTGGAAAAGGAGCCATTAAATCATCTATCAAATCAGCAATATTTTTATCTATATGCTGTGCTTTATCTCTCCAAAGTAATTTTCCTGTTTCATCGTCGCTCTTAATCTTAACCAGAGAAATTCCAGTTACTGAATATACTAAAGTCCTACCGAGTGCATAAAAATCTGATTGTGGTACAGCTTGCCCATTAATTTGCTCCAAAGGAGAGTAACATGCTGTCCGAACAGTGGTTACTTCATAACCGAGACTAGTACCCGTGCTAGTTCCTCCACTAGTACTAACTTTTGCTAAATATGTTTTTGTAATTTCCCTCGCACCTCCAAAATCAACAAGTGCTAGTTCTCCATTCGGTTGAAAAATAATATTTTCTGGTTTTATATCTCTATGGAAAAAACCAGAACGATGAACTAGGTCAAGAATCTCAATTAATTGAAATAACCAATTGTATGCTAGTTTTTCCGTAATTTTTCCATGAGATTCTATCCACTGCTTTAAATTCTCTCCTTCAAACTTTTGCATTACTATACAAGGCAGCTTGAGCAGATCATCATTTAATGTAAAAGTAAAGTAATCTTCTCTATGAGACTTAGGAATTCCAGGATGCTTAAGGCTTTGTAATATTAGAGCTTCCCTATGAAATAACTCTGCGTATTTAGTATCATCATTCCAATACAATACTTTCAGTATCCTTGTTTGAGATTCTGACGAATGTATTCCAATATCTTCTACCTCAAATACATCCGTATAATTGAATTTGTTATGTATAAATGTTAACGGACGTACTAAACGAATACGCCCATTGATTAGTAAGGGATTACCACAAGATAAACAAATTTCTTGCTCGTCAGGATTGTGGCGTTCCTTACAAAAAGGGTTTATACAGTAACTCACAAAATATTAACCGTTTGTGTAGATTTTTTGAGTTTATTGGACTTTTCATCAATTAGCCCAAGCGGATCAATTAAAATGTATTTTTTAATGACTGGTTGTAAAGTATATCTAGTTTCTTTTTTGTCTGGATCATTGCTCCTTTCAACTAATGAGCGTTGTTCTAATATATCTATATCTGCCATAATTTCAAAAATAGATAAATGTAAACCTAATTGATCTTTTAGATCATCAATCAGTTTAGTGAAAGGTATAGGATTTGAATTTTTTTCTAATTCCTTTGCTAAATAAATTAATATTGCTTTTTGAAGATTATTCAAGAAACCATTTGGCTCAAATTGCTTGTGTAGCATTGCTTGAAATCGAGAGCTAATTACAGTAGTTCTATATTCAAAAAAACTTTCGATGTTTCCTCCAAAGAAACGATGAATTTTCTCTGCAACTGCCTCTAGCTCTGATGGATTACCTCTATATATTTCAATTAGTTTTTTGCATTCATCTCCAGATAATCCTTTTTCATATAGCATCTGCATGGCTGCAATGGGATCTAAACCTTCCAACTTCCAATATAAAAAAGGTAAATTAGCTGTTACATGCGTAAACTCTTTTAAAGGTATTTGGCTTATAACAATTGTGCAGCTATATTTTTGTTCCTTTGCTAATTCAGTAAAAAACTTTTCATACCCCATCCTTTTTTTAAAACTTTCTGATGAAGCTAATTTCTCAAAACTATCTATTACTAATAAACAACGATGCAAGGATAGATGGTTTGATATTAAAGAAATTTTATAATCTAAACTCTTATTAGTACCTTTTTCTATATTTAAAACCTCAATTAATTCATTAACTAATTGCTCTATAGAAGAACAATTATCAGCTTCTTTCCAAACAACATAATCGTATAAGCTTGGGTTCTCAAAAATTATTTCTTCTACTAACTTGGCTGCAAAATAAGTTTTACCAATTCCACCAACTCCTATTAAAGTTATACAACGCTGATTAAAAAGTCTAATTTGTTTTTTTAGACAGTTTAGGTCTTCTTCTCTACCACAAAAAGATTTTAATTTAGGAAAATCTCCATAAAATTTAGTTTTGCCTACTAAAGAATCGCTATTCAGTTTAGATGCTTCAAGTTGGACATAATGTTTTTTGATTTGTTTAAGTAAAATCTCTTTGAAGTGTGTTTTTTTTACCTTCACTCCACCGAAGGCTTCTGACAGCATTAACCATAATCGGGGGCCTACCTTTTGTTGCAAGTAATACGTATTGTATTCAGATTCACGCGCTATGTCAGTATAGTCTTTACCACCCCATGACCCTTTGATTATAAGCTTTTCGGCTCCTGACAGACGAGTTCCAGTATGCTGAAGCACTTGCTCTTCCACAAATTTTAGTACTTCTTCTATGTCTATTGTGTCTAAATTATTACTAGCAACCATATTAGCTTGTATTGCAGGTACACTATAGTCAATAGTTTATATTCATTTTTACTTAAATAAAATATCTACATTTTAATAATTCTTAATTAGATATCCTATTTCCAAATTGTCTGTTTAAGCTATAAGATTATAATGCTAAATTATACAGGTAGCAAAAGCACATCTTCAGTGTCTTCTCCCAGTTACAGTCAAACTAAGTTTATTGACAGACTTGACTGCATAGCCAATCAGTAGTTAATTCAGTAACTATCTACCCTTACTAATTAGCTTAGTTAGTAAGTTTACAGTTGCATTAGATTCAGTTATATCTCTGAGTGTTAAAGCCTAAGTCTGACATGAATACAGGTATAGCCGCTTAAGTCAAAGCCCCTTTTGCAACTGAACAATGTCGCACGCTATATGAGGATCTTACAAATTCTCAGACTATCTCTTAATCAGTTCTTAACGGAGGTGGCAAGATTTAAAGTAAAAAATCAGGATAATGTTAGATTCCAGACGGACATAACTTCTGTACAATCAAGCTAGTTAAAAGGAGGCATAGAGGTGAAGATTTTACAAAAATACGCACATTTAACGCAAAAAGCGCCACTAAGGAGCGGCGCTTCGTGCGTTCTATAAAACCCATAGTTATCAAGAGCGGGGTTGATCTCGAAGGAACAAAATAAGTTGTCGTTGAAGTTTGGCGACCGAGACGACTACTAAATTTGTCCGAGAGTATAATCCGCGCTGCCAGATCCATTATAGGGTCTACCGCTTGGAAAGTCCATTCCTTGCGGTGAGTTTTGGCTGTCGAAATTCATAAGTTTTTGTAAAGTTAAGTTCGATGAAGAAAAATTGCGAATTTTATAGCTAAAAAAAGATGTAGCAGCGCGAATAACAGTTACCAATTACCAGTTATCAGTTGAAATTTACAATCCTTGATAATTTACAATCCTTGATAACTGTTAACTATTGACTGATAACTGATGCAACCCCCTCTGAACTTGTCAACCAAGTAATCAGGGGAAAATATCGTGATAAACAGAGAACACCCTAAGGGCGCAGTAGTAGAGCGCATGGGGTCGAGTGCAGCTTTCGCATGGCAATTTTGTGCTGTGACGAAGGGAAATTTTCGGAATATCCAGGCTAGAGCAAGAGTTTCGCAGCTTGAAAGAGTTCTCTCTAAGGAATTCCGAGGGGAGAACCGATGAATTCAGCGACAACTGAATATCCAAACAATCTCACGGCAGAGGAATACCATGAGTTGTTAGCTGGTAGCGCCATTCATCCGGCGTTAATTAAGCGCAACTTTTTCCATGTAGAAGGAGAATCAGTTTATGATTTCCTGTTCATATCTGATAAAATTCCACGTAAGAATGCGGGTCGGGTAACAGATGGATACTTAAAGCTGTATCAGCACCTATTACTAGGTGGGACGTGGATTCAGTCACTTGACCCCTTTAAAAACTGGCAACCGATGGAGTGGGGGCGGATTAAGCCGAACTTCCCCCGTATTGATTGGCAAAAAGGGAAACCCGTCAAATACGAGTCGCCACCCAAAACTCCCAACCGTGTTACCTACTTTGATGTGGCTAACCCTATCTGGGACAGAGTTGCAAAGCGTTATTTAATTAAGCGCTATCATTCGCTTTTAGCATTGCGCTTGCTGGATCAACTCAATCCACTAATATTTTGGGAGTGGGTGAAACAGCATCCAGAGATTCCGATAATATTATGCGAAGGGGAGAAGAAAGCAGCTTGCTTGCTTAGTTTAGGGTTTGTAGCGATCGCACTTCCGGGAATTTGGAACGGGCGGGTCGGAAGACGGGATTTTGATGAACGGTTGCATCCTGACTTAGTACCAATGGCTCAGGCGGGGCGCAAGTTCATTATTTTATTCGACTACGAAACTTCTTCTAAAACCAGGTGGTCGGTGTTTCAAGCCACTGTTCGCACTGCAAAAGCAATCGAATCGGCTGGTTGTGAATGTGAAGTTGCATTACTGCCGGGGCCAGAGAAAGGCGTTGATGATTTTGTAATTGGTCGCGGTGAAGATGCTGATGTCTTACTAACTGCGATCATAGACGATGCCAAATCACTTGCCGATTACCAGCGCTCGTATCGGGCTAAAAAATGGGGACTAAGTAAATATAAACCAGATGTCACAGTCAATATTAAATATTTGACCCAAGCACTCTGCATTCCGGATCTGGAGGAAAAATGTTCATCTGTCCCGCCACTTTATGATATCGCAGAAGAAAAATTGTTTACCCCAAGTGTTAGCTCTACAAGCTGTAAAGAGGGAGAAGGAAAACAAGAGTTAATAATTTCTGACTGCCCTGACCACAAACCCAGTACCCAAAATCCCAAAAAGTCTTTCCGTTTTCCAGAAAAAGGACTAGTAGTCTTGTGGAGCGACATGGGCACTGGTAAAACTGAACTTATGCGCTGGTGGCGTGACCAAAACCCCGACGCGCGGTTCCTCAACAATGGACATCGGGTTAACTTGTTGAAAAATCTTGCCGAACGCTTGCAGACAGCCATGTACTCCGACTTGGGTTACACAGGTTTAGCTCAGGCTCAAGCCCTTAGTATTACTATTGACAGCTTGCATAAGCTGAATACTCAGTCTCTCACTTACGGCTGCATATTTATAGATGAAGCCTGCCAATACCTTACCCACCTACTGCACAGTAATACTTGCAAACAACATCGCGCCGCCATCTTGGAGGTACTGGAATATATAGTATACAACGCGCCGTTAGTGGTGATTGCCGATGCACACATGGATGATTTAACGGTAAACTTCTTTCTTGCAATGCGACCCAAAGGTGAAGTACCTTACATCATTAAAAACGAATGGCGAAACGGTTCACGCACAATTTATTGGTACGAGGGGGATAATTCTAGCGCTCTAGTCGCCCAAATCTCGGCAGCGCTAATGCTTGGTGAGAAAGTCATGGTTGCAAGTGACAGTAAGCGTTTTATCAAAAAACTCGACAAATCCTTTACTATCAAGTACGAAGAATCTAGTAGTTCGCCAAGTGAACTTGGCGGGGTGCATGTTAAAGGGGATACTTCGACTGCGCTCAGTAACCGGGAAAAGGAAGAATTAACAGATTCCTCCTCCGCCCTTTCCCCTTTCCCCTTACCCCTTGCCCAGCCCGTAGGACTTCATACCGCATTTGGTCGGTTCATTCAGATAATTCTGGCAGTGATGAGAATGTCGCTTTCATCAAAGATATCACCAACGCCGTCAAAAACTTTGATGCCTTGTTCACTTCCCCTAGCCTGGGGACTGGTGTCGATATTTCTGAGTATCATTTTGACTTAGTGTTTGGCGTGTTTCACGGCGTAAGCCAAACCGCTACTGAGTGTGCCCAACAACTGTACCGGTATCGCCCGAAAGTTCCGTTTCATATTTGGGTGGCCCCGCGTCCTCCGTTTGGTTACAAGGATACCAATGCTACCAAGATTAAAGAGCGCTTGCTCCAAACCAATGAAATGACCGCTTTTCTGTTGCGGATTGACCGTCAAACAGGCAAGCGGGGCGCAGAGAAAGATTGGGCGCTTGAGGCTTACTGCCAAATTATGGCTAACCGCCACTATTCTCTCAATAATCTGCGTGATGATTTGCGATCGCTCCTCACCGAAATGGGCAATACATTTATATATGTGGGCAGTGATTCAGATCCTCAGTCTCTCGAAAATCTTAAAGCAGCAGCACAAGCTTTGGATCGTGCCCACAATTCGGCTGTTGCCAAGGCTAAGAATATTACTTTGAGTGAGTACCGCGCCCGTCAGAGCAAAGATTACCTTGACCCTAATGAAATTTTTGAATGTGAAAAGTTTCGCATTTCTGATTCTTACGGCATCGAAGTAACCGAATCACTCGTAGAAATGGATAAAGGTGGTCGCTTAATTAGAGCGATCGCTGGACTTGAGGCAATTTTAGCCCCACCCGAAGAATCGTTTACTGACCCCAAAACCGGGCAAAGTTATCCTACACCACCAACAATTGTCACCCAAAAAGACCGCACCGAACGCGACAATCTACCTTTGTGCATCGACTGGGGCAATTACTCGGCACGCTGGCTTGCTAGATTTAACCTGGGACTGCATCAAATTCTCACTTCTTTAATGAAGGGTGATGAAGTTACCGCCGATGACCCCACTTTGCTCAAGATGACGGAGATCGCTATACATTGTGCTGCTCACGTCAAAGCAATTCTTGGGTTTACTATTCCCCTAGACTGTAAACCTATTTGGTTGCTAGGCACTCTTATAGAGCAGCTGGGGCTAAAGCTGACTTTCCGTAAGCAAGGTAAACGCGGTCAACAGGTGAAACTTTTTTCTTTATCTAAAGAGGAATTAGAATTTGCAATGCATGTAATTGCTCATCGCGTGGAAAAGCGTAATCAAAAAGAAAATCGAACCTATTATGCTCCCCAAACCCCTGCTGCGTATAGCGTAAACCCCAATCAGCAGCCCGTATCTACCCCCCCCCTTGATGCTAGAGGGAACTCCCATTGCCAAGGGGAGGATACTACCGAATTTGAGTCGCCTCCGACCGATCGCATTACTCTACTTCATTGTGTGGAAATGCTACGCTCTGGTATCAAGCAGGGGGTGGACGCGATTAAGGGCATCCTTAAGCGATGGGTTGAGGATTTGCGCTGGGAGACGGTACTGGAACTTGAAGCGATCGCGGCAAATGAACTGCGACTTGTGGAATCTCAAGTTCCTGAATTTTATGAATGGCTCTTGGAAGAAGTGTTGCCTATGGAGGGGGCTGGCTAGAAAAAAATCCCTTTGGCATTTGAAAGCTGTTTTTTGTTTCGTTTCCGGTAGCAATTGATGCCACTGGTTCCAATTTGGGCTGCACCTTCACAAGTCATGCAAAATGTCAAAACATTTCATTAAACGGTCAAAGATCCATCAAGTTTAAAGCGCTACTGTCATTAGGTCTAGCTTTGAGATATCGATCGGTGATGGCTAAATTGGCATGACCCAAAGTTTCTTTCACCAATACAGGATTAGTCCCGCGCTCAATGGCATGAGAACCGTGGGCATGACGTAACCAGTGAGCAGAAACTAGTTCGCTTAATCCAGCTTCTTGTGCGATCGCTTTAACAATCGGGTGCAAGTTTTGACGGTCGAGGTGTCCCCCCTTTTGACTTGGAAACACTGCTTGATTGGAGTGAGCCGAAGCTTTGAACTCCATTAATTCCGTCCAGAGTTTCTGCTTGATGAGAATTGTCCGATTTTTACTGCCTTTGGCTTTTCGCACGTACACTTGACCACTCTCACCACGGGGTGTCAAATCTCCCCAAGTCAGATCACAGATTTCACTTGCCCGCAACCCTGCTTGATACAAGAGTTTGATAATTAACAAATTACGTAGGGCTGTGTACTGTCGTTTGGGAGTTTTCGCATCAGCTAAATGCCTACTGGCTGCCCGTACCAACAATTTAATATCAGCTTCATCGAGATAGCGTTCGTTGATTACATCTGGTAATTCACCGAGTTTTAGTGCCATACCCACATTAAAAGGGAGATATCCAATTTTATGAGCGAAACTAATCAAGCTTTTGGCACAAGCTATGTATATCCGCTTTGTGCTTTCGGCATTGCCCCCAAAAGAACTAGCGTATTCTACCAAGTCTTCATAAGTCACTTTTTTGAGCGGTTTGTCCAGAAAATCCAGAAATCGCCTAGTGTATCGCTGGTAAGCCCGAATAGAAGACGACGCTTTTCCCTCCAACCACAGCGCAATCAACTTCGCCTCCGCCTGCGCTACTGGCAAGGAAGTGATCGCCTTTCTATGGGCTGTTATGTGGACAAGAGAGAGCGTCATTTTTATTACTCCCTTAATAATCAGACACAATCATAGTTTCGTCTGGTTTTATAGTGTCTGATTTTTATTGTCCTTTAAAATGGGCATTTCAAGTCACCCTAAAGCGACTGAAAATTTATCGATTTTTGCGTATAGTACACCTCTAATACTGAGGAGCGTGACAAACACAATACTGCTATGCAATTGTTCAGCAGGGTATTTATTTTGAAAAACCTAAAAGTAGGTGAAAAAAATAAACTAAAAATGACTTTATAGTTAATAAATGATATAAGAGGTCAAAGAGCGTCCTCCAAATGTGACATATAAATACTACAAATGTAGTTTTTGGTTAAAAAAATGGACAAAGGTGCTTATTTTAAAGAACTTGTACAAAATTCTTCCCTACTTATGTTGCTTCAGTACCAATCGGAATAGGGAGTTTATTTACACCGCAGTGTACTGCTTCTTCAGGGCTATCACGCCATAAAACTATAGAGTCATTTTTAGTTTATTTTTTGAGAATGGTTTGATTGTTTTGTGTTTAAGACACTTTTTTTCTAGAACCGCAAACGGGAGCTAGAGAAGTAGTTTCTCAAGAATTGCCAAGGCACTTACCAGTAATGAAATGCCCCGCCGTCGCTTACCAGACACGGGGCGAAAGCACAGCTAGTAGTCTGCCAACCCAAAAATGTTCTCGAGTGGTAAAACTTGCTAGAGTAGATTTTTAATGATTGAAATAGGCGTAAATAGGTAAACCAAATTTTTCAATAATAACGAATTTACTACGTTTAAGCTTTTGCTCTAGCTAGTTTTGCCACGCTAGAAAATGTTAAATGAGGACTGGGGAAAGGGTAAGGGATTTAAACCCTTTACCCATTTCCCCTTCCCCTTTACCCCGCTTTCGTCACGAAAGCGAACTACTAGCTACCAGATTTCTCCCTCTTGATTGAGAGCAACAACCGCAAGGCGGGTGAAATTGTTAAGTTGAACATTTCTAAATTGCAATCGTCGGGTGCAAAAAAGCGCTTTCCAACCGCTGCTGTAATCGCGTATATCGCAGTTGGCCGTCACTAGAACGCAAAGCCTTGGATATCGCTTTCTTGGAACCAACGACAATCGCTAACTGCTTGGCACAAGTTAATGCTGTGTACAACTGTTTACGAGACAACATCATATAAGGCTGCGTATAAATTGGCAGAATTACTACCGGATATTCTGAAACCTGGCTTTGATGAATGGTGAAGCTCCAGGCGAGGGCAATTTGATTTAAGTCTGCTCTGGTTCTAACGACAGTATGCTTACCATACTGTACAGTAACTTCCATCTCTTCAAGATCAATGACCTTGATAATTCCGAAGTCGCCATTAAAAATTTCGTGATTATAATCATTAGTCAGTTGAATGATCCGATCGCCTTCTCGTAATAAATTCCCGCCCTTGGTAATCTCTACTTTGTCGGGACTGGGCGGATTAATCAACTGCTGCAATACGGTATTGAGGTTACGAGTCCCAAGCAAACCGCGCGAGGTGGGGCAAAGCACTTGCACATCAGTAGCTCGATTGTAACCCAGGCGGGGAATCAAGTCTGTAATGATTTCGGATATTGCTTTAAGACCATGTTTGGGGTGATGACCGCCGCCGTGCCACAGACACTCAGACACGGGATTATCGGAAATCGGTTCAATAGTGGGAAACTGGCTTCGGTTAATTTGGTGAGCAACGGTGATAATTGCGCTCTGTTGGGCTTGCCTAAATACCTTGGTCAACCGCACCACCGGAACGTGACCAGAATTAATCAAGTCAGCAAGGACTTGACCAGGACCGACAGAGGGTAACTGGTCAATGTCACCCACTAGCAGTAGTTGGGAACCGTATTGTATCGCCTTTACCAAAGAAGATGCCAGAAACAAATCAAGCATACTAGCTTCTAGCGCGACAATTGCGGTATGGGGTAAAGGGTTTTGATTATCGCGTAAGAAGCCCATTGTCTTTGGGTCAAATTCCAACAAGCAGTGTATCGTCTTGGCTTCGAGTTGTGTGATTTCACTCAGGCGTTGAGCAGCGCGTCCAGTTGGCGCAGCTAAGGCGATAGATTTGCCCATTGCTTTCCACAGAGAGACTATGGTCTGGATGGTGAAAGTTTTACCGCAACCGGGGCCACCAGTAAGAATCATTACCTTTGAATATGCAGCCATTTCTACCGCTAGCCGTTGCTGTGGTGAAAGTTTGATTTTATGACTCTTGGTGAAGCGCTCAATCCAGGCGCGAACACGAGGCATATCTTGTGCAACTGGTTGGCAAAATCTAGATTGTATTAATTGAGCAAGGTTCTGTTCGGTGTGAAAGTACGTTGGTAGATAACATAGTAGCGTTTGGTCTGAGCTTTTCTCGCGGATTAAGTCATCCTTGAGTGCCATGTCTTTGATAATATCAGCGATGGCATCTTCTTCAGGTGTGTGATCTGCTGTAGTCAGCAGTTTGATAACATTCTCAATGAGTTTTGGCTGGGGTAAATAACAATGCCCATCGGCAGCAGCTTCGTTCAAAACATGAATTAAACCAGCACGGTAACGGAACTGACTATCAGGCGCAACTCCTAAATAAAAGGCAATTTTATCAGTTCTCAGAAAACCAATACCGTAGATGTCAGCAGCTAACTGGTAGGGATTGCTGGTGAGAGTAGCGAGTGCTTCATCCTTGTACTGCCTGTAAACTTTGACTGCATAAGTAGTAGAAACGCCATGACTGTGGAGAAATAGCATTAAATAGATGTAAGAAAATAAAATAAAAATAAGTTGATAGCTAAATAAAGATATTTTGAATTGAAGCAGAGACTTGATATTTGGATTATGCCATCGGCGACGGCGACCCGGACGCGAACAATCCCACAAACTATCGAGTTTGCCCCAGTACCAGCGATGAATTGTGTCGCGTACAGTCTGTGGATGCCATTTTAAGTATTGTGCGATCTTTAGCACTGTCCATCCAGCGGCTGATAAGCGTAGTACAGTGGCACGACTTTGAGTTCTTGGTGGTATACCTTTTGCTTGAGTGAGTGCTAGTAGAGCTTGATCTTCTATTGGTGACAGGTCAACTTTTAAAGGCGCTGGCATCTTGGTCAGGGGTAAAAATATTTACGACTAAAAGAGATTATCCCAACTTGATGTGCCATTTTACTTTATCGAATTCTATTTACGAACGCCAAGATGCTCCCTGATGGGCGAAGGAACTTTAGGTGATTGCGAGTTAGTTTATGATGTCGTAAATTACACAGTTAAAAATAGAAGTTTAACATGGAATGAAATTCCTGTGCTGTATCATGATACTTATCTAGGTAAAAAATAAGTTTATTGTAGGTTCATTTAGCCTATTTACCTAGATGAGTATAATGCAGAAAGTTTTACTGTATAGCGGTGCCTACAGTAATTAAAATTGCGTAAATTAAAGTGTTTTAGATTACAAAGATACAGTTATACAGAGGGCATAAGGGAAGGCACAGATATCGTTTGGGATGGTGGTCTGCAAATTCCCGCTCCTTTTAACACTCTCGATCTTGGCTCATATAAAGAATTAGTTTTTGAGAATCATAATTAAGTTTTTGCCGACCATTGGTCGGCAAATTGCGATGCCGCTCAACCAAGGGGATTGTGTGGGAAATTAACGAAAATACGTAATTATGTCATCTAGGAAGTTAGTCGGGAGTATCCAAATGTTTTTTCAAAGTGTAGGGGCAATCAGGAGTTTTGATTCCACTGGCGTAAGGTAATTTATAGGATGCCCAGATTTGCCACCGCAAAACATCAACTCCAATAGTTGAACTACCGAATTGTACTCGACAGTCTTTGTCTGGGTTTTGTATAACATTTTTGATGATGGTATTTATCGCTTCTATTTTGAGATTATTCGGTATGCCCATTAGTAGTTTTGTAAGCCACTGTTTGATTTGTGGTGATTGTAGCCAGTCTTTGATTTGGTTATCAGTAGGAGTTAGGCGATTGACTAATAGCGTGGAATTTTCGTTATCTTTATTAACTTGACTTGTAAGCTGAAATAGCTGCTGAAAATTAGCATCTGTGTTGGACATAAAAATAATTGCTTAAAAAAGAATATTTATATTATAGATAAATTGGATAAACCCTATAACAGCTAAGATTTTTTATAAAAATATTAAGATAAGCAAATATAAAACTTGATATATCTCTCCAAAGGAAATTATAAAGAATTGACTAACTAATTATGTTATAAATATTAAATAAGTTCCTTATGCAAGTATCAAATAAATACTATGCACCCAATAGAGTTTAAGAAAAAGTGGAAATTAAGTTATCGGGAGCTTGCCCTGGTTTTGGGGTACGAAAGTGAATACACTACCCGAAACTGGAATATGCCAGGAGAACATAAACGGAATCCTCAGAATGTTGTTCGCGTAGCTTGTCGTCTTTTAGATGAAAAGTGGGAACGGGAAGGAAAAGCGCTCAATTCTTATCTTTAACCAGTTTTTTATGACCGCTAATATTTTTTAAAATGACACTCCCCCGCCACGAAAAAGGCGGGGTATTTTATGTATAGTCAGAAGTTGCAAGAAGTTCTCAGAATCATGGGGATAGGGGGGAATACTTGGCAAAATGAAGAACTAACAAGACCAGAAGTTGCGGCGATGTTAAAGCCAAAGGTTTCTGCAAGACAACTACAAGCATATTTGAATATCGCTCGGAAATACTTGCCAGAGTTCAAGAAATTCACCAACAAAAAAACAGGTGGTCTGAATGGCATGAGCAAGCTATACAAGTATCATATTGCTCCCCTTCAAGAAATTCGCTCACTAGCTAGAGAGCATACTTTAGCTGACATAGAGAATGAATTTCTTCAAAGAGGCTCGAAAAAGTAATTTTTATGTTTATAAGGAGAAATTCACTTGGCATCTAATAATTCTGTAGGAAGAACACAATCTCAAGTTCTTGCTAAGGCGCTTGCGGCGATTGGGCGCAAGTATCAGCATCACATAAACGCTGCCGGTACGGCGACAATCATTGTCATGCAGTCGATGCCCTCTTATGGGTGGGGCTTATTCGATTCGGCTCAGACAGCAATGACTTGTATGTTCGGCGGCGCTGGAGGTATTGGTGGGGGTGGTGCGGCAGCGGCAACTACGGCCATTAAAGCACTTCCGGCAGTTATAAATGCAACCATCACAGTGCTTTTGTTTGTATACTTTGTGGCTTCTGGACTCAAGGTTGCCAACGGCATTGGTGAAGGGCAGGAAGTAACGCAGATGGTTCAACAACCCGTAGGCGTGTTTTTCATAATCCTGGTGCTTTGGATTGCTCAAAGTATCTTATTTAACGGTGTTACAGCCGCTTGTTAGTGATGAGCGAGTACAATAAATCGCCCATGAAACGGGTGAATCAGTCACTTGGTCAAAATGCAACAATCGGTATTTTTACTGGCTTTCAGTTTGCAGTCGCCTTGTTTATGTTTGGCGTGGGCTTCATCATAGCGATTATGTTTGGGGCGGGAATAGTTTGGGGACTGCTGGCTGGGGTTTGGTTGAGTGCTACGGTGATAGTTTTATCTGGGAAGCGTCCTTACTTGTTCTGGTCAAGAGTGTTCCCAAGCGTTCCAGTTTTCACTCGTGGCTATGTCAGATATTCTTCGCCCCAAAACAAAAAAAGGGCGGGTTCAAAGGGGATGCCTAAACTATGGTAAAAAGCAGCATTCGTAATCAAAAAATAGTACCCTTTGAAGACTTTTTAGACTTAGCAACTTTAGTAAAACTCAAAAAGGGGAACTATCAAATTGGAGCTTACTTGTTGAGCAAAAAACAAGTAAGCGATACTAACAACACCCTGCAATTAGTATTCGGATATGAATGTACTGGCTTTCACCCACTGTTTAATTCATCAGAGAGACTAGAGGGAATTGCCAAGGCTTTTGAGAACGGCTGTAAGGAGTTCTCCGAGGGTGAGAAATTCACCTTTCGTTGGTCTTCGTTTTGCGATGAAGACAAAGTGATTGAAAGCTATCGCCAGAGGCTAGCTAGCCCTGTATCTCCTGAGAGTGAGTTTCTTGATTGGGGGCAAGTTGCCCGAATGCAGGAACTCACACGTAACCATCAGCGTAAGGATATCAAGCTCAGTATTTACACGACTTTCACTGTCCGCCCAGGAGGAACCGAAGGTGGTGACGCGGTAGATAGAGCGATAGTTAAGCTGGCAAACTTTTTACAGCGCAAATTCACCCCAACAGGAGCGACCGAACTCACTCTTCAAAACTTAATTCAAGTTCTTGAAAAAGCGATAATTGTCTCTTTGCGTCATCAACAAATACTATCTGAGATGGGCTTGTTCCCCTCGCCAAAATCAGACAAGCAATTGTGGAGTGATTTAGTTTCTAGAATGGGTGCAAAGCCGACAAAAGTGCCTCATGCCTTAGTTTATGACACTAGCGAATTAAAAGAGGAATTTAACGAAGCCGCGCCTAAACCAGAGAGATACAACGACCAGCTACACGCAACCTCAGTACTTTTAAATAACGGTATACCCTACGCGGACAGGCGCTGGGTATGTTTGCCCCATCAAAGTACTGACAAAAAGAAGTATATCGGCGTAATGACGCTTGCTCAAAAACCAGAGGTATTTGCTTCAACCTATCAGCAAGTACGCTTTTTATGGGACGTATTCTCACGCGAGGTTATTTATGATGTCGAAATAATTACAGAGATTAGCCCAGCCGATCAGAAAATGGTTAGGCTTACCCAACAATTGATTACGAGACGTTCAAGAAATGCCGAGGTTAGTGCCAGTAAAAAGACCATTGATGTAGGAGCGCAGATTAACACAGAGCGTTCTATTGATGCTCAAAAACAACTTTATACAGGCGATGTGCCGGAAAATGTAGCTGTCATAATCCTTGTTTATCGCAACTCTCCAGAAGAAATCGACGACGCTTGTCGGTTGATTTCCGGTTACATCAATCAACCTGCTGAGTTGATTAGAGAAATGCAATATACATGGTCAATCTGGCTTGATACTTTGCTGTTAAGGCAGCGACCACAGCTGACTTTTCCTTTCAACAGACGCGCTACATTTTTTGCTAGTGAGGTGATTGGTTTAACGCCAGCCGTGCAAACAGCGCACGGTGATAAACAAGGCTTTGAATTAGTAGCTGATGAGGGTCAATCGTCAGTCTATATCGATTTGTCAAAGCCGAAAAACATGATGGTAATCGGCACTACCGGGAGTGGGAAATCGGTAATAATTGCCTCTATTATTTATCAATGCTTGGCGTTGGGAATGTCAGTATTAATGATTGACCTGCCAAATGATGATGGTTCAGGAACTTTTGGAGACTTCACGCCCTACTTTAATGGATTTTACTTTGATATCTCAAAGGAATCAAACAATCTTGTACAACCGCTAGACCTATCAAAGATTCCTGAGTCGCAGTGGGAGGAAAGGACAAAAGCCCATCGAAATGATATTAATTTAATCGTACTTCAATTAGTTTTAGGAACGCAAAAGTTTGATGGGTTGTTATCACAAACTATAGAATCTGTAATCCCTTTAGGTACAAAAGCCTTTTACGAAGATGCCGACATCAAGGAGCGATTTGAATTAGCGCGAAAAGCAGGGATAAACACCCCAGAGTGGGCGGATACCCCGACATTGGCAGATATGGAGAAATTCTTCTCGCTTGCGTACATTTATTTAGGCTATCAGGACGACAATGTAGAAAAAGCGTTAAATTACATCCGCTTGCGGTTACAGTACTGGCAGGCTAGTAGCATTGGTAGCGCTATCTGCAAGCCTTCAACCTTCCAAGCAGATAGCCAGTTGATTACCTTTGCTCTGACTAATCTGCAATCAGGAAAAGATGCAGAAGTGTTCGGGATGAGTGCATATATCGCCGCGTCCCGTCAATCCCTCTCCTCGCCCAATAGTGTATTTTTCATGGATGAGGCTAGCGTATTGCTAGGATTTTCTGCATTATCACGGCTTGCAGGTCGTAAATGCGCTACGGCTCGAAAGCAAGGCTGTCGGGTGTTTCTGGCGGCACAGGATGTCATTTCTATTGCTAAATCGGAGGCGGGAGAACAAATATTACAAAATATGCCATTGCGGTTGATTGGGCGTATTGTCCCAGGCGCGGCTAATAGTTTCTCTGAGTTGCTGGGCATCCCTAGAGAAATTATCGATAAAAACGAAAGCTTTGTCCCTAATATTCAGCAGCTATATACGTTGTGGTTGCTCGACTACAACAACAAGTATGTGCGCTGTCGCTATTATCCCTCATATCCCCTGCTGGCATTGGTTGCCAATAGCAGAGAAGAACAAGCCACGCGAGATAAATTCAAGAAAATTCACAGCGACAAGTTCACCTGGGTGGCAGAATTTTTTAAATATTATGTCGAGTGCGTTAAGCAGGGTAAACCATTATGAAGGTTCTATCGTCAGTCATTCAAAATAAGTTGCTGCTGGCAATTCTAGTAGGTGTCGTGTCAATAGGAGGTTTTCAAATATGGCAATATAAACAAGCTCAATACGAAAAACTTATTAGCGAAGCGAAGAACGACTGTGGCGTGTATATAGAATTGGGCGAAGATGCCGTCAAGGGCAGTCCTAGTCTAAGAGCATTGAAGTATCAAAATAATCGCATACGAGGATTAAAGCAACCCGGCATCGACTCTAATCCAGCCGACATCGGAGATTACGTTTTGCTTCTTCGCTCCCCTGCTTCTACCCTTCCTCCTAATGCTTTGCCTTTTGAAGATACTTTTTTTACTAGCCTGTTAAACAAAGAAGAATCACCAAAAACATTAATGGTTTCAGTTCTTTCCTTTGATTTACAAAAAAAACAAGCTCTTGTTTCTTCTCCCTGTACCAAAGAACCCTTTGTAATAGAAATGGCTGATTTGTATGAAAGGTTTCAAGCGATCGATCGCAATCTCAGGCATAGTGGTTTTGATATCCTTTTCTAGCCTCAGGGCAAACGCTCAAGCTAGTCAAAACCAATCTTTTTTGACTCAATTTCAACAAATCTATAGCAGTTTGCAGACTTACGTTAGTAATTATCAGAAAGAATTTACTAAGTCGTTAGGTAAACTTGAAGCTGAATTAACCCAGGCAATTGAATCTAGTGTTGGAGATTTAGGAATTCCCGATCCCCTAAAAGCTGGTAAGAATATTGAGAAAGTGATTCAGAAGCAAGAAGGAGATTTACTGATATTAGACCCTCGTATTCAAGCAGACAATGCCATCAAGGAATGGAACCAGCAATATACACGCGGACAATCAGAATCAGTACTTGGCGCTGAAGGTCAAAGAGTGCAATCGCAGGAGGCAGCAATAACTAATGATGCCACTGCTCAATCAAGCGAAAATGCTGCTGCCGCCCAACAGGATGTTATCACCCAAGACATCCTTAAAAAGGTCGCAATTCAAAACTTGCAAAGCGTTGTAATTGCTAAATCAATTCACTCAGAAGCGCAAAAACAATCCCGTTCTTTAGCTGCTGCCAATATCAACCTTGCTGATATTTCTAGCCGCATGGATGAGCAAGCTGCGGTGAAGGATCAGGAATCTAACGCCGCTACTCGGCAAATCATCCAATCTGCCGCCGTCACTGATTCTTTCTGGAAGAATCAATAATCAAGTCAACATAATGTTACGGTAACTGAGATGATAGCGCTCTTAACTATTCTTTTTGCTCAAACTACAGGGCAGCAAGCCGGGGAAAATACGGGGACTACGAACTCAGGCGAAATAGTCGAAGGCGCTATCGAAGGCGCAGACCTAATCTATAAATCGTTTGAGAATGATTGGCTGGAATTAGCATCTGGAACAAGCCCAATTTATACAGCTGTTGTCGCCGTTTCTACCCTCGCTGCTGTTGTGATGATTGGCTTTGCCTCGTTCGGCTGGTACAGGAAGTTTGCAGAAGAAGGGTTTGGTTATGATTTTATCTCTGAGATGGTTTTACCGTTGCTAGTAATTGTAATGCTTAGTAATAATGGGTTCCTTCTCGCCAATACAACAGTCGCATTAAAAAACGTATCGACCGGACTAAACAGGAGCATTTTAAATATTACCAGAAATGGGGTCAATTTGAGAGATGCCATACGGAATGTAAACGCTGACCAAAGCTTTGTTTTAGCCGCGCAGATAGCCTTAGCTAAGTGCGAAAAGCTCAACAACGAAAAGAAGGAAGGTGAAGAATTAAGCCGTAAGCAAGCTTGCATCAAAACTGCCATAGAGAAGACGCGAGAAGACGCGCAAGAGGCTAGAAAAAAGACTGGCGCGGGTTTTGGGGGCGGAAGCTGGAATCCATTAGACCTTAGCGGTGAACTAATCAATAGTGCAATCCAAGGCTTTGTTTATGTAATTCTCAGTGGGCTATCAGCAGCTTTTCAATATATCGTCCAACTGTCCTTCTTAATGATTGCATTCGTCGCCCCTGTCTTCCTAGTTCTATCTTTACTGCCTTTCCAAAGCAAGCCTATCTATGCTTGGTTGTCTGGCTGGCTAGGACTAACATTGGTTCTCATTTCGTACTCGATAACAGTAGGCATTATTGCCAGCGCGATAGTCTCCAAGCCTTCTAGCAATCCTTTATTATTGCAACTTTTACAAGCCATTTTCTCGCCATTGCTTGCAGTAGCCATAGGCACTGGTGGCGGAATGGCTGTATTTTCAGCTTTCACTAGTGGGGTTAAATTTTCGGTGGGGTTAAGGAGATGAAATTATTAGAGAGAAAAGAGCTAAATTTTACCCCAATTTTCTTAATAGTCAATGCTGTTTTATTAACGCTTTTATTATTCATAGAAATTGTCAATTTTGCTCGGATAGCAACAATTTCTAAAACGAAAGCTTCCACCCTTGTGGAGTTACATGACGGCGAATCTATCAGAGTTATTCCTATAGGCAGTGAGGATCGCTCACCCCAAGCTATTACACGTTTTGTCGGGCAGACAATGACAGGTCTTTTGAGTTGGAATGCTCTACCAAAGTCAACTGATGATTACAATCCAGACCCCACTAAACAATTAAAATTAGATGCTGGGGTAGCAACATCAAAAGCCAAGATTACTACTAGCACATGGGCTTGGGGCTTTGCTCTATCAGAAGATTTTCGCGCACCATTCCTTGAGGAGATAAGTAATCTTACGCCGCCCGATGTCTTTAATGGGTCTACGCAATCAATCCTAAAAGTCAGCCTAATCAGTCAGCCAACTCGGATTAAGGATGGGCAATGGAAAGTAGATATGGTTGCAGAGATTGTTGTTTTTCAAGGTAGTAATTTAGTCGGCAAGCCCATCGCTTTTAACAAAACTGTATTTGTCCGGGCAATTGATACGGCTGCCCTGCCTAGATTTGCGTCCGATGTTCAAGAAACTGCCTCAAGGGTTCGTAAAGCGGGGCTGGAAATTTACAAAATCCAAGATTTAGATTTATGAAAAAGAACACCCAATCAGCTTTGCCAGAGGCAACTATTGAGATAGAAGAGCAAGATTTTGCCGCGATGAACGGTGCTAAAACTTCTCACGCTAATGATTCAATTCAAGCAGAACAGAATCCCGCCCCAGAAGAAATTGTTACTGCTCGAACAGTCTCGCAATCTCCACTCTTAAAAATGGGCGTTATTGCCCTAATTTGTTTTATCTTCGTGGCGCTCATTGGGGCAATGCTAGGCAACTCAATGAATATGCTGAAGTTTTCTAAGGACATTGTGCAACCGCCTACAGAAGAGCAAACGCCCCTAGCAGAGCCGGAAAATGAGACGGGCAAGGATAAAACAGCGCTTGCTCTGACTAGCCAAAATTACGAGTTAAAGAAGATTCGCGATCGCTTGCCTAGCCCAACGCCTACCCCTAGCGCAACCTTAGCCCCAGCCCCAATCGCACCCGTTACCCCTCCGATGCAACCAGTGCAGCGCCGACAACGTTCTTACCCAGTCGCCAGTCAGCCGACAGCGCCCTTCACTTTCCCCCAGGCTAGAGTATCTATTCCCCAGCCCCAGCCCAAAATTACCCAGCCGAGTAGACAATCTCCTTTGGCGTTCCCAACGGCTGCAAGCAACGCCCCCACCCAAGACCCCACTCAGCAATGGCTTCTCGCTGCAAACGCTGGCAGTTTCAGGAGTTCAGGCGATGAGTCACTTGACGAGAAACCCATCAAGACTAATGGAATTGAAGGAGGTACGGGAGGAGCTACACAAGTTGGACAGAACACTAGCATTAATTACAACGCTCTTCGCGTACTCGTTGGCAGCACCGCAGAGGGTAGGCTAGAAACGCCGATCGCTTGGGGTACTGGTGACGCTGGCAACCAGAATTACTTGGTGAAACTAACAAAACCCTTAAAAGCCTCAGATGGTAGGGATGTGCTAAGAGTGGGTGCTTATCTGGTTGTTCAACTAGCAGAGTCGAATGGTTCGGGCTTTGCCAAGCTGCGCGGTGTTTCAGTATTGGTCAATTCCAATGGTGATACGCAAGAAAAGCAACTCCCACCAAACGCTGTTCTGATTATGGCTTCTGATGGTGGTTTTCTAAAAGCGCAGTCCCGTAAAGGTAGCAACCTGGGTAACGATTTTATAGGAGCGATTGTTGCGGGAGTTGCCAAGGCGGCCGAAGTACAAAACCGCCCCACAACTCAAATCAGCAGCAACTCTAATGGCTTCTCTACTAGCTCCACTACCAACGAGCAAAAAGATTTATCTGCCGCTTTTGGAGAGGGTGCATTTAATAGCGTTCTCGACAATATCAAAAGCTCAAATGTCGCCCGTTCTCAACAGTTAAGCGGTAGAGAAGAAGTATTTGTGATCGATGTTGGTAAGCCAGTGCAAATATTCGTTAATCAAACAATATCGCTCTAGTCACGATAACGTTAGGGTAACTAGAAAAAATGTTAAATAAACTCGCTATTGTTACAACCCTCTTAATAGCAACTGCCTCAAGCGTGTCGGCAATGCCCATCCGAACGGTTTATGAGAATGATGCAAACTCCAACGCTATCGAATTAAAGGTGTGGAAGGGCTACGGATTAACTATTAATTTGATGTCTACGGGAGAGACTATCAAGCAAGTTTGGATTGGTGATCCAAGTCGCTTCGCTTTTACCTCAAACGGTGGCTTATGCCAGTCATCAGGCGGTGATTCTGACTGCGCGGGAGGTAAAGCGACTGTAATCTTTCTTCGCCAGATTGACCCGATCAACTTTCCTGTTACCTCTAGCAGCAATGGAAGCACTCAAATTACAGTGCTTACCAATGAAAAACAATATCAATTTAAGATTGTCCCCGCTACTGGCAACCCAACCTATACAAGCTTAGTGATTAAATCTGACTCAGATCGCCCATTGCCAATTACCCATCCGCGAACGCCGCAACCGCTAACAGTTCAAAAGCCGCAATCAGCGCCATCAGACTTCCCGCAGCCCTCGCCGCCACCACAAACAATAAAACTCCCTCTGCCTCAGCCTGTTGCCGTCTTACGCCCCAATCCTGGGACTACGCTAAATGGTGCGATTCAGAGGAACGATGCTAATGCTCTCGCTTTTGGGCTAGCAGAAGCTGGGCGCAAAGGTCAGGTTCGACCCGGATCTACCACCTGGAACAAGGTGCAAGATGCTATCAAACTATTACGGCGTGGCAAGACTAGAGATGAGGCAATTTCGCTTTCTCAGGTCGATAAAACTACTTTTGATCAATTACTTGAATGGGGGCGGTTGTGAACAATTTTTCTAAATCTATTCGCCAAGAATTAGGCGATTTTCTGGATTCGTGTAGGTGCGAAGGTGAGTTATGGATGTTTCCACCAATCGGCTATTTGCTGCTTTTGACTACTCTTTTGGCTGTGGATAAGACTTAGCTTAGTCCTGCAACAACCTACTTAAAATGGCTGTTACCCATGCCCTTTGCAACCTTAACTGTATTGCAAATAAACCAGTACAGAAAATCCAAAAAGCTGTTAGCACCAACAGGAAATGTAGAGCTACAGCAAGACAAAAGTGGATGCGAAAGTTGTGCCTATTTTCATGGGCGACAATACGACCAAGAAATCCTAATATGCACGGTACATCCACGCGGCTCCAATCAAGAACAATGTCCCGATTACTTTAACAAAAATCATGAAACTTAAGCCTTTTCTACTGGCTGCAATAGCTTCTCTAGTTCCGCTTTCCGCCTCAGTCGCACAGACACCAACAATCGATTATTCACAAGGTTTGTACAAGACGGCTGCCCCCGACTGGTCGAAAATCACATGGGATACTTTGCCACCCGTTCAACAGCCAGGATTTTTAACAATCCCTAAAAACCTGATTTCAGTTTTTGGCTACGATCCCTCGCGCTCGTGGACAGCAGGGCAAAAAGTAGACTCTGTTGTGATGTTGGGGGATGCAGATGATGCCTTTAAGATGTCTGCCTTGAGCTTAAAGTCCATTGACACGGTGGCTTTGCCCACTACAGGCACAACCACCAAACCCACCCTCAAAGACTTTGGATTAATGCAATGGCAAACGCCAAAAACATTAGTTAAAGCAATGCCTGAATTAAGCAATTTGAGCCTATCAGAAGTTCCCCCATTAGCCGATCTATTTTCTAGGAATGGTTCTGGACTGGGTAGCAGCAGTATTTCTCAAGCCATAGCCTCAAATCCTCAAGCCGCAAACCTGACACTAGATAAGATTGACCTAAGCAAATATTCGCTTGATTCAATTCCTGGGTTGGACAAAACTCAATTAGGAAAGTTTAAATCATGGCAGCAAGCATTAGTCAATCAAATTCCTAAATTAAGTCAAGTTCCCTTTGATAAAATGCCTCAGCCTATTAGCTCTGGCATTGGTGTTGTGGGTATCGCATCTGTTGTACTTGGTACGGCAGAAAAGGGCGACAGAAGGGCTGGGAATGATTACTTTGTTTCTGGCAGCGTTGTCAGAGGCGACCGCACTTTAACAGTCGCCTGTCCTCCAGGCATTGAATGCTCATACTTAGAGATGGGGGATTTTGCTGGCAGTCAGGGCAGCTTGTATGGTAAGCGTTGGGCATCAGGCTCATCCCAACAAGTATTGGGTGGTTATGGAATTCTAGCCTCTGTGAATGGGGGCAAGGAACCGACGGGGCGGCTAGTGTATGGTAGTGGATTCAAAGTGGCGCTAACTGGAGTTAATGAAGCGAAAGGAACCGCAGACTTTGGTCTTTTCTTTAGGATTTGCGCTCGTCCGCCATTTCAGCAAAAAACTTGCACCCCTTACTTCATTGGGCCAGTTCCCTGGTTGCCCGTGAGGGAGAATGATTTGGTTATCGTGGGGACGGGACGATGACCGAACAATTCGCAATTTGCAATGGGCTACGCCCCGCTTCGCTGTTTTCATGCCCAAAGGGCTGTACGCAATTCGCAATGGGAAAAAGTGAATTGGAAATGACAGTGACTCCTAAGACAGAGGTTAAGCCAAATCAATTTATTCCCCCAGGTATTGAATCGGCTCTGTTTTCCCCCGCAGGTTTAGGGGTACTCGTCTGTGGTGCGGTGATTGTAATCGCCAAAATCATCGATAGTAGGGGAGGTATTGCCAAGCTAGCGACCGCGAGGTGGGGCGGCGCGGTGGAGAAAAAAGCCGCTCGTCAACTGGCGATTAAGCAAATTACAAGCCGCTTGCATAACCGAGTATCTTTATATGTTGGCACTCCCAAGAATATAAAGAGTCAGATTATCGATGGAATTAGGAAAACGAGTATCCCTGAAGATTCAAAAACCCTTTACTTCCCAGAAGCACAGCGAGGCATCCTAGTTTGTGGTGGGCCGGGGAGTGGAAAGTCATTTTCAATGATTAATCCCCTGATCCGCTCCGCAGTAGATCAGGGGCTACCCATCGTCCTTTATGATTTCAAGTACGCACAGCAAGAATCAGCCACAGCAGTTGCCAAGGGGCAAGCGCCAATACTGGCAGGGTATGCGCTCTCTCGCGGTTATCAAGTTACCGTACTTGCCCCAGGCTTTGCAGAATCAGCAGTTGCCAACCCTATAGACTTTCTTTGTAGCAATGAAGACTCAGAGATGGCGCGGCAGCTTGCAATCACACTCAATCGCAACTTTCAATTGGGTGATAAAGATTCTGGAAATAGCTTTTTCACCAATGCTGGAGATCAGTTAGTCCAAGCCGTCTTTATGCTGGCAAAGGGCACAGAGTATCCAGATATTATGATGTGCCAAGCAATCCTGGGGTTGCCAAAGTTAGTTAAGCGCATTGAGCAAGCCGCCGAACTAAACTTCATGGTTAGAGAGGCTTTCGCACAGTTTGTATCTGTTGCAGGGTCGCCAGAAACAGCAGCTAGTATTGTGGGTACAGCTAGCGGATTGTTCAGCCGCTTCATGGTTCCCTCGGCCTTGGCTGCCTTCTGTGGAAAAACCAATATTCCACTGGATTTGAAGGGGCGGCAGATGGTGATTTTCGGAATGAACAAAGAGAAGCGTGATGTGATTGCACCCTTGCTAGTCTCAATTCTGCATCTATTAGTGAGCCGGAATGTAGCTAACAAACGTACTTGTCCTTTGGTATTAGGGATTGACGAATTGCCTACTCTTTATTTACCAGCACTGGTTGATTGGCTGAATCAGAATCGGGAAGATGGCTTAATCTCTCTGCTGGGCTTGCAAAACTTATCAATGCTGATTGAATCCTATGGTGAAAACACAACTAATGCAATATTTGGTGGTTGTGCGACCAAAGCATTCTTTAATCCCCAAGATGATGTCGCCGCCGAACGATTTAGTAAGTTTTTAGGTGAAGAGGAAATTAAATACAAGCAACGTTCTCGTTCATCAGGAGGCAAGGGTGGTGCAAGTATTTCTAATTCTGATCAAAACAGTACTCGCAAGTTATTTGATGTCAATCAATTTAACACCTTACCATCGGGAAAAGCAGTAATTATTAGTCCAGGTTTTGGTTCTCGTGGTCAAATAAGTTTGCCAATCTTGGAATCAATTAAGATTCCTCAGCATGAAATCCAATCTGAAGCTGACAGTGTGAAAGCTTGGTACGAGTTTCAAAAGTTCTTATCTAAAAAGTCTACTCTCTTAACTCCAGCAGATGAAGAAATGAAAATTCGTCGAGCAGAGGCTTTAAAATTGTTACCTTTGATAGAAAATCAAGAGCAATTATCAGAATATGCGAGTCTGATTTAGGCAAGAAAAAGGGAACAGGGAACAGGGAATAGAAAAAAATAGTAATAAATGAAGGGTTTATATGTCAGAAATTAATGATTTTAAAGACTTAAAGATTTGGCAAAAAGGGATAGATATAGCTGAGAAATGCTATTTTTTGACCAAACTATTTCCTAAAGATGAGTTGTATGGAATGGTACAACAAATCAGAAGGTCTGCGGCATCTATTCCAGCTAACATAGCAGAAGGCTATGGAAGAAGATCAACGGCTGAGTATATAAGATTTCTTAACATTGCCCAAGGTTCACTTAACGAATTAGAAACACATATTAGGGATCTGCGGGTTAATAGTATCCCAACTAGACGGGTTTCGACTGCGCTCAACCCTCAGCCATCGAGAGTTGAGCGCAGTCGAAACTCGGTTTACTGGTACTTTATTTTTACGCAAGTCCCTTATTTTATCTCAGAGAGTAGGATTATGTAGCCAAACTGACATAGAATCAATTATCTTTTTACTACGAGAAGAGAGCCGGATGATTATTGCTCTTATTAAAAAGCTACAACAATAAATTCTGTTCCCTGTTCCCTGTTCCCTGTTCCCTGTTCTCTGTTCTCTGGAGAAATTTCATGTCGCCAAGTAAGTTTTACCCGTTCTCTGATTATGACAGAAAACAAATTGCTAAACTCCCTCCTGATATAGCAGCCCTAGCAGATAAATATCCAAGCGAGATTTTAAACACTGCTGATAGTTGGGATAACTTGCCTTTTGATGCTAACTATTTTCCTGAGTGCCTTGAAGTCTATAGCGGCGATGCAGATGATGCCAACATTTTTGTATTAAATGGTGTTCTGAAAGATTATGTCCCGGCTGATGCTGAAAAAAATACATCATCGATAACAGTGATGATTGATGGAGAATTTGCTTACATTGAAGTTGAAGGGAGACAGGTTCTTAATAAACTCGGTGGCATAATTTTGCCAGAAGTAGCGATTAATCCAGATGTGTTAATTCAGTCAATTCTCAAAGGTGAAAATAATGATTGATGATGGTGAAGCTAAAGAGATTAAGCGAGATTATCTAGAAATTTTAGAATCTCTCCTCAAACTCATCCATGCAAAGGCTAAAGAAAAAGGATTAGATTCCAGCAAGGATGTTCATATTTACTCTAGCTCTAGCAAAGTTTATCAAGGAACATTGGGAGAATCCCCCTCTAAAAACTTATTAACACCAACGATAGTAGAGAACTTAAAAAAAGCTCTGTCTGACCCGAAAAATTCTCAAGGTGCAATTTCTATTAAAATTGGTAATGAAAAAGTATTCCATATTAAAAATGGAGAAGTACTGACTGACAAATTAGGTTTAGCTCCGGCATCACAGAAAAATAAAGTTGTAAGTAATGAGCGAATCTATAGTGTAGAAGCTTTAGGAAAACAAGTGCAAGTATTGCAGAAAAAACTAAGCGAACAACAAAAACTTGTAGATAGTATCAAATCAGAACAGCTTTCACCCGAATATTTATCACAACTAGCTGCTCAAGTTGCCGAAATGAGTAAATCCTTGGAGAAGCAGCAGCAGTTGATTGAAAATACCCAAAAAGCATTGTCACAGGTAAATGAACGGTTTTTACCACAAGTTCAAAATACGGTTCTTCAAAATTGGGTGGGTACGGTTGAGAACAAGGTAAAACAAACTGCCAAGAATGTTTTTGAGCGGATTAAAGATGTGCTGACACCCGAAGTAACGAAGCTCAGAAAGGAAATTACTTCATTTAAATCTCAAATTAATGAACAAATTACTAGCTTCAAGGATGAAGTTAAATATCAGACTGACAGTGTAAGAAATCAACTCAATCAACAAGTTGGTAACTTAACTCAAGAGATACGTACACAGGTAGATAGTGTTAAAAACACGGTTGATCAAAGCCTTATGGGTGTCAAGTCAGCTATTGACAATACTCGAACTGAACTACGGGCTGCTGTTGAGGATGTTAAAGGTCAAGCAATTGAACAGAGTGTCAAAGCAATGCTGAATATCTTGGGCAAAGATAACCCTGATGGTTCTAAGAGTTTTAAAAGTACAAATTTTGATTTTGAACGCCTTGGCGATAATGTAATTGTTCGTGCCAAAAACGGCGAGGCTGTTCTCACTGATGGAGTTTTATCGCCTAACGTAAGTGAGAAACAGTTACAGGCACTTGATAAAATTCAATCTGTTGTTGATATGCATCATCAAATTCAGCAGGATTCTCAACAAGAATCACAATTTAGAAATATCCACAGGTAAGCCCGCATTTCTCACAAGCTTGAGGGAATATTGGGCAGAGGGGATTGAACTTGGCACATTGAACTCTCCTACTAGCGAACCTGCTCAAGAGCATAAGCGCAGACTTTGAGGGGTGTGGTGAGAAATCCGGGTGTTCCATGATCAAAGGGGAGCGTAAAAATGATACTAATCCTAATCATTGGTTTGTTGTTTGCACTGGGTGGAATAATTTTTCTAGCTTGGCTGTTTGTATTATTTCCACCTTCAATGCCAAAGTCAAAGTATCGTTCCCAAAGTTTTAAGCAATCGCCATTACTACCTAAGAGTACAAAATCGTCTGACATTTCATCTCAAAATTTTGTACGACAAAGCCCAGCACCAACGCAAAAGACTTTCTTAGCTAAAAACTTTAACAAGCCTGTACGACAAAGCTCAGTAGCAACCCAAAAGGCTTTCTTAGCTAAAAATTTTAAGAAGCAATTACTACCAAGCCCAGCGCGAACACCAAGGGTTAGATTACCTAAAAAGCTTAAAAAACACTTGAATAATATTGAGTACGCTAGTCAAGTATTACTTGAGCTTCGTAGCAGAACTCAATTAGCCAAATTGCCAGTAGTAATCGCTACGCTACGCAGGATATCGCCTTACGTTTTTGAGGAATTGGTACTCACTTGCTGCTTTGAACAGGGGTGGCAAATTCAACGCAACTTTCGGTACACCGGTGACGGCGGGATAGATGGTCGCGTGTTGATTTTGGGAAAGCTTTATGTAATCCAGGTTAAGCGTTATGCTGATTACATTAGCCCAAAACACATCAAAGATTTCGTATGCTGTATTGAAGGAGAAGGAGCTAATGGTGGATTCTTCGTGCATACTGGCATAACTGGACAGTTATCAAAACAATGGTTCTTCAGTACCTGTTATGCCAAATTATTAGTTAAACATCAAAACTAGACTTTAAAATCAAGTTTAGAACGCTTAAGTCCAAAAGATGACCTAAAATGTTAAAAATAATGCCTGCTTTTGTTGTGTAGCAATGTTTTCAGCTTTTTAGTATATTAATTTAGCATACTAAGTACTGAAGAGCCAAAACAATTGATTCGTCGCTCCGACAAAATAATCTTAGTGAGCGGTCAGAAACTAGTAAATTTTGTCTTAGGTAAGCAGTTTAAAATAGTGGGAATAACAATACCAGTAAAAACAGTGAACAGTTATCAGTAAACAACTAACCTATGAATGAATGAATTAATGGAAATATCTGATACCTGATAATTGATAACTGATAAGTTAGCGTCGAAACTGTAGATGCTCCCCGTTATCATCTGATTGTTGAGGGTTTATTTTCAATCTCTTCAGAATCGATGGTTTGTCATCTCTAATCAGTTGCCTAACGATGTTCATTTTCTCCTCAAAAGTCAATACTTTTGCATCAGTTGTAACACTCGTAAATAACTCGCTGACCTTTGCTCCTGTTACCTTTTCACCTTTGACATATTTTCCTACTTCCATAACTACTTCTGCCAATCTTTTAATATCTAAACCCTGAATTATTTGTTTAATGTGTAATTGAACTGACTCTTTTAATAGCTCAGTTTCTACTTCTATTGAGAGGAATTGAACATTTCCTTCTTCATAATTTTGATGATGTCCCCATTTTTTAGTCAAGTCAAGCATCTTTTGTAAAGCAGTAGTAAATTCGGTATAAGTTTGAGATTCGCTCACCCCTAACAATTCTTTCAGTTTTGAGAGCGCTAATCCAGTCTCAGAACTTGCAACAGTTTTTTGAGCAACGTAGTCAGAAATAGCATTAAGAGCTAAGTGTTCTGAAGCTCGAGTTTTTTGGGTCAAATGCCCTACTAATTCATTGTCCAGTAGTTGCTGAAACTGGTTGAATGTGTTTTTTCCTCCTTTTAGCTGCTGACTGAATTGAGAGAGTTTTTTTATTAGTCGTGGTAAAGTTTCAGTAATGATGGACTCAACTAATGACTGTTCTATATTTTGAGCAATTGATAAGATAGTTCTTTGTGAATCAAGTTGTTGTTGAATTTGAGTAATAGCTGTTTCTAAGTTTTCAAGCTTAGTTATTGTTCCCTTTAGCTGTTGGCAAGTTTGAGAGAAGTGTTCTATTAATTGTGGTAAAGTTTCAGTGAGAGCAGACTCAACAGCCGAGTATTCAATATTCTCAATAATTGCATCTATAGGTTTTTGTGAATCAAGTCGTTGTTCAATTTGAGTAATAGCTGTTTCTAAGCCGTCGAATCTGGTTTTTTCTCCTTTTAGCTGCTGGTGATATTGAGAGAATTGTTTTATTAGTTGCGGTAAAGTTTCGGTGAGGGCAGACTCAACAACCGAGTATTCGATATTTCCAATAATTGTATCTATAATTTTTTGCGAATCAAGTCGTTGTTGAATTTGAGTAATAGCTGTTTCTAAGTTTTCAAACTTAGTTATTGTTCCCTTTAGTTGTTGGCAAGTTTGAGAGAATTGTTTTATTAATTGTGGTAAAGTTCCAGTAAGGGCAGACTCAACAGCCGAGTATTCAATATCTTCAACAATTGCGTTTACGGCCCTTTGTGAAGAAAGATATTGTATTTCATGCTCAATTCTTGTAGATATTTTATCAAATGCGGGTGGAAGAGCTTTTTGCTGTTGGCAAGTTTTAGAAAGTTGTTCTATTAGCCGTGGTAAAGTTTCAGCTAGGGCAGACTCAACTAATGATTGTTCTATGTTTTCAACAGATGATAAGACAGTTTTCTTTGTTAAAAGGTGCTGCTCAAATTGAGAAATTGCTGTTTCCAGGTCGTCGAATTTAGTTACTCTTCCTGATATATGCTGGTGATGTTGAGAGAGTTGCTCTATTAGTTGTGGTAACGTTTCACTTAAAGCAGACTCTACAGCCAGCTGTTCAATATCCTCAGCAATTATATCGATAGTTTGTTGAAAATCAAGGCGTTGTGATAATGGCTCAATTGCTGTAAATATTTTGTCGAATGTGGCAATACCTTTTTTTAGCTGCTGTCTCAAAGGAGAAAATTGTTTTATTAACAGTGGTAATGTGACAGTGAGGGCAGAGGAGACAGCCGAGTATTCAACATTTTGAGTAATTGCGTCTATAGCTCTTTGTGATGAAAGTCGTTGCTCAATTTGAGTAATTACTGCTTCTAAATCGTCAAATCTACCTCTGACTCGTTTTTGCTGCTGTCTCAAGGGAGAGAGTTGTTTTATTAACAGTGGTAAAGCAATACTTAGCGTAGATTCAACGAATGACTGCTCAATATTTTCAGCAATTGCCCAAACAGTTTTTTGTGAACTTGAAAGTTCTGACTGTTGAGCAATAGCTGTTCTGTGAGCTAATTGCTGACTGCCTTGAGAGAGTTGCTCTAGCAATTGTGGCAACAAAGTTGTTAGGGTAGACTCAACTACTGACTGTTCAATAAAGTCAGAGATTGCATCCACTGTTCTTTTTGATGAAATTTGTTGCTCAATTGAAGCAATCACTGCTCCAAAGTCATCTAATATGGTTCTGGCACCTCTTAGATGCTGCTGATACCCGTACAGTTGTTCTGTTAATTGTGGTAACGTTTCAACCAAGGCATCATCAACTACTGACTGTTGAATATTCTCAGTAATTGCGTTTAGGAGTTGTTCGGTAGTTGGTCGTTCGGCGTTTCCGTTTCCATTTTGTTTAAAACTGACATCACTTGTTGCGCCGTCAATAATTGCTGAATCTTCTGGGTTAATTTCTCTTGAGAAGTTCGTTGCTCGTTGACCTCGAAGCCGACCATCTGTAGAGCTTGGGTTAATTCTTGCACTAATGGCTCCAAGTTCGAGGACTTCTTGGCATTCAATGTCTCGGCTAACTGCTGCAAGAAGTTCGAGTGACTCGCGCTCATTTCGATTAGGTTCTCGGCTTGGCTCGTTTCTAAGAACTCGATTTTCTGGGTCAATTGCTGGCTGTTGGTTTGTAACTGCTCGATTTTTTGGGTCAATTGCTCTATCTTCTCGGTTAGGAACTGTATCTGAGTTAGGTTGTTGTCGTTGGTTAAAGTCATGGGTTTGTACCTGTGGTTTATTTTGTAAAAGATAGGGAACAGGCAATGGGGAACAGGCAACAGTTTTTTCTATTTCCTCTTCCCTGTGTGTTGGTAAGAGATCCAATTTGTCATTCCCTGTTACCCGTTCCCTATTGCCTGTTCCCTCAAGTTGTATAGAACGTTGTTCTGGTATCGGCTTACGCAAAGGTGGAAAAGCCGCAGTCTTTGAATGCTGATTCTGCTGTTGCCAGTCCCGAAAGGTTGGAGCAAGATGACTCAATTTCTCGTAAGCTTGTGGCCCATTTGCGAAGATGAAATCATCAACACCTTTGTCTGGGCCTGGCAAGTTGATGACTTTTACTCTTGCTCCAGCTTTTTGTAACAATCTTCCAGTTACGGAAATATCTCGTTCGATATGGAGTTTTGTTTCGGGCTTGGTTTCGTAGTCAAAGCAGAACTTGAAAACTCTCCCTTGTGTGGCGAAAACGGCTAACTCTTCATGAAGATAGGACTTACCGATTTTTTTGCCAAACTCGTCTTTTGGAGAGCGATATCCTGCTGAAATTCCAGGTAGCCCAATGGTAGCGTGACCCTGACTCAACAGGCTGGCCGCTTTTTTGGCTCCCTCTGCGATCGCACACGGTAAATTATATTTCCATACACAGTACCAAAATCCCGATTTGCGCTCCTGCTGGGTGGGGTTAACTTTATGTTTGGAGTAAATGCGTTCGGCAATATCGTCAGGGACATCTAGCAAGAAGATACTTAATTCAACTTTTGGGGGATGCTCATATTTAATGAATTTCCCTTCAATTACCTGGTTCTCCTCATCTTTTTTTGGTCTGGGTGTATTCGGCTTGTAACATCCCCATCTTTTGCTCAAAGGTTTATCACCTGGTGTCAAATCAGCAAATGAACGCGCATCAACTCCAGCATCACACCACCAACCGCCAGCATCAAGATGAGAATATGCCCTTATAAAACCATCTGTTAGCCGTCCTGTATTTGTTCGATTCAGCTTTTCACTAACCATGAGTCTTTCCCAAGCCTCATGCTCACCACCTGCATAGTTGAACTGAAGGCTTTCAAAGTTTAGCGCTGCAATTTCTGGGTGAATGACACTTGATTCAAACTCTTGCCAGTGTTTTGTTTCAATAAAATTAGGTACTTCTTCTTGCTTTTGAGGTATCCAAAATGCTTCTGTTGGAGCAGCAGTCTTTAATACTGGTTTCTCAAAAGCAGGAGACTTTCTATCATCTCTACGTTTCTCTTTGAGAGTGGGTTTGGCAACAGTTTCTAAACTCGTTGTAACTAATGGGGCTGGCTGACTAACTGACTGACTAACTGGCAAGGAGACTTGTTCTGTGACTAACGGTTGAGCTTTCAGTACAGGCTCTGCTATTGCAACTTCAAGTTTTACTACCGGCTGATTAGCTCTTGGACTGACTGAGGCAGTTTTCGCCTGAATTCGTTCCGCTTTTAAGGAATTCATCAGCAATTCTAAGGCGTTATCTTTGGCTTTAGACTCTTGCGCCAGTTCCAGCAATTCTGATTTGTCTTTAGTATAAAGTTTGACGTTATGCCTAGCTCGACTAATCGCTACATAAAAACTTTCTTGCCCAATGGTGTGATCTGCCGCAATCAAGGCTAGGTCAGTGGTTTTACCTTGGCTACTATAGATTGTGCTGACAAGGGCATAGTCCAGGTTTTGCGCCTGTTTTAGGTTAATAGTTTCAGTTCGATTGCTATCTAAATACTGAATTTGGGCGGAATCTCCCTCAATCGCCGTGACTATAAACTCTTGTCCATTTCGCCTTTGTAATTGGCGGTCATTTTTCTTCCATTGCAAGCGATCGCCAACCGCAATCTCAATTTGCTCGCGTTGGTAAACAGCTTTGTCAAAATTGGCATCTACTTCTAACTGCTTTCCATCATCTGCTTTCAAAATTAATCGGTCGATGTTCTTGCCCACGACTTCATACAGCAAAGCTTTTTCTAAACCCCGGCGTTTGTAGTTGCGCGTTGGCATTACGACATTACCTAGTTCAAAGTTATGGGTATAGCGCAGCTGCACTTTGGTCAGGTTTAAAGCTTGCAACTGGGTAATGTTTGCAGTTGCCCCTAAACTTCCTTCAATTTTTAGCTTGCCTCGGATTGCCTGGGTAAGTGCCAACTTCTCTACATTTGTGCCAGCCAGTACCAATGTTCGCGCTCGTTGCTCTTTCCCTAATCCTATATAGTCAGCAGCAATTATTTCTCTTATAGTATCGGGTGATACCTCTTGAATACTGCCTATTGTCTCTAGTTGCTTAAATCCCGCTTCTACTCTCCCGTCTGCAATTAGGTCTACTGCTATCTTGAGATCCGGGTTACGCTGCCTATTTGATTGGTTTAAGTGCGCGGTCTTGATGCCAGCTTGTTGCAAGGATTTGAATGGGCTTCCAGCTTCGACAGCCGATAATTGCTTGGTATCGCCAACTAGTAATAGTCTTGCTCCCTCAAGGGTCGCTCTTTCTAATAGGGCATGAGCATCTTTGGCACTAAGTAAACCTGCCTCATCCACAATCCAAATTTGATTTAATTCAAGTCGGGGTGCTGGCTCAGACACCAATAAACTGGCTACAGTCTCGCCTTGTATGCCTAGCTCTTCACTTAATACCTTAGCCGCCATCGATGAAGGGGCAAAAGCTTTGACTGTATAGCCCTGAGCGAGTGCGATCGCTTTTAATTCCTTGAGGGCAAAAGTTTTTCCAGCACCAGCTACCCCCTGCCATGCAACAAATTGGTCTTGGGTAAGGGCAGCTAATTCTACGGCTTGGCGCTGTCCGGCATTGAGCAAGCTTTTCTCCAACAGGCTTTCAACTACTTCTCTATTAGTTATTGGGACTACTTTTCCAACACCTTGCTGCATCAACTCAATCGTCGCCAACTCCCGTCTCACCGATGTCATCGTCGTAAATTGGTCGGTCAATCCTGGTAGAGCGATTAACTCCTGATGCTCTCTAATCAGGGCTGCCGTTGCTGTTACATCCGTAGCTAAACGTGACTCTAGGATGAATTTTTCTAAATCCTCTTGTCTAAAAGCGACATTTCTCTCACTGCAATGTGCGATCGCATCATCTAGGGCATCAATCAGACTTTTTTGCTCAACCACAAGAGGAACCTGTTCTTTTCTTGGTTTTCCTGGCTTGACAAACCTAATCCCTAACGCCGCAGCTTCTGACTTCCACAATGCAACTAATTCTGATTCTGGTAGTTTCTGCTTGCGCTGGCGGGTATTATCCCAGATTTTCTCACGTTCGGCCCAAGTTGAATTAGCACCAGATGAGGCGAGTATTTGCTGTCGGCGTTGAGAAAATGCCTCTAAATCCTCGAATTTAAAGCCTTTTATATCAAATTGCCCATGTTTGCTCTTTTCTATCTCGTAGCCAAGCTTCTGCACCTCACGCGCCAGAGAGCTTTGGTATGCCATCCCCAAGAATTTTTTATTGGCGAATATCTCGTTATTACCCAAACTCAACCACCTACCATCTGGAGTTTGGGTCATGTTCATCAGCAAACAATGGGTGTGCAGATGTGGGTCTAAATCCCGACTTTCGATGTGATCGAACTGCGCGACGACCAAGTTACCAGTCTTAACTCTATGTCTGCCGCTCTTATCTGTGACTCTGGTATAGGCATAACGCTGCTCTATTAGCTCCAGAGTTTCTTTTAGCGCCTGATGATGGGCATCGATTAACCGTGTATCCCCACCCACCAATGCCATCAAGCTCACACTTTTGGGCGCTGAAAATGTACAGTCTAATGCGGCTCTGCGTTCGTCGGGCTTCAAGACCCTGGCATTTAATTGCTCACGACCCTGGGGTGAACGCCCTGAGATCACATTTGTAAAAGCTTCTTCATCATCGATTGCCCCTGATAACCCAAGTTTCTCAGCACCTAGTCCACTCCAGCGCGACTTGCCGTGGTGATAGTAGTTTTTGACGAAGTACTTCACCGCCATCTCTGAGGAAACGTTAGCTGCTGTTAGCATTTCATCTCAACTCCATTTATAAGTTGAGAGCTACATATCCCCAAGAAACTCTGTGTATTTCCTCTGATGGCTAAATAATCACTATTCCAATCACTGTTGTGGTCATTGTTCATCACCAACATCAAACAAAATTTTGTTCGATGCCGAGTGAAGAAATTTTGGTAAAACTTTGACGACAACAATTTTTTTATTTTCTAACTCTGATGATATTAAATATAGCCTATTATTCGGAAAACTTTCCGCCAAATATGGCGTACTGTGCGTCAGAAAAAGATGGATTCCAAGGCTTGTGCCCTCTAAAGCATATTTCAAATTAGTAGGAGAACATGGGAATAAATTGGGTGACTTCCGAGAACTTCCGGGAACTTCCGGGAACTATTGGGTTTTATTAAGCTAATGATAATTGCTTATTAGATGATGTTTAATATGTAATAACATCAGCGATGAATTTGAATTTGTGGAGTGGGACATTGGGATAAATTGGGAAAAATTGATGAGAATTAGTGAGGATTGGTGAGGATTGGAAACTTAGGCGATTTTACGTAATATGCACAAATCAGTGAAATAAAAGTGCAATTGTAATGTTTCATAACTTTTATTTACAAAAGCTGAAATCATTACGGTATATGCGCTTTAGCCTTTTAGGAATAATTCTTGATAAAGAGTGAAAAATAGGGGAAATTTTTTGTGGATTTAATGTTGAGCCTTGATCCAGGAACTTCAATGACGAAGATGGTTTATCGTGTTTCCTTGGAGATGTCTTCTAAACCAGAATTGCTGTGTATGGAGCCAGAGTTAGTTAAGATTTCTAGAGACTCGCTCTCTTTATATGAGTCTGGGCAAATTAATCGGCCGAATCCAGAGAATGAGGCTTGGATAGAGTACAACGGAGAGTATTATGCGGTTGGGTTTTTGGCCCAAAAGTATTTTGAAGCGCGAATCAATTTTTTAGAACTCAAGTATGAGAACGCGATTCCAAAAACTTTGGCAGCAGTGGGGGCAATAGCGATCAGAGAAGGATTGAAGTCCAACCTTGATTTATCGTTGGGGCTGCTGTTGCCTTATGGGGAGTGGGAAGACAGGGAAAGATTGGAGATGGGTTTAACCAAGGCACTGTCTAGCTTTAGCTTTCGAGGTCAACAATTTTGTGTAAATCTGATCAGCTTTCAGTGTTTGCCGGAGGGTGGGGGACTGGTATTGACGCGAAGTAAAAAACTCGGCACAGACTTTAATAAAGTGAACATTGCTGTGGTGATGCTGGGTTTTCGGGATATATCAGCCGTAATCTTTGAGCGGGGTATATCAACTGGAAAAACAGAAGGTTTGGGTTTAGCCTGGATGCTGGAAAGAATCAAAAGCCGAACATCAGGACAGAACTTACATGATTTGTTAAAGGCTGTTCATCTATCAGGTTCAGCGTTAAAACCGAGATACTTTAACACCTTGGCTCGGAGTAAGAATGCTGAGTTTAAAGCTGAGGAAGTAGCACAAATTGTTGAAGTAGCGGAGTTGTCTCGGAAAGAATACTGGAATAAAGTATCTATTTGGCTGAGTATGAATATTCCTGTTGATATTCAGCAAGTAATTATTGGTGGGGGAACATCGGAATATTTAGTTGCTGAGTTGAAAAACTTATTTACTTATACCGAGATTTCATGGGCGGCAGAATTAGAAGAGGATGTGCGCTTGGCTTTTAACCTGCCGATAAAAAAAGATGCGTTGTGCTTACGTTTCACGGATGTATACGGATTATTCCGTTATCAAAACGCTACATCAGCTATTTCAAACCATCGTGCGTCCTAGTAATTTGCTCGTTTTAAAGGAATATTAGCAATGTTTTCAGATGTTGAGTTTCGCTTACGAAGTAGAGTTAAGACTGATAGCTCCGAAGCAATGCTGTTTAAGTATTTAAACTCCAGAAATACTCTTTATCCTGCGAAAGATATGGTGATAATTGCTATTAGCAGCTATTGGCTTCCTTTAGCCTATCAAGCCCAAGAGCAACCCGTAGATTTAGAACCACACATTCGTGCTTGTCTTTACCGCCTTCAACTTCACTCTTCATATCTGATGGGACTGCTGGGAGAAATCCCGTCTCAGGCAGCCACGATGATTGCAGTAGACAGAAATTCACTTTCATCACTTTCCCTTCCATCCAATATTCCCCCAACAGAACCATCTAAGATTCCCCCAACAGAAGAAAGACATTCATCACTTTCCCTTCCATCCAATATTCCCCCAATAGAACCATCTAAGATTCCCCCAACAGAAGAAAGACAGTTAAAAGTTGACTGGTTAAATCCTTTTTCAACTTTATCTAAATAGGAATTCATGATTATGTATCAACCACAAGAACTTTTTAACAACCTCTCACCATCCGAAATTAGCCGGACTTTACGCTTGAGTGGGATACCTGAAAAAGAGTCATATACCGAGAATGATGCAGACAGGTTTCGTGAATGTCGCACTTTAATTGAGCAGGGTGGAACTGACGAGGAAGTAATGGCTCTATTATCTCCAGTTGTTGACAATGCACTGTCAGAAACTCAGGGCAATTCCTCGTCGTCAACGAAAAATGGGGGGAAAAAACAAGGGAAGAAAGCCCAATTACCATTAGATATCACTGAATTACTAGTTATTGCTCGTGAAAGAGGCTATAAAATCGCACTTTCTCAGGCTTTATTAATTCTCCAAGTCTGCGGACTATCTGAGCAAGATGAGTATAGCCCAGATGAGTGCGAACGCTTTCTTGAAACCTACAAATCAATAAAAGAGCAAAACAAATCCTTTGAAGAAGTTGCAGCCAGCTTAACAACTCTAGGTAAAAGCGAAAATTCTCAACAATTAAAATTAGATGCAGTGATTGAGAATGTTAGTGAAAAAGCTGTAGCGGCAAGAGAAGATTTATCTAGCTTGATTGATAAAATTACTGCTGCTCAGGCTGAAGAAGCCCCAGAGTTAGTTCAATCACTTTACCTTAAAAATGTTGCACTGAAATTACAACAGAGCGATTCTGAAAATAACCTCTTCGCTCAATTAGAAGAAAGAATCATGGCGAGAATCGCCGAAAAAAAGCAGCAGAGGCTACAGTTATCTGGAGTGACTTGGGAGACGACACCCTTACCATCTTCTTCGCCCACGCCGATGCTGTCGCCCAACGCATTAGAGAATGGAACGAATACCGATTAAAACAAGAAATTGCAGCCAAAGAACGCACTATTGATATTCAAGTCGAAAAAGCCTCTGATGCTAAAGCCAATAAATTAGCTGCCCACAAGCTGGAAAAAATACAGGCATGGAACGAAGCACAACTAGAACGTCAAAAACTTCGTCAAAAACGCTTTGAACAGTTCAAAGGACTTGTTTTTTGGCTCGGTGGTTGGGTCGGTTCTGGCCGCTCTGGTATTTTCTTTTTTGGCTCTGCCATGTTAGCTTCTGCGACTTTTGCAGGAGTAACAATCATTAATCTGCCAACAAATCTTTCCTGTCCTGATCCCAAAAGTCCCTGTTATCTGGTATATCAAATGCGATTTAACAATAAAAGTGTGATTCTTCCACAACAGACCAAGGATATTATTGCTGAGTATGAGCGCAATAAGAGTAAACCTAAACGGCGCAGATAATTAAGTTTTGGGGAAAGAGAAACTGTCTGTTTTAGTTTTCCCTATCTTTGGAACAGCATCGAATGGCATGAAGACTCATGTGAAATATCGTCAGGGCAGGGTGTTGGGTGTAGTGTTAATAAAAATTGAATTTTAGTGCGCTAGACAAAACCAAGTTGTTCCTAATTCCCTACACCCCAAAACCAGTAATACCAAGGGTTAACGAACGCTTAACAAGCGTGCCATTCGGAACAGCATCAATAGTTTGATAAAGGGATGAAGTTATGAACGAACTAAAAGAAATTAAACTTTGGGATGATTGGGACGATATTAATTTATCTACTCCAGAACGTCGCATTGAACGCTTAGAAATTCTGCTGTGCCAAAAAGTACATAAAGGCGAAGATATCTCTCAATGTCTGCAAGTTTTGGAGTACTTGAAAAATTGTACGACTCACCAGAAGTTGGAGTCTGTTTTCTTTAAGCGAGTTCAGCCTCAACTGACTTTCAACTGCTGGCAAATAATTGGTCAGGCTACTTTAATCTCAATAGTCGCTATTTCTTGCTGTTTTGCCATATATAAAATAGCTACTTCACCAATATCTAATAATTCTTCGTCGGAATTATCTCTTGGCAAAGAATTATCAAAAAACACCCCACCACACAGTAAAAAACATCATAGATAAACACAATGACAGGGCGGTATATTTATTTACTGCACTGCGATTACTAACTATGATACTCCATCAGCAATCTCTAAAATCTTTTAAGTCAACGGAGTAAAAAGGCAGTTTTTGAATATTTACTTTCATACCAAGGTGAGGCGATCGCTTTTTTTTCACATATTCAGTTCAAATCACTGCATTTGATAGATAAAAACTTTTTTTACAGCGTAACCTGTCCTACTTTAATAAGAAGTGTTTTTATCAAAAGGCAAGCTCTCTTCCGGCTCAAAGTTCCGCAGGTCTTGCTCCATCTGCTGCCGACGTTGAGCGTAGGTTCTGCTGTCTTCAATCCTTTCTTTCATCCGTTCTTCACCAAAGTTAATACCCTGTTCTGCGTGTTTAGCAGACACTTTGTTGTAATCATCAACCTCGATTTTCTTGCGCCACTCAAGCTGTTCCAGCGCACTTTCACTGATGCCAATTTTACGAGCGTATTCTACATATTCAGGTCTAAGCGAACCGTCAGGGTTAAACTCCCTTTTTTCTTGTTCACTGAAGAAATCGTATCTATGACAAAGTAACCTTAAGAGAATCCCAAGCAGATAAAAGCTATCGTGTAATTCAGCATCGATTTGGTTGGGTGGATGGAGTTGGAGAAGATACTACTAAATACCGTTTTGGGAAAGGAACACTCCGACCATACAGACTGGATAGGATAAAATATGCAAATCCAAATAACAAACCAAAAATAGACGTAATTCTCCCTGTGAGCAGTTTTAAGGGAACAGACAAGGATAGACCTAAAGGGCCTACTAAACCTCAAATTCAACCAGGATTATATCAGCAAAATATTTGGTTAGCCGAAAAAGGGCAATCTCAACGAGGACAGATGTCTATCTCCCAACTGCTGGCATCTTTCCCCCAAGGAATTAAAGATTTTGCCGAAGAACTAGAGGTACAAGCTCAAAGATTAGCCTCTATTGAAGATGACCCAAGAATTGTTGCTGCTTACTATTGTGAAAGATATGAAAAGCGTAAAGAGTCATTGAGCCAAAATAGATTAAAAATATCAGATATTATCAATCAAGAAACAGATGTTAAAAACTTAGGGACAAATGATGACTTAGATGCAGATGAGGAATTAGATGACGAAAGTACTAAAGATGACTTGTTCATGTACAAGCTTATCAAAGCTGACTTGTTGGGTCATCAGCAGTTATTAGAAACAGAGAAAGTAAAGCAGGAGTTGAGCCGTTTTGTTCAAAGTGAGTGGCGAGATATTGCCATTGGGAAAACGCTTACTTTTGACCGAGGAATGATTATCCGATCCGAAAATGCTAACAATTGCTAACACTTTCTTCCTGCTTCATCCTGAAAGCGTCGGCGCTTCCCAGTCCACAGGCTGACACGACCGATCTGGCCGCCTTTTCCAAATTAATTGACGCATTCAAATCGCGGTCACATTCAAAACCGCATCTGCATTTGAATATACGCTCTTTGAGTGTGAGTGATTCTTTCTTAGTTCCACAACAAGAGCAGGTTTTACTACTAGGATAAAACCTATTTACCACTACTAACTCACTGCCATACAGTTGAGCCTTATACTCAAGCTGCTTACGGAACTCGTAAAAGCTCATATCCGCAATCGCCTTAGCTAGTTTGCCGTTAGCCAACATCCCACGCACGTTTAAATCCTCAATCCCGATAACAGCGTGGTTTTTACTGATGTAGGTCGTGATTTTGTGCAATGTATCTTTGCGAATGTTGGCTATTTTACGATGCAATCTAGCCACTTTTAATTGAGCTTTTCTATAGTTATTCGAGCCTACTTGCTTGCGACGATTCAGCCATTGCATACGAGACAACTTTTGCTCATATTTCTTGTAACTTTTTGCGCCTTCAAATACTTCACCAGTTGATAATATAGCTAAATGGTTAACACCAAGGTCTACGCCTACAAACTCCACAGCTTTAGGAGTAGGAGTCGGTTCTACTTCAAATCTGAAGGAAATAAACCACCTGTCAGCTTGTCTGCTAATTGTAACTGACTTAGGTTGAACTTGAGGTAATCGCTCATAGGTTTTTAAAATTCCAATTTTAGGAACTTGAATTTTGTGATTACCTAAAATATTGAATGTTCCCTCTAAAGTAAAACTATCATGCTTACCCTTCTTTTTGAATTTAGGACGGAGTGAGATTTTCTTGAAACATCTATCCCAAGCAATTTTTAATGCCATTAGTGATTGTTGGGGTGTTGATTTAGAGCATTCATAATACCAAGGATTTTCTTTCTTGACTAATGCTACTAACCATTTACACAAATCAAAATAACTAGGAAACTTAATCTTCTCTGCCGGGTTAGCTTTGTTGTGATCTAATATTTGCTTGGTCAAAGCTAACCCCCAATTCCAAGCGTGTCTTGCTACTCCGCAATGCTTTAAAAATGCTGTAAGCTGCTTGTTATTTAATTTCAATTCAGTTTTAAAGCCTAGCAGCATCTATCTAATCTCCGTAACTACTTAGTTATGCTATTTGCGAAGTTGATTACCCAACTAAATACCGAACAACTTGCGGATCTATTGCAGCAATCCGCTTTTTGATTGATTGTGGAGGATTCTTGAAAAACCGTTTTAAGTCCCGACTCTTGACTAAATAATTTCTAGCAGAACGTCGCATGGCTTTAAGCCAACCTAGTCTTACCCATCTAGCAACAGTAGAAGAGTTCAATGAAAGGGCTTGAGCAATTTGGTTACAACTATAATTGTCCAAAGTGGGACGTGCAGAATAACCCAAGGAGTACAGCTTTTTATGAACAGCTAATGTTGTGCGGTGATAGCCTCGGATTCTGAGCCTATACGCTATCTGCTTGGGTATATATGCCTCAGACATTTCTACGAGTATTTCTAATTCTTCAGGAGTCCATTTTCGCTTCATTTCTTATTCCTCTTATGACTAAATAAGCTAAACAAATATTATTTATTGGTGTTTTTCTAGCCGCTTGTATTCGTCCCAATTTCTGGGGTTGTGAGGTGATGAGTTTGTTTCTGTAAACTCCCAGTTTTGAGAACTGATATCAAATAACTCAATTGCAGCATCAAACCCGCATTGTAAAAACCTGGTGTATGATTCTTCAGACCATAGAATTGATTCAACAAGTGCAGTCAAAAGCTTGAGATTAGTTTCAGTTGCCGCTCCTTCTCTTTGGAGCCAATCGATTGTTTCAAGTAGTTGTTTTTTAGAAGATGCCGCAGTAGATGGTGGTAGTGCAGCGATGGGCATAGAACCTGTTAGTTGTTTCATAAATCCTCAAATTCCCCAACACCCGAATCAGTTGCCACCTTCTTTTGAGATTTGGCTTTACTGATTTGAAATTCCGACGCTTTAATTACTGGCATTGCAGCAACTTTGACTGCTGCTTTAGCTTGGTGGTAAAGGAATTGAACTACGCCCGAAGCATCTTCTTCATCTTCCACTTGTGCCCAGAAAGAGCAGCCTACTTCAAGAGATTCATAGCTGCCTAAATTGAACTTTCTAGAATAACTAATTGAGACAGTACCGATTTTCATGGAGTGATTTTGTTGCTAATTGATATAGTGGCGACTCTTGAGCGAATCGCCTTTATAATTCTTAATTACCGTTTCTTACCTTGTGGTAATACTTGCTGATTTTGAGCTTGTAGAGATGCTCTTGCCTCTGCTTCCGAAACAGCCGGTAATGCAGGCGCGGTAACAATCGCGTTTGATGCCCAGCGTTCGTAAGTCTCGTTAGTCACCCATTGCAGTGTTGCCCCTGACTCTGCACCAGAGCGAATCATCTCGGCGGCTTCGAGTGCGTCATGCTCAAAATCAGATTGTGGGTTACGGTACGACCATTGAATGAACCAATACGTTCCCAACGCTCCATCTACCTTCTGAAACTCGGCACAGAAGATGTAGTTTTTGAGGACAGATGCGATCGCACCATAGCAAAACTCTTTGGCATCTCCCGGCATCCCTTCCTCACACCATTGTTGGAAAGCACGATGAGCAAAGTGGTTGTACAGTCCGGCGAAACTGTCTTTACTGCGTCTGTGCATCAAGAAAGAAAGCAGCATGGACGCTGGCCCTTTAAACTGGTCTTTTAACCCACCAGTCACCGGAATCACCCACAATTCGGTAAATGGTTCGTTGGTGAAGTTCTCGTTGATTGTGAGTAAACGGTCAGGGCGAGAAATAGCGATCGCAAAGTCTGCCTTACTTCCCTTAAGATATCCCCCCGCTTGTGCTTCTAAAATCGTCAGCTTTGGAGGGCAATCAAGAAGGAATTGACCGTACTCTTTAGCGCAATTGGCTTGCAGTTTAGGTTGGCTAGGTGGGATGAGAAAAACGCTGTTGTTGATTTTGATAGTTTCCATGTGTGCAAAGTGATGGCTGTGTTTGTTTGAATGAGTTAATGGGCTTAGTTCGTCGGCAATTTGTCAGAATCTTGTGTAATTGTCAGCAAAAAACCGTGTTTGGTATTCTGCACTCGTACTAGTTCTCTATCGAGTAATGATTGGATTACTGTTCGTGAGAAATTAATGCTGTGTAAAGGAGCAGAACCACCATAGCGACGCAAGAAAAGTAGCAAGCTAGCAGCCGTGAGGTCAGAGCAGTTTTTGGGCAGTTTAACCATTAGCTGCACCTCTAGGAATTGCTTTTAATTCGTACTTAAGCAGTTCAAGTTGGTGTAGACATTTTTCTATTTCAGCCTGAATCTCTGCTCTCAATTCTTGCGGTGTCAGTAATTTAATCTCGTTCTCTAAGTGATTTCCTTCATCAATGGAATTGATGTCAGGCATGACTACATAACGCCAGCCTTCGCCATATTCGTATGCTAAAAGACTATCGTTTAGGTAATACTTGATACCGATGATAATTCCCTGCTCTGTACGTTGTCCTAAAGTAAAACGAGGGTATTTCCAACCGTGTGGAATTGTTATTGTTGGTTGCATTGTTCTAATTGGTGAATAGTTAGGGAGAATTCAGGAGTCAGAAAATACTGAATTCTGACTTCTGGCTCCTGACTCCTGAGTTGTGGTTTACGCTGCAACAGTCTTGTCAATACTTGTAGTTGTGAGAAAATTTTCTAGTGCGATTACTGCATTCAATGGCTGGGTATAACGAATCTCATCCACCTCGTTTGACCAATGGGTTATATGTTGAAAAACCAAACCGAGCATTGAGCCAGCTTTGTAGACGCGGTAATACTTGGGACAAGCACCATTGCAATACACCAGCTTGTAAACAGAAATTTCTATGACTTCTGCATTTGCATCTGTTGGTGGCAGAAGTATCTTTTCGCAGTGTTCGTCCCAATCGGGTGTTTTAACTGAGGGCGTAGTTGTTACGACGTGTGCCATGATTAAGCCATTTCGTGGTGAAGTAGCGAGCGATTGCACTTGTTTTGGTTGCAATCGCCTTTTCTAGATTCGGTATTTACGCTGCTACTGCTTGCCTGACTCCGAGTGATGCGATGGCAGCATCAATACTGTCAGATGTGTGGCTACTGCCCAGTTGAGTACGTCGGCTGTACCATTGATTTGCTCTGTTGTACCCGACGAAGCCAACACGGTGGCGATTCAGATATAGAGTTGTGCTGAAGGAAAGCCAGTCAATCTGTCCGTAAGTTAAATCGAATTTGATGCAAGCTTTTTCCAATTCATCGCTCAGACGTTCATTGCGTTCTAGAGGTGTTTCTGGCAGGGTCGCTTTAACCTCTGCAACTCTTTTTGCGAACCAGTCCCGGTCAAAGGGCAAGCAGCTACCGTTTACGAACCGCACCCATACGGTGATTCCGCCTTCGATCCAGATTGTACGGACGGATTCGGGTTCCACTTCGATAATCTCGCCAATAATCCGACGATCACGAGCAGTTAGGGGGTCTTGGGTTGGGGTTACAGCTTCGACTTGGGTTTCCAGGTGGCTGTACAGTTCTGCTTGGGCTAGGGCTTGCTCATCTCTGCAAGGGGCATCAGCAATTAGTATTTGATTTAGCTTGAAGCTTGAGGGTGCTTGCTGTGTATAGGTTGAATGCGTCATAATTATATTCCTGACTCATGTTTTGGGTTAGGTTTTCACAAAGGGCGATCGCTAGTTTTCCAGACAGGGTGATCGTCTTTTGTTTGTATCTCATGAATCTAATATACTATTTTGGCTAGCCACTGTCAAGACACAATCTAGCCAATTAACTGATCTACATAGGCTTTAGACATTAGTAGAAGTTATAGCCACTGGCTAGACCGTGCTTTATAGTGTAAATAGTTGTTTAAATTCAAAGAAGAAAAGATGGCAGACGAAAGAAAGCTTTCTACTAGGAAGCGTGGCGCTCAGATGAATGTAAGGCTTGATGAGAGCTTGTACGTTGAGTATAAGGAGTTGCTAGAAAAAGAAGGAACAAGTATGACTGAAGATATAGAAAGCTACATTAGAGGTAGACTCGGTAGAGAAGAGAGTGAAACTAATGTTGTTGATATCAGGCAAGTTATAGAAAGACAACAACAAGAGATAGCGGAGATTAAAGCAGAACTGGGAAAATTAAGGGCGGGCTAGCCGCAGAAAATCAACAACTCAAGAGTCAGCTAGAACACATGCTAGCCAGCGCCAAAAATCTCATAAATCTAGCAACAAACTCGCCTCCTATAGAACAATAGGGGGCGAAGCTTTTAAAGGGTGGTGATATCTGTCTAGCCCAGTTGCTTTTGTGGCTAGCCTAATGCTAGACTCAAAGCAATTATGCTAACAAATTCAAACCCCCAGCGATTGTTTTCGAGGCAGGCGCTGAGGGTAGTTCCACAAACGCTCAGGTTTATGGTTAATCAAACAATATCAAATCTTCTTGCACCATGCACAGAGGATAATACCGTTATTGACTACAACCCCGGAACAACATCGCTTTTAGATTATGGTGTTGTCAACACCAGCATCCAGGAAACCTTCACCGCCATCGACCGTTTTGAGTGGCAAGCATCCGATGAACTTCGACTGATGCGAGATAAAGGCTATTACGAAGATGGTGGACACAAGAGCTTTGAAGCTTACTGCGAAAGTGAGTTGACCAAACACGGGGGATATCGCCGGGTCAGAGATTTGCTGTCTGCTAAGAAAGTAGTTGATACTCTGCCAGAGTCACTCAGGGAAAAGATTACTAAACCCTCTCAAACTCGCCCCTTACTCCGGCTGGTTAAAACTCCTGATAAGTTACACGAAGCTGTTGCGATCGCAGCCAAAGAAAAACCCTTCCCCACTGCCGCCGATTTTGCTCTTGCAGTACAGAAGGTGGTTCCAAAAAATACGTCACCCACTAGAACCAGTAGCACAAAACAAGAAAAAGTCAAAACGCAATTGTGTAATTCTGTGGCTGTTTCTTCCCTTTCACATCCTCGTTATGGGGATTCGGGAGTGATCGAGGCTTCGGCTCCGAATAACTATCAGCAGATTGTTACCTTCAGCGATGGTGAGAGGTTGTTGATCAACAATGCGGATTTGGCTGGTTTAAATGACGCAATTGTGTCCGAATCGAGTGGGCGAACTTACCCAAAAGAATATTCTGAAGCGATCGCTGCACTCGAAGAACGCCATAAACAGGAGTTAGAGCAACTTTCCCAAGAATTGAGAATTGGTTTGCAAGCTGAAGCAGGGGCTAAAGCTGAAGCCCAGGTACAAGAGCAAATCCAATCCTTGCAACAACTGTACAAGCAACAGAAAGAGCAAAACATCCAGTTACAGCAGCGATTGGATGAGATGGAGGGGTTACGAAAACTGGAGATTGAGAATCAACAACTCCAGCAACGTATTCAGGAATTGGAACACGCTGTAGAACAACGCCCTTCTCAAGAATGGGGAAATACCATGACCCAGCAAGCTACCAAAGCGTTGAACAAGCAGGTAAAACTTGCCTTGGAGAAAACTATTGATCTGCGATCGCTAGCCCAAGAACCACCAAAGGAGAACGCCCAAGAATGCTTACGACTCATGGGTATGGCATTGAAAAACCTTGCCAGTGCTATGAATAATACCCAAGCTCTCGAAGCTGCGGCGATAATCTTGGGAAGTGAACCGACACCAATTGCGATCGCTTACCGAGCCGAACAACTGGAAATGCTACCCCAGGCGATTAGTGATATCCGGCGGGTGCTGTCAAAACCTGGGTGTACGTGGCAGGACTATTGGGCAGTGGTGCAAGAATATGAGGTAATCAAACAGGACTACTGGGCGGAATTAACTACCCAAGAGACTGATTTAATTACTGCTCTCCAGAAAGCATCCTCTCAACCAGACACCATTGGTATCGGCTCTATCGTTTCTCATGCTGACCCCTACCGCACTTTGTATGTCGAGAGAGGTGAAGTGATTCAGGATTTGGGAGATGAGGTAATCGTTGCCTGGGATTGTTGGAAGGAGCAATCAAAAAAGACTGATAGGTATTTCCGAGATGAGTTGCGATTCTGGCAAGACGAGAACCAGTAGATAAAGACTCGCCTTGAGAATAGCTAAAAAACTTAAACGCGGCATGACTCAATCATGCTGACCAATTTGTAATGGAAAAAATTGGAGGAGAAGATGACAACTACAGCAACACTACAAATAATTGACGGTGGCAACAAACGTGACAGACGCTCATCTGAGAAAGCCACTACTCGACCGCACTGTAAAGTTTCAATTGATGATGTTAATTGGATTAGACAACAGCCCCCATGTGTGCAGCAGTTGTGGCTTGATTGCGTTGCAGCAGAACAGTACGGCGGGGCAGCTCATAAATTAGACACTAACCTCAGCCGGAACTCATTTTTAAAAGCCAGTGCTGTTATCAATGGTGCTGGACTGTTTGAGTTTGAGGAAGTCAGGAGCAAAACCCAATCTGGTAGATCCGGTGTTACCAGTTACCGTGTTAAAAACTTGCATGGTTACTTTAACAGGCACTACTGGGAGAATTTTGACAATCAATCCGTGACAGCCGAGAGTCAAGCCGTCATCCCAGAGAATCAACAGGTGATGCCCCAAAATCATCAAATGATGCCTGAGCGTCAAAATTTGACATTTTCAGAGGCTAAAAAGCCTACACAGCAGGAGTTTCAAAAACCTAACAACGTTTCTAACTACCCGTTAACTACCTACCAACAACCAACTAAGGTTGTTGGTATGGTAGTTGGTTCTGACACGCAAGCCAAAAATTCGCGTGAGGAGGAGACGGCTGACGCGCCCTTGAGGGGCGCGTCGCCTCAACGTATCGAAAGCGCGTCAGAACTTGAAGAATTGCCTACGGCAATGGACTGTACATCGCTGACGCTTGTGGATGCTGTACCAAGTCAACCTGCTCCATTGTTGGCTGAAAATCAAGATTGTGGTGTTGAGCCGAGAGACTGTCATAAAGGCACTTGTTCCGCCGCGCCCGTTGCACAAAATGAATTTTCTGACAAGGAAGCGATCGCACATCAAAAAATAGAACCGAGTCGTCCCTCTGCTTCTTTGTTGGCTGAAAACTTGGTTTCTGGTGATGAGGATAAAGTAGATCATGAAGGCACTTGTTCCGCCGCGCCCGTTGCTCAAAATGAAAAATCTTTAAATTCTGCGATCGCAGATCAACCACAGGGGCAAGAAGAAGCAGGTAATCTCGCTTCGTTGATGGCTGAAAATTCAGTTTCGGGTGAAGAAGTCAAAGCAGTTGATGAGGGTGAAAGTTCCGCGCCGTCCGTGCCAAATCCTGAAAAATGGTCGCATGAGGCGATTGTTGCACGGTCAAATCTGCGACCAGAGCGGATGCAGAAACTCAAAGCTGCGGCGAATTCGGGGCAGAATCCAGGGTTTGACTTTTTGCAAGAGTGCTGGAATGATGACCCTGCTTTGCAGATTGTGATCAAGAAATTGCTGGTGAAATATCCGCAGTGGGGCATTGTGATTGTTGATGGGGCGTTGATAAAGTGGAATGAATAGCAAATGCGAATTTCAACTATTGGTACAAACAATTCCCAGAGCTTATACTCATAAAACATTACCATTAAGCCACTAAAAATTTCCGACAGAGTATGAAATCATGCCACGCATATTTGACAACATCGACTTGCAACTGCTACCAATTTTGCGGGATACCCTTAAAGTATCTTACCGGGCTGACTTTTGCGTAGGTTATTTTAACCTCAGAGGTTGGCGCAAGCTTGATGATTTAATCGAACAGTATGTGGGTGGAGAAACTTCTTGTTGTCGGTTGTTGGTAGGGATGCAGGGTTTACCCAGCGATGAAGTGCATACAGCATTTACGTTGGGTACTGGGGAGGGCAGGCTTGATAATAGCACTATTATTCGTCTCAAAAAAAAGATAGCCGCGGAGTTTCGCCAACAGCTTACCATCGGTGCGCCAACAGATGATCATGAAAGGGGGTTACGTCGCTTAAGCCGTCAATTAAAAACAAAGAAATTAGTTATTAAATTATTTTTAGCGCATCCTCTCCACGCTAAGTTATACCTGGTTCATCGTAACGACCCCAATAGTCCGATAGTTGGATTTTTAGGTAGTAGTAATTTGACTTTGGCGGGTTTGAGAAAACAAGGGGAATTAAATGTTGATATTTTAGACCATGATGCAACGAATAAACTGCAAAAGTGGTTTGAAGACCGTTGGAAAGATTACGGCTGTATCGATATTTCTAAAGAGCTTGTAGAAATAATTGATAATAGTTGGGCAAGGGAAGAGTTAATTCCCCCGTATCATATTTACTTAAAGATTGCTTATCATTTATCACATGAAGCGATCGCCGGAATTTCCGAATTCCGAATTCCCCGTGAATTTAACAATTTGTTTGATTTTCAAAAAGCAGCCGTACAGCTAGCAGCGCGTCATGTAACTCGCCGTGGTGGTGTAATTGTCGGCGATGTGGTAGGGCTTGGTAAAACATTAGTTGGAACAGCTTTAGCAAAAATATTACAAGAAGATTGCTTTTTGGAAACCTTAATTATTTGTCCAAAAAACTTAACTTCGATGTGGCAAGAATATGTGGATACTTATCGGCTTTATGCTAAAGTGATGCCCATTAGTAAAGTCCAAAACTTATTACCAGAATTACGTCGCTATCGGGTTGTATTAATAGATGAAAGTCATAATTTACGTAATCGAGAGGGTAAAAGATATCGGGCGATCGCCGAATATATTGCAGCCAATGAAAGCAAATGTATTTTACTTTCGGCAACACCATATAATAAAACTTATCTTGACCTTTCTTCTCAATTAAGATTATTTGTTCCTGAAGACCAAGATTTGGGTTTTAGACCGGAAGCTTTAATCAATGAATTGGGTGGCGCTTCGTTAGGCGAATTGCAATTTATTAGAAAGTATCAATGTTCTGTTAAGTCTCTTGCTGCTTTTGAAAAAAGCGAACATTCCGACGATTGGCGAGAATTGATGAAACGCTATATGGTGCGGCGGACTCGTTCGTTTATTAAAGATAATTATGCCAAATCAGACCCAGATTCTTCTTCACTGAGTCAGGATAAACAAAAAGTAATACGTAAATATTTAGAGTTTTCCGATGGTAGACGTTCTTATTTTCCCGATCGTTTACCACGCACTATTAAATTTACTTTAGATACTCCTAATGACTCCTATTCGGGTCTTTATTCAGAAGCAGTAATTGAAGTAATTAATCAATTAAATTTACCCCGTTATGGATTGGGCAATTATGTAGTTACAAAACCTAAACAACCACCAACAGATCCAGAACAGCGCCAAATTAGTGGCTTATTTCGTGGGGGACGGAGGTTGATGGGTTTTTCCCGCACTAATTTATTTAAACGCTTAGAAAGTAGTGGTTCTGCTTTTATTCAATCAATTGAACGTCATATTTTACGGAATTTTATTTATTTATATGCTTTAGAAAACGAGCTTGATATCCCTATTGGTACTCAAGATGCAGAATTATTAGATCCGAGGAATAATGATGAGGATGCTGATTCGGTTATAGCAAGTTTATTTGATGTAGAAATAGAAGAAGATGACCTTACCTCTTTACCTTATTCTCCGCAAGCAGAGAAGGGAGAAAAAGAAAAAGGCGGAGAAGAAATTCTCACCTCCCCAGCAGGAATGAGGTCAACAGAAAAACTTTTTAGACAACAAGCAGAGTCAATTTATCAGGAATACACTACCCGATATCAACGTCGTTTTAAGTGGTTACGTTCGTCATTATTTGATATTAAAAAACTAAAAAAAGATTTATTAGCCGATGCGAAAGCACTAATTAATATATTACAAAATATTGGTAAATGGAATTCTCAAGTAGATGAAAAATTGAAAGCACTAATAAATCTATTAACAAAAACTCATGCTGATGAAAAGGTGTTAGTTTTTACACAATTTGCAGATTCAGTACGCTACATAACAGACAACTTACAGGCAAAAAACATTACCAAGATAGCAGGAGTAACAGGGCGATCGCAATATCCTACGGAACTGACGGGAAGATTTAGTCCTGTGAGTAATAATCAGCGACATAGGGTATCGTCAACAGATGAATTACGTATATTAATTGCTACAGATATTTTAAGTGAAGGTCATAATTTACAAGATTGTGCAATTATCGTCAATTGGGATTTACCTTGGGCAATTATTCGATTAATTCAAAGGGCTGGACGCGTTGATCGAATTGGACAAAATGCTCAAGAAATTCTCTGTTATTCTTTTCTTCCTGCTGAAGGTGTGGAACGGATTATTAATTTGCGGGGAAGACTCAAGCAAAGATTACAAGAAAATGCCGAAGTTGTGGGAACTGATGAGGCATTTTTTGAGGATGATGATGCACAAGTAATTTTGGATTTATATAATGAAAAATCGGGTATTTTAGATGGAGATGAGGATACAGAAGTTGACTTAACATCGGAAGCATTTCAAATTTGGAAAAAAGCAACTGATAATAATCCTGGGCTAAAAAAAACCATTGAAGAGATGCCCAATGTGGTTTATTCTACTCGTGAACATATACCTCAAATAGTGCAACCAGAGGGAGTATTAATGTATATGAAAACCACTGAAGGAAATGATTCTTTAATTTATGTTGATCGCAATGGCAATAGTGTTACCCAATCCCAAATAGCTGTGTTAAAAATGGCATCTTGTGATGAATATACATTAGCAATAGCTAAAGATAAGCAGCATCACAATTTAGTTAAAAAAGGTGCGGAATTACTGGCTGAGGAAGAAAAAAATATGGGTGGTCAATTGGGTAGACCATCGGGTGCGAGATTCCGTAGTTACGAACGATTGAAAAGTTATACACAGGAGATGAAAGGTACTTTATTTGTAACTGACGAACTATTAAAAGCGATTGATGATATTTATCGTTATCCATTAAGGCAGTCTGCGCTCGATACTTTAAATCGGCAATTAAGAAGTGGTATTAGTAGTCAGCAATTAGCAGAATTAGTAGTTGCTTTGCGGATGGATGATCGCTTGTGTATTGTCAGCGAAGAAATTGAGAAACGAGAACCTCAAATCATTTGTTCTTTAGGATTGTTTGAGAAATAATATTGGATATTTAAAAACTCACACCAATGGAACAAAAAAAATTATGCTTGAAAACGGGCAAAATTAGGAATTGTACAAGCCCATTCCCTATTCCACTGTCAGAAGAATTTGTAGCGTGATCGCATTCCCTATATAACCCTAAGCAAGCACGTATTCTACGTTTTCGCGTTTCTGCTAGTTGATAAAACTATACATTTTGTGCGTATTAATTTTATATTTTATTTCAGTGATACGTAGGCTATTTTTAGCTTTTCTTAAGTAATTACCTGTGGTTCTCTAAAGTCTTACTAGATAAGCTTTTAAGCTATTATTGGGTTTCTAGGCTGAGATTTAGTCAAAAAGTATTTTGTTTAACTAGATTTTATACTTAACCTACACTATTACTGACAGTATATAGCCACTTACAAAATTGCCATTCAGTAGTATTAACACTGAGCCTTTCTGTAACTAAAAAGGTTATCACAATAGCAGTATTATAACGGTTTTATAAATAAATCCTTATTTATTAAGGGTTATAGCCCCAAGATTTTGGTCTATGGGCATATTTTTTATGCTCGTTTTTTACTACACAAAATTCTATTTTTATCTGCAAGGGTAGTATATTATGACGCTAAATTTCCAACGAACACGCGAATTATTACATAAATTTCAATTTCAGGATTTGTTCATCCAAGAATTGGGTTGGTCAGATTCTTCGCAGAAAAAAGCTGTAACCTTGCAAATTGAGGAGGGGACTGAGTTTTACCAATACCAACGAATAGCTGAGAGTTCTGGTGTGGCTATTTTTGAAGTTACAGCAGCAGATGGTACTATTCCTGATGCAAAAAGTCGGGCTGCAATTCACAAAGAAGTTACTAATTTAATCGCTGAAAATTTGTTGATATTTATTGATGGTCAGCGTACTCGAAGTCTCTGGTATTGGGTGAAGCGAGAAGAAAATAAAAGTTACATTCGTGAGCCTTTGTACGTCAAGGGTCAACCGGGAGACTTATTTTTAAGTAAGCTCGGTTCTTTAGTTATTGATATTACCGAACTCGAAGATGATAATCTTTCGGTTGTAGAAATTGCACATCGTCTTCAAGATGCATTTGATGTAGAACCAGTAACTAAGAAATTTTACAAAGAATTTCAAGAGGAACATAAGCAGTTTTTACAGTATATACAAGGAATCAACGATGAGGCTGACAAACGTTGGTATGCATCGGTAATTTTCAATCGGATGATGTTCGTTTATTTTCTCCAGCGTAAGAGTTTTCTCGATAATGGAGATTTAAATTATTTACAAAATCGGCTCAAACAAAGTAAAAATAAAGGTAATAATCTTTTTTATAGTAGTTTTCTGAAAATTTTATTTTTTGACAGTTTTGCTACACCAGAAGAAGACCGCGACCCATCAGTTGAAAAATTGGTTGGGGTGATTAAATATCTTAATGGTGGATTATTCCTTCAACATCGAATTGAACAAGAGAATAATATTTCAATTCCTGATATAGCATTTGAAAAAGTTTTAGAATTATTTGCCAAATATTCTTGGAACTTAGACGATACACCAGAAGGTAAAGATGATGAAATATCGCCAGACGTTTTAGGGTACATTTTTGAAAAATATATTAACCAAAAAGCATTTGGTGCTTACTATACCCGTCCGCAAATTACCGAATATCTTTGTGATAGGACAATTCATAAACTTATTTTAGACCGCGTTAATAATTCTTTGTCAGACAAGTATAAACCTTTTGAAGATTACAACGAACTTATATTTAAATTAGATACACATATCTGTCGTTTATTAGTTAATGATATTCTACCAAAATTATCAATTCTTGATCCTGCTTGCGGTTCGGGTGCATTTCTTGTGGCGGCGATGAAAACACTCATCCTAGTGTACGGTGCAGTAATTGGGATGATTGATGTCATAGGAGATGCAAATTTAAAGCAACAAATTCAAGATACTCGAGACAAACATCAGTCTATATCTTATTACTTAAAAAAACGAATTCTTACTGATAATCTCTATGGGGTTGACATCATGGAGGAAGCGACTGAAATTGCTAAACTTCGCTTATTTTTAGCTTTGGTATCTTCTGCTTATGATGTAAATCAATTAGAACCATTGCCTAATATTGATTTTAATATTATGGCGGGTAATTCGCTCATTGGATTAATGAAAGTTGATGCAACTGTATTTGATAAAGTTCAATTAACAGCAAAAGCTAAAGCACGAGGATATAAACAAGAAAGTCCCGATTTGCAATTAAGTTTATTCCAATCTAGTTCTTATTATACATATCAGTCAATTTTAGAGGAGAAGAATAAATCAATTGAATTGTATAAAAAACATTCTTTCATCTTTGGGAAGGAGAAAGTTGCTGGTTTAAATGATGGAAGACATCAAGATAAAAGACTTTTAGGGCTGCGTACATCTATTGATGATATCAATAATAAGTCACAAGAAAAATTAAATGTTTTGCTTTTGGATGAGTTTAGTACGCGATTAGGTATTAAATATGAGGAAGTTCAGTTAACTGGTAAACCTAAGAAGCGGGTTTTAAATGTTGATGATATTGCTGCGTTAAAGCCTTTTCACTGGGGTTATCATTTTGATAAGGTTTTAGGAAGGGGTGGGTTTGATGCAATTATTACTAATCCACCTTGGGTACCCTTTAAGCCAGATGGTAAAGAGTTCTTCGCCCAATATAGTGATTTGGTGACGAAGAAAAAAATGGATATACATACTTTTGAAGATACAAAAGACCAATTATTACAAGACAAAGAAATTGCAAATGCATGGTTGCAATACCAAAGTTCATTTTCTTATGCTAATCTTTATTACCGTTCATCGAGTCAATATTCAAATCAAATTTCAATTGTTAATGGTAAGAAATCTAAAACAACAGATATTAACCTTTACAAACTGTTTTTAGAGCAGTGTTTTAATTTATTAAATTTTGGTGGTGAATGTGGCATTGTTATTCCTAGCAGTTTCTATAATGACTTAGGAGCAAAACAATTACGCGAAATGTTGTTTACTCATACTCAAATTAATGGACTATTCTGTTTTGAAAATCGTAAAACAATTTTTGAAGAAGTTCATCGAAGTTTTAAGTTTGTTGTACTAACCTTTGAAAAAGGTGGTAGTACTGAAAAGTTTCCTGCTGCTTTTATGCGTCACGATGTTCAGGAATTACAAAGATTTCCTAGCAGTGAAAGTATTTCAATAAGCCTTGAGCTTGTGCGTCGTCTATCACCTGATTCACTTTCAATAGTTGAATTTAAAAATGAAATAGACTTTCATATTTCGGAAAAAATGACTAAATTTCCATTGTTAGGAGAAAAATTAGATAACAAGTGGAACCTTTCTTTAAGTCGTGAATTTCACATGACTGATGATAAAAATTTATTTAAGTCAAAGCTCAAAGGTCAATTACCTCTTTATGAGGGAAAAATGATTTTTAATTTTACTCATACTTTATCTCAGCCTCGCTATTGGGTTGATGAAAAAGAAGGAAGAAAAGCAGTTTTAAAGAAAAAAAAAGATGTAGGACAAACACTTGGATATCAAAAATACCGATTTGCTTATCGTGCTGTTGCTTCTAATACCAATGAGAGAAGTTTAATATGTACAATTATTCCACCTTGCTTTACAGGAAATTCTCTAAATGTTTCCGAATCATTAGATAATAAATCTCAGTTAATTTGTGTAAGTTTATTGAACTCTTTTGTTGTGGATTGGTTAGTTCGACAGAAGGTAACAACAAATATTAATATTTTTTACATTAATCAACTACCTATACCACGTCTAACGGAAAGCGACTGCAACTTCAACGAAATTGTACAACGTGCAGCCAAACTCATCTGCACCACCCCAGAATTTGACGAACTAGCACAAGAAGTTGGACTTGGCTCTCACACCAACGGAGTCACTGACGAAAGCGAAAGAGCTAAACTCCGCGCAGAACTCGACGGAATTATAGCTCACCTCTACGGTTTAGCTGAAGCAGAATTTGCATACATCCTCACCACATTTCCCATCGTTCCCGAACAAGTCAAACAAGATGCATTAACAGCATATCGAGACTTTGCACCCCTAACAGGTGACGCGAAAATTGTGGAACTCATCACGACCCAAGACGAAAGCTCCACATTAGAATTCAAATCTACCGCTCGTTGGGATGTGGATAAAAACCAAAAAAATCCTGAAATGGAGCAAGTAATTCTCAAAACAGTCGCATCTTTCCTCAATACTGAAAAAGGTGGAACATTACTAATAGGAGTCACCGACGATAAAGAAATCATCGGACTCGACTTAGACTATCAAACCTTCAGCAAAACAAATAAACGGGACGCATATCAGCTATTTCTCATCAACGATTTATTGCTGCGGGAACTAGGAAAAGATTTAGCAACATTAATTGATATCACCTTCCATGAAGTTGAGCGCAAAGATGTATGTTGCATCACCATAAAACCTTCACCTCGTCCAGTATTCATTGAGGTAAAAACCAAGGGAGAGAAAAGGCAAAGCAGTTTATTTGTGCGGAGTGGAAATTTAACTAGCAAGCTGACAACAGACGAAGAGATTGAAAACTATTGTAAATCTCGCTGGTAAAAATAATTTGGAAGTTACTTCAAGCAAAAAAGTGAATGTCAGTCTTGGAATATGTGGTAACTTATAAGATTTTTTATTTGCTGTACCGCAATCATGGTGATGGTTTTTAGGAAGCTCTCTCATGTGTTATGCCGGACTGGAGGAGGCGGAAAGCTTTTGTTGATAGCAGGTGCTGGCAATTTAATAGAAAGGTTTGGATGAATTAATATGTTACATTTTACAAGCCACAGCACGAGAGAAGATTTGTTTTAACCCACTTCTCAATCCGAACTGGTCTGATAGTAAATCTCCATAACAAAGTGGAAAATCTTTACAAGCTAGATTTTGACCACCTACCTCTAGGGTTGGTAAAGAACCTTTAGGTGCTTGGGTACTCAATGCAACTACTAATTTAATCAGTTCATTGTAGTTTTTCCACTGCTCCTTTTGAGGATCGTACCACCCGACAATAGATCCAAAACGTATATCAGCCTTTTCATCTTTATCAGCATCTTTCGTAATATTTAATTGGTTTCCTAACTCTAACCAAATATTCTTTTGCACACTGAAACCGAAATACCTATGTGAGTACTTTAACCATAACAAATCAATTCTTTTGAGGTCTTGACAAGAAAAATTATTGATGTCTTTGCTATTAAGGTAACTAGGATTATATTGGTATTCTGGATTAGCTATATAGAGCATAAGCCTTCCTGTCCTTTGATTAGCTTCTTGCCACTTGTGATGTGCCAATAGGTTATCTAGTTCATCATAATAATGTTCCTGTAAAGATTCTTCTATTTCTTGTTTGAGTTTTTCATCTCTATTATTTATCGAGAGTAAAAGAATAAATTCACGATGTAAATCTTCTATATTTTCTTTAGATATAATTTTGTTTTGTATTTTTGGATTAAATGGCGGACTAATTTTACTATTATTGATTATACTCTTATCTTTTATAGCCTTAAGAACGTCAAAAGCTTGGCGGTAATAAATAATCGCTTGTTTAATATTTTCTTCAGATATTTCTTGTAAAGAATCATCTTGTTTTTTAAAACCAGATAGGTATAGCCATGAAGAATCTATTGAGAAACTACCTTGAATTTTTAATTTAATTAGGCGAATTTGTAAACTTTCTAAGGACTTATTTGTATCACTTACTTTTGCTTTATCAAGATACTTTTGGGCTTCTAGCCGATTTTTGCTTTTAAGTTTAGAATAAGCATAAGCTATTCCTGTATTTATGATGGCTTCCTGTATATTATAGTCTTTAATATTAACCGATTGACCTGCCATCGAAAATAGTTCTTTAGATTCTTTATCAGAACCTTCATCCTCAAGCTGTCCAGCTAATTTAGCTAGAGTTTGAACAGTTATTAAATATTGTTGATTCTGTTGAACCTTTTTACCTGAGATTACTGCTTGTCGTCCTAAAAAAATGGTTCCTAACAAGGTAACAATTAAAATAAAACTTCCAATATGAATTCGATGAAAAGCTTTCTTATTAGCCTTAGAAAGTACCAAATTCCTTTTTTCTACTGCTTCCTTATCCTTTCTCTCTCTTTCCAAATGAGCATCTTTTTCTTTAGCAATGATTTCCTCTTCTCGTTCCTTTACTTGACTTGCTGCTAAAAACTGTCTATCTTGGTAACTCAAACTTTTATCTTCTGCCCATTCCAAAGCATCCTGTAACGCTTTGCCTCGTAAAAGTCTAGATTCATCAGTACATTTAGAGGTTAGCCAAAACTTGAAATTCTCTGAATAGGGACGCAGCTTCCTTAATTGTATTTCAATCCAATAAGAGTCAAAAACTTCTTTATATATAAAATTGTAAACTCTTAACTTACCTTCCTGCTTAATAAACAATCCAGAAAGTTGTAGCTCACTTTGCTCTAAAGTGTCGTCTGCTATTACCTGTGATCGCTCCTCAGCTAGTCTGACTTTTTGACATAGTTCTAGTAAGTATCCAGCCCGTTGTTCATCTCGTAAAATCCTGGCTTGAATAGTTCGTAAATGCTCAGGCTCATCCTGTGATTCCCAGTTTTCAATAATGCGTGATTTGACAACTTGTTCTACTGACCGAGGATATTCCTGTGCTGATTCCTCAACCATGAAATGACAAAGTTTTTGAGTCAGGAATGGTTGTCCCCCAGTCCAATGCAAAATCTCCTGTATTATCGCCTGGGAATTAGCATATTTACTATATAACCCTTTTTCTAATGGTTCAACTTCATGCGGTTGAAAACCTTTGAGGGAGATTGCCTTACCAATATTAAATGGAGTACGCTGTTTATCTTCAATCAAATTGCTAGGGGAGGCGACCCCAAACAAACAAAAAGTTAGGCGATTGTATTCAGGATTATCAACTCGTTTGTTATAACAGGCACGAATCAATGCAAAAAAGTCATCTGTAGGAAAATTTAAACTGAGTACGCTATCAATTTCATCAATAAAAATAACGATACCCTCTTGAACTTCAACAAGTAATACTTCTTCCAAAAACTTGCGAAATCTTGTAACTAGCGAATTTAACTGATTCGCCTCCCACCAATCACCAAAATCTAAATCTAATCCAAAACTATCAATAAGTGTGTCAATTAAATCTGCATACCATTGTTCAGGAGGAACATTTTGAATACCTCCAGCAGATAGGTCAACTGCGGCACACTGTACGCCATCATCTCTCAATCGCTGCATGGTTCGCACACGCAGGCTGGATTTTCCACTCTGCCTGGAATTCAGTACGTAACAAAACTTTCCCTCTTTCAGCCCTTCATATAACTGTGCATCAGCTTCTCGTATGACGTAGGTGCTGGCATTTTCAGGTAGACTTCCAGAGAATATGTATTGGTCAACCACGATTTACCTACTCCAAACGAGTTGAGAAATACTGACGATACAAATCACAACCAGGAACGCAATCATTACTAACAAGTTTTACTAATCCCAAGCTATGCAATTTAAACACAACTTCAGTATCTAACCTCATGGGTGCATTCGCCCCCACTACTTTTTTATACCCTATCTCAAGCTGAAGATTATGTTGTAAATGCCACAGTTGTTGTCGCAAGTGGCCGCTGAAAATACCTTGTTCTGTTGGTGCAAGTCTTAACAAATCTTCTAAGGTCACTTGCTGGCTTTTGAGATGGGCAATCGCAGATTGTACCAAATAAGGATGTCCCCCTAGCAACTCCATCAACCCGCTTAAGTCCTGTTCTTCCAGGCTTAACTCACTCTGCTCGGCGAGGTTTGTTACTTGTTGCAGATTAAATTCGGGTAAGTCAATCGCCAATCCCACATTAAATGGGGAATGATTACTGTCCAATGAAGGATAAGATTCAGTGGAATGAACTACTACTAATCGCAGTTTTTTCCAAATATTACCAATCTTGTCTCCCTGTTTCGCTGCCTCATACCATCCACGCAGTAACAAGCAGAATTGGGGGAAAATCTCTGGATATTCAAACAGTCTCTCAAAGTTATCTATAGCTAAAACTAAGGGAGTATCAGTAAGTGATAATAAATATTTTTGAAAATAACGGGTACAGTTTTTATTGAGTCCAAAAACTTCTTGCCAATGTTTATCTAGTTGCGGTTCTAGCTCTAAACTGTCAGCAACATCAACACATAACCACTGTAGAAACGTTTTTAAGTTAGCCAGAATATCGACATCAGCCAGTTGTAAATCTATTTTCGCAGTTTGATAACCCTGGTGTCTTGCATAGTCTAGGGTTTTCTCCAGCAGTAATGTTTTACCCATTCTCTGCGGGGCTTTGAGACGAATCAATGCCCCTGGTTGCACGATTGCTTTATAGCATTTGTCCTCAATTGGTGGTCTTTCAATATATGTTGTGTCTGCCCCTAGCCCAGAATTCTCAGCCGCTTGCAACTGTTGTTCAATTGCATCCAACTTGTCACCAAGTTCCTTTAGGGTGCGCTCCTCTGCCTGAAGCTGTTGTTCGTATTGAAACTTACGGGATACATCGGTTTCAATTACCAACGGTGTTCGTATTTTTGCAACTTTCTGGCTTTGAAGGGTGTAGGCTTGGTCAAGCGAATCTCTTTCTTGCTGCGATCGCTGGCGTTGATTCTGTGATTGGACTGAATTACCTGATGCTGCCGTATGCTGCCCAAGGTGAATGTTGTAGATGTCGCCGCCAATTCGCCCAGCGTTCACTATCTCAGCGTTGATAAACCCACCGCCAAACTGGGTATTGCGTAAGTCGTTGTTGGAGACTTGCTTTGGGTCTTCTGAATCCGGCATGGTTTGGCTTGAGCGTTTTTAAGCGTCGTTGTTGTGAATGTTACCACCTATTTGGTCTGTGTTGACAGTATTGGCATCTATATTACCTCCAGCAAACTTAGAATAACGCTGATCGTAGTTAGAAACTTTCCGTGGATTTTCTGCCAGTGCTTTTTGGACTGACCCTTGCTGTTCCACTATGTCAAACAGGCGGTTAATTTGTGCTTCATGTTTGGAAATTAAGGTATCCTTATCCTTAAGTCTTGCTTGGTACTGCGCCTCTAATGCCTTAGCCGCAAATTCATAGCCCTGAATGAACTCACTGTGGATTTTTGCTTTATCTGCATCAGGGGAAACAGTTACTCGGACTACAAGAATGCCGTCGCCTTTTTTCTCAATGCTTTGGACATCCAATTGTGCGCCTTGGTTTTCGACTTCTAGCTTTTTGAAGGAGTAGGCGAAAGCATCCCAGTCGATTCCGTTGCGGAAGATTAGGTCTAAGGTTTCTAGCGATTTCTGGAATAGCTGGGCAAACTCACCATAGGCAAAGTTGCCACTGCTGGGACGGCGTTCTTGCTTTCGTTGACTAAGATAGACAAAATCACAAACTATATTAGCTAAATTTGTACCACTATTAATGTGCCAATCTTCTATGCAAGCACCTGTAAGTATTGCTCCAGTAAAATTTGTTTCTAATGCTTGAATGTTAGTAAGGTTAGCGTTAGTGAAATCAGACCCTCTTAGGTCAAAACTGTTAAAGTTTAATTTACTTAAATTGGTTTCACTAAAGTTCACTTCAGTAAGATTAGCTCTACTAATTGCCGCTTTGGTGAAATCTAATCCACTTAGATTAGCTTTATAAAGCGTTGTTTCAATAAAAACAACTCCATTCAGATTAGCTTTACGGAGGTCTGCACTACTAAGATTAGCCCTGCTAAGATTAGCTCCACTAAGGTCTACATTATTTAGATTTGCTTCTACAAGTACAGCCCCTATGAGATTAGCTCTACTAAGGTTGGCTTTACTTAGGTTTACTCCACTAAGATCAGCACCACTAATGTTAGCTCTACTAAGACTAGCATCACTAAGATTAGCTCTGCAAAAGTTTACCCCATTGAGGTCTGCTTCATTGAGGTTCATTTGACTAAGATTGGCCTCACTTAAATCTGGCTTGGTTACAAAGTTTTTTGCTCTCCATTTATTCCAACTTAGCTGTATACCTTCTTTCAATAAAGCTAAATGCTGCTCATTCGCCATCACCACCTACCCTACTGCTTCATCTGTAGCAACTGAACTATTCAGCATCCTGCCAACCTTCTAAAGTTGCCAAAAGTATGTTAACAAGAGGATGATCCACTAATTCCTTCAATGCCTCAGTTCCACCAGATTTCAATGCCCCAATTACCCGCGCTTTCAAAGTGGGATTACTGTCGATTTGCTTGAGTGCTTCTGTGACTGCTATCTGTTTTTCTAGTGGAGTGCTAGTAGGGTAACTCTGCCCTAACTGATTGAGAAGCTGCTGAATGTCTGCTGCGGCTTCTGCAAGATTCTGCTTTTGCTCAGTGGAGTAGTTGGTGATGTTGCCGCCGATTTGGTGCGCGTTTACGGTGTCTGCGTTGACTAGACCACCAGCGAATTGAGCGCCTTGTAAGTTGAAACTAGAACTTTTATTACTTACCCTTTGTTGATTATTTTCTCCTTGAACATTATTAATATCGCCATCAACTGAACCACCAACTGAAAAGCCACCAGGATTGTTAGTCATAAAACCTACCTGCTCAACGTTTGAATAAAAGCTAGGACGCTGTAGTGCTGTCACTACCATATTCTGTAAATCAGCAATTCTGCTATCCTTCTCAGCGATAAGTGCTTTAACTTCTTTTTCTGCCAGAGCTTTTAGCTGATTATAAGTAGCGAAATACTCTGCACTCAGTTGCGATTTATCGGCTGCGATCGCAGTTTTGGCACGGAGCAGAAATTTGTCCTCACCACGCACTTCCATCCCAACAATCCGCAAATCCGCTTCGGGGTTATTTTCTGCCAACTGCTTGAAGGAAATAGCGATCGCTCTGGGATCAACTCCTTGGTTATGGTACAAGTCAAGGGTATCGAAGATGGGTTTGATAAAATCTCCAAACTCACCCAAAGCAAATACTTCTTGCCTGTTGTCGGGTTTACGGTGGGGGTCTGGGTTATCTGGCGTGGGAAGACGCATATAAACGTATTCACAGCGTACTCCATCAAATTTGGTGTCAGTGGTAATGTTCCAATCTTCAATGTATGTCCCGGTGAGAGCTGCGCCTGTAAAATCAGTGCCGTCTAGTTGAGTTTGCACTAACTTGGCTTTGGTTAAGTCTGCATCTTGTAGGTTAGCGTGGCTCAAGTCTGTACCAATGAAGCTGGCATCTTTTAGGTTTGCTTCTTTGAGATTAACTCCCCGTAGATTTAATCCATCAAAATTTTTATTTTTTCCAGATTTTGTAGTTACTAAATGCTGTATTTGTGGTTGAGCAAGATAATTTCTTACTGTTATAGTATATTCTAAATTCTTGGCTTGAAACCAACAGGTATGAGTTATATTGGCCCTTCTAAAATTGCTATATTTCAAACTTGCCTTGCTAAAATCTGCTTTTGTTAAATCTGCGTTTTGAAAACTAGTCCCACCTGTATTAACAATAGCTATCTTCACAAATTCATCTACTATTGCTGTAGACATAGGTAAAATACCGGCCTTGACTTTATTGACTGCTGTAGACACCATTCCTGCCTGAGAACCAATTAAAGCAATGAAAAATATTCCACACAAAGCAAAGCCTATTGGTACGAATCCCACTACAACTATAGAAGCAGATTGATTTATTAAAGCATATATCATCAAAGCAAGAATCCAGGTTATAAAACCAGCTACTGCAAAAACAGCAGTTACCGTCAGAGCAAGACTTCTAAAGTTAGAATGGTATTTAGACGCAACAAGTCCAATACAAAAGGTAAAAATAATAGTTATTACTACAGCGATATAAATAGAGCCTAATATTGCTGATAGCAGTAAACAAATCAACAGAGTCAGACAGCCAATAAACCAACGCTTCTGCAATCCTGTTTTTGCGTAGCTAAAGTCAGCACCCCTCAAATTAGCACCTGTAAAATCTGCTCCCCGGATATCAGTGTAGCTAAAGTTTGCCCCTGTAAGGTTTTGACCTTTAAATGAACGACCTCTAAGGTTTTGGCGGGAGAAGTCTTGAGGCATAGCAGGGCTAGTGAAAGCAAGGGTTTACTCTTGATACAACTTTAGTATGTGCTTTTACTGGTTGTTGCACAAGATTTCTTACTAGTGCTGCACTGCAATATTATATTTACTATGATCACTTGTTAATAGCCGTTATTTATTAGTGGCATATTATTTAGTGCGATCATGCTTGACAAGATATTCAACACTTGACCAGAGTTTATGCCCGTAAGTTGGGTGTTTAATTACCACCTGTCAGGCTTTAAGAGCAAAAGCGAGTTTGGGGAACCTGTGGAAAAGATGGGGTGATTCGCATTAATTGGCAGTTAGTTGATGCGCCTTTGTCAGTCTTGGAGTACGTAGTAGCCCATGAGATTGTTTACTTGCTGCACCGCAATCATAGTGATCGTCTTTGGGAAGCACTTTCATGTATCATGCCGGATTGGAGGACGCAGAAGGCTCAACTGGAATCTTGGGAAGGGCGGGGATAACCCAAAGGGGTGGGACTGGCTTTCACTGTCTGTGAAGGGTCGTAAATTGAAAAAATTATTGCCTGGGAAGTTGAGCTTACCTTGGAAAAAGCAGAGGGTGACGGAGGTACGCAGGCACATGAGGTAGCAGCAAAATTTATTCATGCAAATTGTTATCAGCCGACAACAGTGCCAGTTATTAGACTTATAAAATGCTGATTCCTACATCGAAAAGAGGCAGAAATAAATGTTTACAAACTTATGAAAGCACTATATGTTACAGTTTACAAGCCGCAGCGCGAGAGAAGAATACTTGCGGTAATCAGTGGAAGTAAAATAAGGGTTTGTGAAATCCCAAGGGGTGGAAGGTAGTCCCCCTTCATACCCACTAGGGTTATCCTTTACACCCTTTATTAGTTCACTATAAGGAGTGTCACTGCCTCTAGAGATTCCTTCTTGCTGTCGGGCATTATACCATCCTACTGCCTTAGTAAACCGAAAATAATTTTCAGTGTCCTTGTCAGTCAAGTCGTCTGTGCTGATACCTAGCCTATTCCCCGTGTTAATCCATATCTGTTTCTGTACACTAAAGCCGAAAAGTTTGTCTGAATTGCTAACCCAAAGTTGGTCTATTCTTTGTAGTTCTGGACAGGAGAAATTATTTATTTGCTCATAATCTAAATATTCTTCTGTTTTAGCGATATTAAGCATGAGTTGGTATGTTTTTAGATCAGCAGCTTCCCAATTTTTAGCCTTCAAAAAATATTCAAGTTGAGCATATAAATGTTGAGTTAGTGCTAACTCGACTTCTTTATCTTGAGGGTTTAGTTTAATTAAACTCCGGTAAACTGATTCAATATTTTCGCCCGTGAGCAACTGATTGTTTTTGGTAAAATCAGTTTTATTGGGATGAGATTTTAAAATATTAAATGCTTGAGTATAAGATCCTATGGCTTCCTGATTTTTTTTATTCTGAGCTAGTAAATCACCTTGAGTTTTCTGGACGAACACTTGAACTTGTAAGCCTTGGCTAGATTCTAAAACTTTCTTATCAGCTTCAGATAATAACTTCTGACTTTGATCAATTTCTGATTCTGCTTCTTTAAGTTTTTTTACCTGTTGATATGCTTGTGACCTAGCAGCAAGCACTAATGCTTGTTTAAGTTGATGATTATCAATGTTAAAAGATAAAGCAGAAAGCCTTAAAGCCTCATCTGAGTTAAAGGTAAGCTCTTCTGAGTTATAATTTTCCTTGCTTTGCAATTCACCAGCTAATTTATTTAATTCTTGAACAGCTTCAACTTCTTCTTTCGTCTCATGAACTTGCTTATATCCTAATGCTCCTAAGATTACTGTCATTAACAGCGTTACAGTAAAAATTATGAATCCAATATTAAGTAATTGGTTTCTCTGCTCTGCTGCTTCCTTATTCTGTTTCTCACGCTCCAGGGCCGCTTCTTTTTCTTGAGCAGCAATTTTGTCCTGAATTTCCTTCTCTTTACTAGCTGCTAAATACTGCTTATCTTGATAGCTTAAATTCTTATCTCTTGCCCATTCTTCTGCTTTTTGTAACGCATTGCCTCGAAGCAACCGCGATTCATCAGTTCCAGCAGAAGCTACCCAAAAGCGAAAATTTTCTGAATATGGCCGCAGATTATTTAATTGAGTCTCAATCCAATTAGAGTTAAATATCTCCCGGTAAATTTGGTTATAAATTCTCAGCTTGCCTTCGTGCCTAACAACTAAGCCTGAAAGCTGTAACTCACTTTGCTCTAATGTTTCATCTGCTATAACTTGCGATCGCTCCTGGGACAGTCTGATTTGTTGATATAGTTCTAACAAGTATCCTGCCCGTTGTTCATCACGCAAAATCCTGGCTTGAATTGTTCGTAAATGCTCAGGCTCATCAAGGGACTCCCAGTTTTCGATAATCCGCGATCTAACAACTTGCTCTACTGAACGGGGATGTTTTTGCTCTGATTCTTCCACCATACACTGACACAGCTTTTGAGTCAGAAATGGTTGCCCCCCAGTCCATTGCAAAATCTCCTGCATTATCGCTTGGGGATTGCTGAATTTACCATATAAACCCTTCTCTAATGGTTCAAGCTCATGCAATTGAAAACCTTTGAGAGAGATAGCCTGACCAATATTAAAGGGAGTACGTTGTTTATCCTCAATCAAATTACTAGGTGATGCCACTCCCAATAAACAAAAGGTAAGGCGTGATAATTCAGGGTTATCAACACGCTTGTTATAACAGGCACGAATCAATGCAAAAAAGTCATCTGTAGGAAAATTCAGGCTGAGTACGCTATCGATTTCATCAATAAAAATAACAATATTCTCTCCAATCTCAACCAGTAATATTTCTTCTAGAAATTTACGAAATCGCGTTACTAACGAATTTAACTGATTGGACTCCCACCAATCACCAAAGTCTACATTTAACTCAAAACTATCAATGAGTGTGTCAATTAAATCTGCATACCATTGTTCTGGGGGAACATTCTGAATTCCACCCGCAGAAAGGTCAACTGCTGCACACTGTACGCCGTCCTCTCTCAATCGCTGCATAGTTCGCACACGCAAACTGGACTTTCCGCTTTGGCGTGAATTCAGCACGTAACAAAACTTTTCTGCCTTCAGCCCTTCATACAACTGGGCATCAGCTTCTCTTGTGACGTAGGTACTGGCATTTTCAGGCAGACTTCCAGAAAAGATGTACTGGTCAACCATGACTCACCTACCCCAAACGAGTTGAGAAATACTGACGATACAAATCACAACTAGGAACGCAATCATTGCTAACAAGCTTGACTAAGCCCAAACTGTGCAGTTTAAATGTAACTTCAGTATCAAGTCTGACAGGTGCATCTGTCATTACTACTCTTTTATACCCTGCCTCAAGCTTAGGATTATGTTGTAAATGCCACAGTTGTTGTCGCAGGTGGTCGCTAAAAATTCCCTGTTCTGTTGGTGCAAGCCTCAACAGTTCTTCTAACGTCGTCTGCTGACTTTTGAGGTGTGCGATCGCAGACTGTACTAAGTAAGGATGTCCCCCAACCATCCTCATCAACTCTTCTAATCCCTGTTCTTCCAATATTTCTAACCCGTGCTGTTTGGCAAGCTCTACCACCTGCTGTAGACTTAATTCGGGCAACTCAATGGCCAACCCAACATTAAACGGGGAATGATTAGTGTCTAGAGATGGGTAAGATTCAGTAGAGTGAACCACCACAAGGCGCAGTTTCTTCCAGATGTTACCAATTTTGTCACCTTGCTTGGCTGCCTCATACCATCCCCGCAGCAACAAGCAGAACTGAGGAAAAATCTCTGGATAATCAAACAGTCTCTCAAAGTTATCTATTGCTAAAACTAAAGGTGTATTAGTTTTCGATAATAAGTATTTTTGAAAATAGCGGGTACAGTTTTTATTCAATCCAAACACTTCTTGCCAGTGTTTATCTAGTTGAGGTTCCAAATCTAAGCTGTCAGCTACATCAATGCACAACCATTGCAAGAATGTTTTTAAGTTAGCCAGAATGTCAGCATCAGCTAGTTTTAAATCCAGCTTTGCTGTTTGATATTCCTGCACTCTGGCGTGGTCTAATATTTTCTCTAACAAAAGAGTTTTACCCATTGTTTGGGGAGCTTTGACACGAATTAATGCCCCTGGCTGTACGATTGCGTTATAACATTTGTCCTCAATTGGTGGTCTTTCGATATATATGTTTGCACCTGCATCTAGTGCAGAGTTATTATCAGCTTGCAATTGTCGTTCAACTGCATCCAACTTGTCAGCAACCTCTTTGAATGTGCCTTCCTCTGCCTGAAGCTGCTGTTCGTATTGAAACTTGCGTGATGGGTCTGTCTCAATCACCCATGCGGTTCTTATGCTTGCTACTTTCTGGCTTTGCAGCACGTAGGCTTTTTCGAGTGAGTCTCGTTCTTGCTGCGATCGCTGCCGTTGGTTCTGTGACAGGGTTAAATTTTCTGATGCCGCTTGCTGCCCAAGGTGAATATTGTAGATATCGCCGCCAATTCGCCCAGCATTCACTGTGTCAGCGTTGATTAACCCGCCGCCAAACTGGGAATTGCGTAAGTCGTTGTTATTGACTTGTTTCGGGTCTTCTGAATCCGGCATGGCTTGGCTTGAGCGTTTTTAAGCGTCGTTGTTTTGAATGTTACCACCTATCTGGTCTGCATCAACATTGTTGGCATCTACTATACCACCTGCAAACTGGGAGTTAGGCTGGTAGTAAATCGAGACTTTACCAGAAGTTTCTGCTAGTTGTCTATTTAACTGATTAATTGAAGAGAACAACTGATTGATTACTTTATCTTTATCCTCAAGTCTTGCTTGGTACTGCGCCTCCAATGCTTTACTTGCAAATTCATAGCCCTGCATAAAGTCGCTGTGGATTTTTGCTTTATCTGCATCAGGGGAAACAGCTACTCGGACTACAAGAATGCCGTCGCCTTTCTTCTCAATGCTTTGGACATCTAATTGAGCGCCTTGGTTCTCAACTTCTAATTTTTTGAACGAATAAGCGAAAGCATCCCAGTCGATGCCGTTGCGGAAGATTAGGTCTACTGTTTCTAAGGATTTTTGGAACAGTTTAGCAAATTCTCCAGGGGCAAAATCACCAATGCTAGGGCGGCGTTCTTTTTGACCTTGGTGAAGGTAGATGTAATCACAAATTACATCAGTTAGATTTGTAGCACTGTTTGTATTCCAGTCTTGAATACAGGCTCCTGTAAAAGTTGCTGCGGTGAAATTTGTTCCTAATGCTCGAATTAGATAAAGTTCAGACCTACTAAGATCAGCCTTATTGAAATTTGCTTGGCTGAGGTTAGCTCCTTTAAGATCAACTTGGTTGAGATTAGCGTTGCTCAAGTTAGCCTTACTCAGGTTAACCTCACTTAGATTAGCGTTACTAAGATTAGCCTCACTGAAGTTAGTTTCAACAAGAAAAGCTCGACTAAGGTTTGCTTCACTCAGGTCAGTATTTTTAAGATTTCCATAGCTTAAATCAGTTTCGCTGAGATCAGCATTATTTAAATTAGCATTACTGATATCAATTAGTATAAGCTTGACCTGACTGAGATTAGCTCTATTGAGATTAGTACCTCTGAGGTTAGCTCCAATAAGATTGGCTTGAATAAGGTCAGCATTAGTAAGGTTTGCTTCACTAAGATTGGCTTGGCTAAAGTCAGCACTAGTAAGTTCAGATGAACTGAAGTTAGCTCTTCGGAGGTCTGCGCCACTGAGATTAATTTTACGAAGGTCACTATAACTGAAATCACAATCACTAAGTTTTCGGTTTGCTCCTCCTTGATTGAGGATTTCCCAAACTAAACGCCATTTCTCATCAATCACTGTCTCAGAACTAATTTCTGCTTTCCTAAAGTTTACCCAGTCAAGTTTAGCTCCACCAAAATCAGCTGCACTAAGGTCAGCATCACTAAAGTCACACCCAGTAAGATCAGCACCCTTAAAATTAGTTTGTCTGAGAATAGATTCCCAAAAAATACTTTCGCTTAAGTCAGCACCGTCAAACTGAGTTGACCAAAGATTAGCCTCGTCAATTTTAGCGTTACTCAATTTCGCTCTGCTGAATTTAGCTCTACCAAGACTAGCATTCCAGAACTCAGCCTTCTCTAAATTAGCTTCACTAAAATCAGCTTCTTTAAGAGTAGCCATACTGAAGTTAGCATTACGGAGATCAGATTTAATAAATTGAGCTTTGTCAAGCTTCGCATCCCAAAAATCGGCTTTATTGAGATTAGCTCCACTAAAATTTAGTCCACTCATAATGGCTGTTTTGAAGTCAGGAACTATATTTAAATTGTTATTTCTCCACTCATTCCAAGCCTCTACTCCTTGCATTAATATTGCCAGATGCTCCTCATTTGCCATCACCAGCTACCTCCTCTGCTCACCTGTAGCCAACAAACTACTCCGCATCTTGCCATCCTTCTATTGATGCCAGCAGTATATTCACTAAAGGATGATCAATTAGCTCTTGAAATGCTTCAGTCCCTCCAGCCTTCAATGCCCCAATTACTCGCACTTTCAATGTTGGGTTATTTTCAATCTCGTCTACAGCCCTAGCTACCACAGTCATTTTCTGCGATGTCGTTGTGGTGGGGTATGTTTGACTCAATTGGTTGAGAAGCTGCTGAATTTCTGCTGCGGCTTCTGCAAGATTCTGCTTTTGCTCAGGGTTGTAGTTGGTGATGTTGCCGCCGATTTGGTGCGCGGTTACTGTGTCTGCATTTACAAGCCCACCAGCGAATTGAGCGCCTTGTAAGTTGAAGTGAGATTCTTTTTTAGGACTTTGTGACATAGTATCTCCTTGATTACTGTAAGTTTGAGCGTAAAATTTAGGGCTTTGCAGTGCCGTAACCACCATAGTCTCTAAGCTACGAATTCTGCTGTCTTTTTCTGAGATGAGTGCTTGTAATTCCTGTTGTGCTAATGTTTTAAGTTGATTATAAATTTCAAAATATTCTGCGCTCAGTTCCGATTTATCAGTCATAGCTGCGGTTTTGGCACGAAGCAAAAATTTATCTTCGCCTCGTACTTCCATTCCTACAATTCGTAAGTCAGCTTCTGGATGATTCTCAGCTAACTGCTTGAAGGAAATTGCGATCGCTCTGGGGTCAACTCCCTGGTTATGATAGAGGTCGAGGGTATCAAAAATCGGTTTGATGAAATCTCCAAACTCTCCCTGAGCAAATACTTCCTTGTGGTTATCTGGTTTGCGTAGTGGGTCAGGGTTCTCTTTTGTCGGCAAGCGCATATAAACATATTCACATTCCACACCATCAAACTTGGTATCATGAGTAATGCCCCAATCTTCAATAAATGCACCCGTAAGAGTCGCGCCTTTAAAGTCGGTTGCGTCTAATTGGGTTTGTATGAGCTTAACTCTGGATAAATCTGCATTTTGGAAATTGGCTTGGCTTAAATCTGCACCAGTGAAATTGGCATCGGCTAAGTTAACTCTTTCTAAATTCACTCCTCGCAGGTCTTGACGAGTAAAATTCTTGTATTGCCCCTCTCTATCTATCAACCATTGCTGTAGTTGTATATTGCTTAAATAAGTTGTTCCTGATACATCTTTAATCTGTGCTTTTACGGACTTTAGCACAAGATTTCTCACCAAGTAAAGCAATAGTTACTGCAATCGCTTCCTTTAGCAGCAATCGTTGTTAATTATCGGCAGATTATCGGTGCGATAAAATATATTATCTTTGGCTCAAATCCTAGAATGGGGTATCTTTGTCAAATGGTAGACTATCCGCAGGTTCACAGTTGAGCAAATCCACTTCCATCTGTTTGCGACGTTCTACATAAGTGATACTAGAAGCACGTATTCTATTCATCTCTTGTTCACCAAAGTTAATACCTTGCTCCGCATATCTAGCAGACACTTTATTATAATTATCGACTTCCAGCTTCTTGCGCCGTTCCATTTCTTCTAGCCACCCCTCACTGATGCCACTACGGAGTGTTGATTCTACATATTCAGCTCGTAAAGAACCATCTGGACTAAACTGTTGTTTTTCTGAAGGCGTAAAGAAGTCGTATGCAGTGTATATAGGCCAGGGTTCAGGATCTGTTTGGTCTAAGTGTTTTAGCTGTTCATACTCTTTCTTAAATTTAAGAGCATATTCAGCGATATAATCTTCATCAAAACTATCAGAGCGTAATTCTTGAATATACTCCTCTTTAAAATCACCATTCTGATTGACTTTCTTTTTGTACATATTCAACCAACGCTTTAATCTTGACATATTTAACTCCTGAAAAGTTTTTAGACCTAAAACTAATGTATAAATTATGGCTTTAGAGTTTAAACATTTTGAGACTCGGTTAAATCAATGGATTCATACTGACGGTGAACAGAAAAATCTTCAGTCAATTTTAACTGAGAAATTAGATAATACTCTACTAGAGTTTTTCTTTACCGACAGAGAATTTTCTTTTGGTCATATTGATGAAGACAGTAAACCAGAAGATTTACAGAATCATCCAAATGGACATATTCTGTTACTATCCTCGAAAACAAGACTACTTTACGGTTCTTCAGAATGTTTAACAGAAATTGAGAAACTTTGTCCAGATAGGAAAGACCGAGGTGCTTACGGTTCCATCTTTCTAGGTGCTTGTAAAAATGCAGTTTATGAAAATTTGAATATATTAATTGTAGATGATGCTATAGGAGAAAATGGAGGATTTCTTAAAGATAAAGATGCTTTTAAACTAGTAGGAGACTGTTATGGACAGATTGCAACTGATATTTATGATAAGTTGACTAAACGAGATGAGCAGAAAGATAAAAGTTATCGAGTAATTCAGCATCGTTTCGGCTGGAAAGAAGGAGATGGAGAAGATAAGCAGTATCGGTTTGGAAAAGGAACTTTACGCCCTCATGATTTGGAAAAATTATCTTGGAGCAAAGGTACACCTAAAATTGACCTGATAATCCCAATATCTAGTTTCAAAGGCACAGACAAAGATAATCCTAAAGGGGCTAGTAAACCCCAAATCAAACCTGGACTGTATCAACAGAAAATCTGGTTAGGCGAGAAGTCACAATCAGAGCGAGGTCATACAGCAATATCTCAACTGCTGGCATCATTCCCCCAAGGGATTAAGGATTTTGCTGAGGAGTTAGAGGCTCAAGCTCAAAAACTAGCCGAAACTCAGAACGAATCCCAGGAAAGTCGCTCAAATTTACTGCGAGAAGTACGAGAAGCGCAAGGAATCATTAAAGCAAGCAAAAGCTAATACAGAACAAGAAGTTACTCAACAGCAAACACCCTTTGTTACAGACTTCAAAGCAGAAAATGATTTAGAAGATGAGGAGTTGACTGAAGACGATACCAAAAAAGATTTATTAATGTACAAACTCATTAAAGCAGACTTTGTTAGTGGACACAATCAACTTTTAGAAACTGAAAAGGTCAAGCAAGAGTTAAGTAGATTTGTTCAAAATGAATGGAGAGATATTGCGCTGGGAAGAACTCTAACTTTTGACCGAGCCATGATCATTCCATCTAAGGAATTGAAGAATGGAGAGATATGTGTACCTTGGATGGATGATGGGGACAAGGTACTTAACTTTCGCTCACCATTTCTAAACTCAAATGGTCTGTGCGTATCATTAAATAAATATGTTGATGACAGGTTAGCACCAGACGGTCAAAATTTGCAAGGCATAATTGTAGTCAATGACGAAGACCACAAGCGCATACAGCAAAGAATTACAGAGTTAGAAGCACTCTTGGTTGATGTTGATTTTATCGACCCAGCCGAAACCGAATCAGAACGCCAAGCACGAGATTTTGATGGTGACTGCATTGGTGTAGCAAGAGCTAGCTTATACCCCAATTTAACAGCAGAGGCAGAGCGAAGAAATCTTCCCCAAAACGCCTATTCGCCCACGGTTAAGCTCAAAAAACAATCATTTTATGATCCCACTGATGGAAGCCAGCCCCCATTTGAAAAAATCGCTATTCACATGAGCGATAGCATCAGCGTGGGCATAATCAACAATCAAGTGACAGCACTGGAGGCATTAGAATCAGAAATTGAGGTACTAAAGACTTACGGTACTTTTGAGCAGAAATCAAATTATCTAGACCAAGTTTCTAACCATTACGAAACCCTGTTTGAGCAAGAACGCCAGAAAGATGCAAAGTTAATTCGAGAAGAATACAAGCCTTATATGCAAGGGTTTGTTGAACTTGCTCATTGTCAAAGAACTCACGAAATTATCCAGCAAGCAATGGACATTAACCGTCAAATGTACCGGAGCATGATTGAAGAAGGATGTTATCAAAACCAAATAGCAGTTGATTTATTCAAAAGTGCTAAAAAACCTGAAATGGATAAAATCAGGGAAAACAATCGCTACTTGTATCGTGATGTTAACTATATTAAAGATAAAAAGTCGCGTTCAGTTTATTTAAGCACAGGTATAACACCAAAGGGCTACTCACCAGTAGAATTATTGATTAGCCAAACTAATAAATATTTCCAAGAATCACAGTTAGAATCGCGCCCCATCGTTCAGTTTAAAGATTTGTTCAAAGGAGTAGAATTTACACCACAGCAGAAATTTGCAGCGATCGCCGCGAAGTACGAGTTCGATCTGAAATTCAACGCTGCGGTACGGATGTCTCAACGGCGTGAAACTGAGAAAGGGCCATCCGCAATTGTGCAAACTCCACAGGGAACGCAACTGGAAATTACCAACCTCACCCGCTACGGGCATCCTCTGATTTGGAAAGCCCAAACGTTGAACATTCGCTTAGATGAAATAAGAGAGAAATTCAGAAGTTTTGAACGCCCGCACCGATTATTAGCAGTTGCACAGATAGATGGTGAGGTTGGGTCAGATGGAAAACCCGCTTACCGCAACCTAGGGACAGTTAGCCAACAATCTGTGACTGATCACAACCTCAAGGCGGGGATGACCATGCAGGGAGCTAAACTCTTAGAACTAAAACCAGAACTTACTAGAAGCCAAACTAAACTACTCTTTGCCTTGGCAAATGATGCAGCAGAAGCATTTTACGCTTCTATCCCAGAGTCAGAAAAACTTGCATCTGCTGCCGCCGCTTGGAACATCTGTGCATCCCGCCAGGATGAACTCGAAGTTGCAAGAAAAGAAAACGCAAACCCCCAGGCGATCGCTAAAAAAGTTTCCAATTTCGCCTTCGCTGCTTTCCCCAATGAGATTATTTCTCGCTTAGATAAATTGCAATTTACTGAACCGAAGTTAGTCACACTGAATAATGAAGCGAATCAATTTTTGGATCGAGACTGGAATCCCCACGAAAAACACCCAATAGAAATCAGGGCTAGCCACCACCCACCGGGACATGAACGCCACGTTTCCAGACTAATGTTTGTCCAGGATGCTGACGGGGAATATAAGGAATTCGCCATGCTCGAAACCAGGGCTGGAATGTTACCAATTGGCACAAAGGCGCAAGCTAATTTCATTGGGGTAGAACCTGCTACCGCCAAAGCAACTATTGGGCTACCAGGAAACGAGCCGGTTGAAATTACTATCCGCGAACTCAAGAACTTCTCTTATGCAGGACTTGTTTTTAACGCCGAACCCGTTAACTTAGAATTTGGCACTGTGCCGATTCCTGACAAAACAGTAAAAATCAAACTTAATGGGAAAACTTTGGGTGAGTTAGACAGTGATTCTGCCCAACAGTTAAAACAAATTGATTACCTGAAAAGTGGTAATCCCCTCAAATTAAAACTTACCTCTATCTCCGAAGCTGGAGATCAAGCTTTTGTGCTGGGTGAGTCCCCAAATGGTAATCTCCTCAAAATCAATAAAATCAACTTTTATGATTTTTCTGGTCAGTCATTCTCGGATCGAGATTACCGAAAACTGACTATCGAAACGCCACCTTTAAAAACTAGAGATGCAGTATTTCTCAATGGTGAACCCTTGGGGGTATTACATTTTAAAAAAGACAAAGACGCGCTCAGACAGCTTGGACTGCTCAAAACCGGACAACTAACACCCGCACCCACTATTATTGAAAGTAATTTTTCTGTGATTTGCGCTCAAATTGACCCTAATACCGTTGAATATCCCCAGAAGTGGACGAAGGAATTTCAGGCTTTTGGGACTCAATCGGTTAACCCTCAACAACAAGAGATGATTGAGAGCAGTGCGAAGATTCTACATCAGATTAAAGAGCGTCCTACTTTCTTATTTTCTACAGAATCAAACAAAAAACTTGGAGTCATGGGCTTGGCTGTTGATAACCAGAAAGCTGAGACTGTGACTAAATGGCTAACTTCGCAAAATGTTGAATGTCAGCAAGTACCAATAGAAGATGTTATCAGGGAAACTAAGAAAGGTTTAGCGGTATTTAACTTGGTTGATAGCTCCATCCCTGCCAAAACTTTGTCGAGCATGACCAAGAAATTCGGAGGAATTATTGAGTCTGCTCTTGAGTATCAGCAAAAAGTTAGCTCCCTCGCCACACGACCACAGTTTTTGAAACCACCAGAACAAACAGCACAATCCCCACCTAACCAATCTATAACTCCATTACTCCCCACTACTCCTTCTACACCAGACATTAGTAATTATGTGAAAACCGAACCTCTAGGTGTAGAGAAGCTTCCGACAGTTACTATTGATGACTTGAGAAATTGGTATAATGCCGCAGATAAGTTAGGGAAGTCGGAGAATTACAAAAAACGCATTGTAGAAGTGGCAAATCGGTTTAAAGCTGGTGAGCAATTATCAGCCGAAGCGTTGACAGTAATGAATAAAGATACATCTGAGCTTGAAGCCGTCAGTCGGCTGACTCAAATTGCTCAAAGGATTGGCATGGTCTGGGGTAAGTCTGATGAAAATGGCACTCAAGTTGAAGGAAAGATTTATGACTTGGCTTTCAATACCCAGCAGAGGGATTTAACTATTTCGCAGAAAAATGGAGAGGTAGTTTTAAACTTACAATCTGGCAAGGTGCAGACTAATAAAGTAACTCCACAGATATTGCAAACTTTTGAGGATGCTAATACTCAAATCGATAAAATATTAGCTAAATCTCAAACGCGACAAGTAGACTTACAAAGATAGATTTGAAGAATTCAGCAGCCAGGAGCCATAATATATAAGGAGTTTATTAAAACTACGATACTTATTTATCAAAGCTTTATTAATTTTTTAACTATTCAAAATAGCTGAATTCTTACTCCTGAATTCTTACGAATTATTTAGTCATTGCTCAAGTTGATTTTTTATCTCGGACTCATTCTAAATCCTGACTTTCCCGTTAATTCTTGATTTGATTTTTGAAAAACTAAATAGGCTAGAAGGTTGCGCTATAAAAGGCTACTTTTCAGTTTACTTAGGAAAATTCAACTTTCATCGCTACAAACGCATTTGCAAAGCGTTTGTATAGGAGAATTGCTCCTAGATTTGCTCCCAGACAGATGCTTCCTAGTCCCAATAAAATGTATGTGGGAGCCATGACAACTCCAATCATGAACCAAGCAAATACGTGCAGTATGATTAATAAAGCAAAGGTACTGGCAATTGCAGCACTTCGCCAAATCTCAATAGCTGGACGACAGAATAATGTCAAACCTATTGTTAACGAGGTAGCAATTAGGTTGGCTGGGATTAGAAAAGCACAAATACCAATGCAGTAAGTGCTTGAGAATACCGTCAAGGTGTTAAAGTCTAACATGAATTCTCCTAGATTAAATTGCCAAATTTTAGATGAATATTTGTCCTGATATCCTCAAGGCTAGTCAGACTTTAAAAGATTTGTAGGTTAGCCGAAACTATGGCGTTACTCAGATATTAGTGAAGACATACTAAAAATTTGAACCACCAACTTCTTGGTGGTTCTGAGTTATACTTCGTATTAGCTACTAGTCAAGCACTTAAACAGGAAATATTGTCCGGGTAATCAGTGCGCTGGCGAACCCAGAAACACTAAGACCTAGCAAAATACTAGTAAACAAAAGACCTATTCGAGGGTTAGAATCTAGTTTTTTGTCTTCTCTACCACCTGTAAAGAATAAAGACCAAGCTTGGGAAGCATTGATAGTCTTAAAGCTATTAAAATCAGGTCTGAAAACAACAGAACCAAATAGCTCAGGAGATTTGAAGTCGAAATCATTGTTCATGTAAATAAGTATAACAAATATCTTGTCAAATAGCTACCTTTATGATAATCGGTTACAGATAAAGGCAAGGTAGATATGTCGAGGGTAGCGATCGCCGACGTTGAGTGGTGATTTTTCAGAGGGAGCTTCCACCCCTTTTTGTCCTTAAAACTTGCCCATAAATAACCCTTTTAGGGAATGTTTTCATTTGAATGGTCAAGTTGAGGTCGAGGCTGAAACAACGGTAAATTAAGGTTTTTGATAATAAACTTTACCAAACTTTACGACGTGTCCGATTTTGCACATAGACCTCTCGGCGGATACCCTACTATGCCAAATATGCTAAGTACAAAGGTAAAACAACTGCCAATGCTCGATTACGTCAGTGCAGGGATCGCGTTTTACGTCACAATGCTTCCCGTACAAGAGTGGATATTGGAATTCCGCCTTGGTTATCTCGGTCGCTACTGGAGCCTGATAAGTGTTGCTGGCTTATTCATTGGCTTTTTGCTCTGTGTGCTGATATTTGTGCCATTGATTATTAACATGGCACTAGATCCGTTCAAATATCCAGATAATGCTGCGATGAGTGCGATCACTGCGGTGATTGTTGGTGCAATACTTTGGCTGGGACAGTGGCTGATCCTGCGACAGACTGAAATGACACCAAGAGTTTTTGCGCTCATCAATACAGTAGTTGGAATTTTTGTCTTCTCTGTGCTGGTGTGGTTCAATCAAAAAAGTTTGCAGTGGAGCGGTGGCCCGATTGAAGGCTGGAAAACCGGACTCATTTTTCTAGCAGGTGGTACAGTTACTGGAGCCGCGACGGGTAAGGCTTTAGATTTTTACTGTGCGCGAGTTGAGCAGCGATTAATCAGACTTGAGAGGGAGAGGGTAGAGCAAGAAACCCAAGAGCGAGAAAGGCTCTTAAGAGAAAGGTTTGAGAAGCAGAAATTAGAGCAAGAACGTTTAGAAGCAGAGATGGCAGAACGGAAAAGGATACAGCGAGAGGCGGCTCAAGAGGAAGAACGCCTGTGGTACGAAAAACACGGGAAAGACTATGCTGATTATGAATACGATGAGGATGAAGAGGAGTACGAAGATCAAGGCGAGGAGGAATAAACTCAATTCTCCATTAAATTGTTAAAGCAGGGAATGTTCAAACAGAAATAGAAAAGCTGTCTTCACCACTATCAGGACGATAGCGCCATAAATGCTGTGCAAATTTTGGTTTAATCACGGATTTTAAAAGTCATTATCCGTAAAGGGAACTATGGATGGTAAAAACTTTTGAAAAGATGGGTAAAATTGTAATCTTGCTTCATAGTCATCTGTTTGTGATACTTCTAATTCAATTGTTTGCTGATTTTTTTCATCAAAGAGCAACTGGATTTGATAATTAGTCCAGAATTGCTCGCCAAGTTCATCTTCTAAATCAAAAAGTTTTTCTTCATCACCCCATATATTTGACCAAAGTCCGATCCGATTAGCCCGAAAATGATTTTGACCATTTGCATCCCCAATTACAAAATATGCTTCGACAGTCAAATTAAATTCCAAATCATCGACCTCTGTTTCTGTAATGTTGCAGTTAACGAGTACTAAGGTATCTGGGTTAACGTTTATTACCTGCTCTTGGCGTTTTAATAATTCTTGTAATACGAAATCAGGTAATAGCTCAGAACTTCCCTCAAGGGCTTGTTTTTGAGTTTCTGGCGAGTAACGGCTTTTTAACTCTTGCGTGATTAAAGTTAAAATATCTTCACTAGCTAAATTGACAACTATCTTTTTATCTGTGGGATTAAGGAAACTTCCAACATTCAGATTAATGTGTTTTTTAATTGGCATAATTCTCTAAAATCCTTTTGAACAGTTCATACTCATCTACAAATAAAGCGAAGGCAAGGAAAAATATTACCTTAGCTTCAGTGATCCGTTTTTATCAAGACGTACTTCCGAGTAATTGCATCCTTAAACTCATAATTATAAATGACTGTGATTTGAGAGCCTATTATGTTCATCCGCTAATATTTAAAAATGCCACAGTGCTTGACCAATTAACGGATTGGTTAAGTAAGTAACGAACAAATAAAATTTTAATAATATTTATTTCCTCACTTGTCAAATTTGCAGCTAGACGCTCGGCATAACTTGGTCGATTAGGATTAGCAGTAAATAAACGCTTGATAAAATTATCAGAGATGTGCATAGGTGTCAAATACTGCTCAAGAACTACTTGTACGCAGTGTCCATTTGAGGCAAAAGCGTGATGCAAATCGTCAGCATCCCAGTTAAGCATGGGGTCAGAGGCATCTGTATAAATAGCTTCTTCCGCTAAAACTAATCGCTCATACAATTGAGTATCGAGATTTTGGCTGGGCAGTAAGCGGTAAAACCTTTGGGTATGACGAGGTACTGTCTCAGCTAAAATAAGCTTGGCTGAGTGGGGGAGCAATTGAGTTAAAATTTGAGCAGCAAGTCCCTTATCCGATTCCGAGGCTAGTACATTGCGCCCGATAATAGAGTCAAACTGTACATTTGGTGCAAGAGATGCCAGCATAGCAGGTATCTGTGCAACAGATGCAGTAAAAACTATTGGTCGCATTGTTTCAGGAAGTGCCGCAGTAAGTTCATTTAAAGCATTGGTATCAGAGCTATTGCGAACACAGGCATAAACCCCACCTTCAGGAACTTGTCGAATTGCTTCCCAAGTAAGTAAACCAGTGGCGGCATTTAGATCCAATACTAAGTGATGACGTTGTAATTGGGCGAAAGTGAAAATGCGTTCGCGCACAGATGCTAATTGTGTACTTACCTGAGAAAGTGTGCGTTGCAACCAACGCTCATCTGCTCGGTCAACAGTTCCATAAGTCATGACTTCCATTGGTGCAACACCAATACCTTCTACTATTGCGGCAAGTTGAGCTTCTCGACGACGTGCCACTTGTGTTGCGATTTGATGTTCATAACCTTGGGTTGATGGTTGATAAAACAATTGACCTTGCAAGCTCTTGGGTAAATATTGCTGATCTACCCAATGATCTCGGTAAGCGTGAGGATAGAGATAACCAGCCCCATGCCCAAAACCTTTTTTATCCCGATTGGCATCTTTAAGGTGAGTAGGGACTTCTGCAACATTTTCATTTTCTACTGCGGCGAAAGCATCAAAAAAGCCCATAATGCTATTGGATTTTGGTGCAGTCGCTAAATAAAGTACTGCCTGTGCTAAATGATAACGTCCTTCTGGCATTCCCACGCGGTCAAAAGCTTCGGCACAGGCATTTGTAACGACAATTGCTTGTGGATCAGCCAATCCGACATCTTCACTGGCAAGAATTAACATCCGACGGAAGATGAAGCGCGGGTCTTCACCGGCATAAACCATTTTGGCCAGCCAATAGAGTGCTGCATCTGGGTCAGAACCTCGTAAGCTCTTAATAAAAGCACTGATGGTATCAAAATGGACATCCCCTTCTTTATCGTATAAAACAGCACGTTGTTGAATTGATTCTTCTGCTACTGCTAGGGGAATATGAATAACACCTGTAGCATCAGGGGGTGTAGTCTCTACAGCCAGTTGCAAAGCATTCAATAACGAACGAGCATCACCATTGGCAACATTAACTAGATGAGCTAAGGCATCTGTGTCAATTTGTACTATTAAGTTGCCATAACCGCGTTCCGAATCGAAGAGTGTTTGCTCAACAATTTTGTATAAATCTTTATCAGTTAATTGCTGAAGTTGAAAAATCCGCGAACGGCTTACGAGTGCTTTATTGACTTCAAAAAAAGGATTTTCGGTGGTAGCACCAATGAGAATGATTGTACCATTCTCTACCCAAGGCAATAGAGCATCTTGCTGAGACTTGTTAAAACGATGGACTTCATCGACAAAAAGAATAGTTCGTTGATTATGAAACTTGCGCTGTTGTTGGGCTATTTCAATTGCCGTTCGAATTTCTTTAACTCCCGAAAGTACGGCATTGATAGCAATGAAGTGAGCGCAGGTGCTGTTGGCAATAACACGGGCTAAAGTAGTTTTGCCAGTCCCTGGTGGCCCAGAAAAGATTAAGGAAGACAGTTGATCCAAACTAATAGCACGCCGCAGTAGCCTTCCTTGCCCGATAATATGCTCTTGACCAATAAATTCATCAAGTGTCCGTGGACGCATCCGAGCTGCTAGGGGTGCTGATTCTTCAGTTATTTTTGCAAGATGCTGGTCAAATAAATCCATTATTAAATACGTCTTCAGAAGTGGAGTTTTTCAAGGCATAAAATATGTGCGTATGCTTTTTCAAGGTAAAAAAATATAACGGCAATTAATATCTAAAAAGAAATTACTTTACGATGTCGTTATCAGCGCTGAAATCAGAACTGATGATTTTTGGTTTTGACTCGCTGATACAGTTCTTCCATTGTTTCAATAAAGGAAGCATCATTGTGCCAGAAATCAGGAAAATCCCCTTGTTTCTTAATCAAAATTGCACAGATACTACTTGGAGTCGCCACTTCAATAGTTTGTGGTAATCGCTTTGTACCTAACCAAAATTCTCTGGCATTTGGCATTTGGTTAAGAGATTGCTTTTCTAGCTTAGTGTACAGCGAATTAGAAAGTTCTAAAGGAATTTCCTTAGTATTCAATTCCTCAGATAGAGCTTTTCCCAAAGGAGAATTAGCTAGTTTGGCTTGAAGTTCTGCTTTCGATAATCCCCGTAATTCAAATAACAACCAGGGATTATTATCTAATTGAGAAGCCACTAAATAGTAAACTCCAGCAATGTGCTTACAGGGATTCGCATAATCTGGACAAGAGCATTTAGTTTTGAAATCCTTACTACTATGGGGCAATAAATGTAGTCCCAAATGAGAGAAAGTATCTTCAATATTTTCTGGGACTTCATTTAGCAGCAATCGAGAAATGATACTGGCTTTAGAAGAAAGCTTTTGGATAGCTTCATTCCAATGGGTTTTAGCAATAGGTGTAATCTGAATCTCTATATTATAAGTTGGTTCTTTGTAGACTCCAAAATAGGGATTAACTGAGCCTCTGACTTTGGCAGTAATTTTATTTAAGTCAATCTCAAAGCTTTTGACTTTACCACCGCTAGCATAAGACCGTCCTCTTTTGAGTCGGTTATCATCTGTAAAAGCTTCTAGTGCTTGAATAAAGCGATCGCCCCACCAAGTTCGACTAAATTTAGCCATAATATCTACTCCAAAATTGCACTCTTGTTCAATGAAATCAACCGCTTAAAGGCTTCATTATCTAATTCGGTGAGCCAAGATTCATCGCTACCAACAACAGCATCAGAGAGTTTTTTCTTATCTTCAATCATTTGGTCAATTCTCTCTTCTAGAGTTCCAATGGCAACAAATTTATGCACAAAGACATTCTTTTTTTGACCAATACGGAAAGCACGGTCAGTTGCTTGGTCTTCAACTGCTGGGTTCCACCAACGGTCAAAGTGAAAAACATGGTTGGCTTTCGTGAGGGTGATACCTACGCCCCCTGCTTTCAAGGAAAGGATAAAAACCGATGGTTCTGTATTTGGGTCTTGAAATTCGGTAATCATTTGTTCTCGACGTGGGCGACTAGTGCCACCATGCAAATAGTAAGTATTGCAATGCAGACTATGTTTGAGATATTTTTCAATTTTTTCACCCACTTCCGTAAATTGACTAAAAATGAGTAAACTTTCTCCTTCATCAACTGCCTCCTCAACCATCTCTGCTAACCGACTGAGTTTGTGCGAACGCAGTGGTGAAAAATCGCTCCCATCTTGCAGAAATTGGGCTGGATGATTACAAATCTGCTTCAATTTCATCAGGGTTGAAAGAATCAATCCTTTGCGTTGAATTCCCTCTGCTGATTGCAATTGTTTTTCTACATCTAGTACCACCACTTCATAAAGCGAAGCTTGCTCTTTGGTCAGGTTAGTGTAGAGTTTTTGTTCCACTTTATCTGGCAAGTCATTAATAATAGATTGGTCAGTTTTTAACCTTCGCAGAATTAGAGGCTCTACCAGTTTTTTCAAGGTGGCAGATTTCACACGGTCATTGTCTTTTTGAATCGGAATCTCGAAGATTTTCCGAAACTGGGCTTCTTTACCCAAGTAACCAGGATTGAGGAAGTTAAAAATTGACCACAAATCCAGTAAGCGGTTTTCTACAGGAGTTCCTGTTAATGCCAGCCGATGTTTAGCTCTTAATTTTAAAATAGCTTTAGTTTGGGCAGCTTTCGGATTTTTAATATTTTGTGCCTCATCCAGTACTAAACGTTGCCACTCGATGCCGCTCAATAACTTTTCATCTTTGCGGACTAGAGTAAAGGAGCTAATTATCACATCGTTTTGTTCACAAGCAGCTTTGAAATCAGCTAGATTTTGCAGCCTAGTGCTACCATGATGCACCATAGTTTTTAAATGAGGCGCAAATTTGGCAATTTCTTTTTGCCAGTTGCCGACAACAGAAGTCGGGGCAATTAATAGTGTCGGTAAGGCAGATAAAGAAGTAATCTTTTCTCCTACTTTCAGAGCTTCATGTAACTCCTTCTCTTGCACTAATCGGGCAATCACCTGCACGGATTTACCTAAACCCATATCGTCTGCCAAACAGCCATTTAATCCCAAATTTTCCAGATATTGTAGCCAGGAAACACCACGTTTTTGATATTCTCGGAGTGTGCCTTGCAGATTATCAAGTTCAGAAATTGGTTCTAGGCGACTTTTATCTTGTAGCTTTGCTATCATCTCTGACAAAGCTTCATCATGTTCAATTTCCCATTCTGACCCTAATTCAGCACTGCGTTGTAGAAACTCCAGTAAGGTCATCTGGGGTTGTTCGTTACCGTGGGACTGCCAAAATTCGAGTAACTGCTGCATTTTATCTCGGTCTAATTCCATCCATTGACCGCGAAAATGCACCAAGGGAGTTTTAGCATTAATCAGTTGTTCCCATTCAATAGGTGTGACAGTTTGCTCCCCAATCGCTAACTCATACTGATACTCCACCAGTGAGTCTAAGCCGAAATAGCTTTTTGTTTGCCCTTTCGTTGCAGCAAGTTTGCTACCCGATGCTTTGAGGCGAATTTTGGCGCGACGACGACCTGTGGGAGTATACCAAGCAGGTACAATCACTTTGAATCCTGAGTCTTCCAGTACCCAAGCACTTTCAGTAAGGAAATCAAATGCTTCATCTAAGGTAAGTTGCATTGCGATTGGACTAACTGTTTCCAACCCAAGCCATAGTTTGGGATACATCCTGGCTGCATAACCCAAATTCAGCAGCAAATTTGTTTCAAAATCTTTACCAAAATCTTTATGTACAGCAGTTTTGGAAAATTGATTCATTGTCCAGTAGTCTGCTAACGCTAACTTCAAAGATGGATCTTGTTTACTGGCTACTAGAAATTGAATTTGCCAATTGTCTATTTGTGACGATGAAGGAGAATGTAACTGGAAGCACAGATGAAAAGGTGAATCAGCTTGAGTGCGGGTAATTTTGGTTTTCCACACCAACCATTGCTGATATTCCTCGAGGGCAGTATTTGTTGTGAGTGGGTTATGCTGACGAGGATAAAAGCAAGATTCAATTAGAGAATCAGCAATTTGTTTGTCAAAAGCGGCTGTAGATGGGGTGTGAGTCACTAAATCATCAAGTACATATTCGGAAAAGTGACGCAATAGTGTTTCTCGGTCAAAAAACTCTATAGGATAGCTAACTGTTGCTTTACCTGCCACACATATTAGTGGCATATAGTCAATATATTTCAGAATATTTGCTTCATATTGTTCGGAAATAATTTCCCAGGTGGCATAAATTTCAAATGCTGCTTTATCAGTCTTGCTTTTGCCTTTTTTCTTCGGATTTTCCGATGATAACTGTCGATATTTTAGTGCGGGAATAAATTGGTCTTTGAGGATTACTTGTTTAAAATTTTGAGTGTAATGATACCAAAATAATAAATCTGAACCAATTTGAAACTTCTGGGCATTATATATTGCTAAAAAATGGATATCTTTAAGTAGTTTAATAATATTAAGTGCGGGTCCGTTTTTGGTAGACACTACTGTTTCATAACAATCAATCTGCCAATATTGGAATTCTTCATAGCTGTCAGTCAACTCAATTTCTAAATACTTGGTTAATTCTGGTGAGGGTAGGGGCTGATTATTGGTGGTTGGTAAAGCAAAGTATTTAGGAGATATGCGTTGGGAAAATTCAGTATTGTCTTCTTTAATTCCCAATTCTTGTACTAAAAAGGCGATTAATTCGGATTTAACCAAATGTCCAGGATGAATTTGTTGACTATTGGTGTGACTTTTGTGGGATAATTGAGTTTCTACCCACAAGTAAAAAGACCCTGACTGAATAAAGTCAGTTTCCTCGTTTGGTATCCAGGTGCCATGAAGTATTCTCATAGTTATAATGCCTCTGGATGGTTTAGAAATTCACGCGCCTTAGAATTACTTTAGCAAACAGAGGTGCTAGAATTATTTTCTTTATGCAAAAGAAAGCGATGTGTTCTTGTGCGATCGCTTGACTTATGCACTATAGAGGCAGCAGTCCCATACTTCCCTTACAACTCAAAATCAAGAGTGAAGGTTTGGTCATCAAAATTCTCTTGCTTTTCAATAATAGATACCTCTTCAGTCGGCGGCTGAAATCTGTTCTCGTCAGTAGTAATCGGCGTGAAAGCTACTTGTTTTGTGGCTAATCCAGCCTTGATGAAAACAAAATAGCAATCAATAATAAAGTAAAGCGTCTCCAGGTAACTTTTACCTAGTTGTTGGGACTCTGCAAATATGCGTTCTCGATAGTTTTCTTTAAGACGAATTTTTATCGGAGCTAAGTCAAATTTTTCTGTCATTGTGATCACTTAATAGATGTAGTAGGCGAATTCTTGGTGCTGATGGCTTTTGCCATCTCTAAAAGCCCAAAGACATTAGCTTCCACCGGGTTGTCCAGTATTTTGAACCCATTCTTCTCTAAAAGCTTCTTAAATCCGGGTAACAGGCAGCCTCCACCAATCGCCCAGATTTCATCCCCTTGGTGTTTAGCATCAAGCGTCAAATTCACCACTTTCTTCAAGTATTTTTCATACCAATCTTTTAAGCAAGCGCTGTAAACATCTTTGATATCAATGTCCCGGCTGTACCGAGTATGCCCCATTTCCAAACAGAATCGGATTTTGGATGCATCCCCGATTTTTCCGCCATTTAAATGTTTCATCTTTTGGGAAATATCATTGATGAGAACTTCTACGCCAGTGGGGTAGGCGGTGTGAACTTCTCGTTTGCCTTGGTTGTAACGAGAATACAGAGTTGTGCCATTGCCAAAATCTAAAATGGTTAATTTTTTTGGTAGTTGATGCCCAAACAATGCACCCATCCCTTCTAGTACGACTTTCAGGACTTCGATCTTCACCTCTGATTGTTTGCCAGCAAGTATTGGCTGATATTCCCCGTTTAGTACTTTTTGCAATTCGTCAGCCAGAGCGACATCATGTAAGCTAACGACTAATTTTAAATGCCAAGCCTTACGGTGTGGTAGATGTGCCAATGCACCGAATAAAGTCAATAATGCGTTGTTGACTTTGTTTTCATTGTTATCAGTGTTTCGGTCAAAATAATTTCCTGTACGGAAAGCTGATTCTCCAACAGTGTAAGCAGTACCGTTAAAAACGACCCTCCCTGGTACGTCTTCCATCTCGGCATTGGTTATATAGCTGGGGACACGAACAACTTCAAAGCCATCGACAAAAAGTTTTAGGCTTCCATAACCGTTATCAAAGCCAGCAGGAAAAATTTTTTGCAAGGTGTGAATATTTGACATAGGGGACGAGTCAATACGGTTTGATTAAAAAAGTTATCTTGATAAATAATAATAATTGTTAATGCAAAGATTTTCTCTTGCTCTTCGGCTCCAGCCTGAAGAACTTATCATAACCTCTTGGGGGCTAAGTGGGGTAAAACCTCATTCAATCGAATGCACCCCATATAGCCCCCATATAGCCCCCATATAGGGGTCAAATTTTGCTCAAGCCTCTAAACTGCTTTGGGGTACATATAGCCCCCATATAGCCCCCATAAATTTTTTTGAAATCTTTTCTATCAACGCAGCAAAAATTAATTTAGATGCTTGGCTGTTTGATTTATACTTTAATGCCTCTGTAATATCTTTAGGGTGATAAGCGTGGTCTAGCAGGATCGTGATTTTGGGGATAACGACGGGTTTCGACTGAAGATAAGCGATGTTGAGAGTTAATATCTCAATTAAACCTGATCATCCCAAACATTCGCAGGGGTGCAGTGCGTAAAGAAGGAAGGTTGGAGTAGCTAAAAAATATTGCTGGAATAACCTATAACTGCTGGATTTGACTCAATAAGGGGTAACTGATCTATAAATGGGAGTGGAAAAGTTTAATCTTTGTAATTGGCTAGTCCAAAGCTATGTCCCTTTTTTTCTGATATTCTCCCACAGTTACACCTCAAAGAGGTTATTGGTGGGCTACTGGTAGGTGCTAAAACAGTAATAATTAACGAACCTTAGAGCAGAATAAATTAACCTTAGCCATATACAGTTCGATTATGAAACTAATGTTAGTTTCATAATCGAACTGTATATTATGTCTTAAGTTGCCACTATCAAAGATTTGAGGAGCCTTGTTATGTAAAACAACTTTTTTCTGAAATCCCGGCTTTTTCAATTAACTCAGTTGTTGATAATAACTAAAACAAGAAAGATGTGAGTTTTAAAAGACATTGTAATGAAAAAGAAAAAAGTTAAAAAGCAGATACGACTAACAATTGCTAGTAATGCAGGTGGGTCAGGTAAAACCACGGTAGCAACCCATTTAGCATATGCTGTAGGTGCCAAAGGTTATAAAGTTACCCTAATAGAACTGGACCAAAACGGTTCACTATGTATTTTTGCAAGGCTTGCACCAGCATCAATGGAACAATCTCTAGCTGCTGTCTTCAAAAAAACATTTACAGGTGACTACCCACTTGTTCCACTTTGGACAGAACATCTTTCCACGGTGACGGCTATTCAGGGAGGAAAATTTCTCGAAGAAAGCATTGCAGAAATATATAACTATAATCGCCGTCATTACACACTGAAAGATAGATTAGAAGATTTTCCCTTAAATAGCGATTTGATTATCTTTGATACTCCTGCTTCCTTAGAGCCTATGGGTTTGATTGCACTAGCAGCTTCTACACATGTGCTTGTTCCTATCAAACCAGAATATAAAGATACAGGAGCTTTCGCAGGTTTTTTAGATTGGTTTTATAGTAAAGTAGACGATTTGAGATTGAAGCCTCAACCTGAAATATTAGGGTTTGTACCTACACGAGTAGATTTATATGGCGTTGGGGCACATCGAGATATTTTAGGTTTAGACAAAAAAGGCAACCTCAGAACTGATATTGAGCCTGAGAGAACTCTTCCCTTTCTAATTAAACAGATGGGAATCCGATGCTTTCCCTACATTCGAGAATCTAATTACTACCTAAAAGCTAGTGGTTCTGGATTACCCTTAAATTTATATCGACCTGGTTATGATGCTAGTGAAGACTTTAAACCTATTGTGACTAGCTTAATCAAATTGATGACAGAGGAACTGTGATGTCAAGTAAAAAACCTGTAGAAATTAGTCAACTGTTTGGCCAAGCAGGTCAGTCTCAGCAAATTCACCAACTTAAAAGTCAGATAGAGAAACTCGAAGTAGAAATTATACAGCTGCGAGCAAATGTATTTAGTTCAGAAGAAAAAACTACATTAGAGCAACAAATTGAGCAACTCACTAATCAACTGGCTACTCAAGGAGGGATACATGAAATTGCTGTAAGTCTTATAGATCCCGATCCGGCTCAACCAAGACAAACATTTCCTCAATTAATAATCCAAGAACGAGCAGAAAGTCTGCGTCGGCAAGGTCAGCAAAATCCAATAGTGCTTATTCCACAACTTGATGGACGCTACAAAATATTTGATGGAGAACTCAGATGGAGGTCAGCTCCATCTGCTGGAATGACAAAACTGAAAGCTGTCTTTCTACCTAAAGAAGATACTTCAGATGAAGTCGTAGTTTTTGAGGGTCAATTAGTAAGTAGTATTCACTCCCAAAAACTTCATGACCTTGACTTAGCAACTGCTCTTATTCGATTAATTATTTATAAATATCCCGATCTGAGCGGACGAGAAGACGAGATTCCAAAGTTTTTGAATGCTTTCATTAACCGACTAGTCCGCAGCAAGAAGCTTCAATATCTCGCACTGATTAAAGATTCTGATCTAATAACACAACAAGAATGGCTAGAAACATCTGATTTCAAGGAACATGAGGAACATGAGATTGTCTCAGTATTGTTAGGACTACAACTGAATCCAGTATCGATTAATAACAATATCTTTCCTCTTCTTAAAGTGACGGAAGACCTCAAAAATGTCATTCGCTCTGAAGGGCTAGAAACCAGCAAAGTTAGAGAACTTAATAAATTATCCTCTGAACAGATGAAAATTGATGAATCTGAAGCTTTGATGATTCGTACTCAGGTAACTAATCGAGTCATTGAAGAAAAATTATCATTGAGCCAAACTAAAACACTAGTTAAACAAACCTTAGAGCAGTATAGTACTTCTAATTCTAAAGCCAAGCAGAACAAACAGATGGACAAAACTATTAAGGATATCCAATCAATAAATTTAAAAATATTGGAACAGACACGACTTATTAAACTACGCCAAGTCCTTCAAGAAAAGCTCGATGAAATTAAAACCCTGATGTAGCAAGCAGTTATTGTAATATAGTTATCCTGGACAAAGTGAGTTACTAACTCAAGGTGTTATCTACTTTGTTCTAAACGTTTTTGTTCATCTCGTTGATAATAGGTATAACCAGGATCGCTTTACTGCTGCGAAAGCTACCGCCCTCCTCAAGCACCCAAAAAATCACTAGTCCCACTTAAGAGGAAACCTAGAACACCGATTCGGTATTCAAAGTTATGATGAAAAACTCAAGTTTCTTTTAAGTGTAAGAAGGAAATTGTCGTTGAAATGACCTAAAAATCTGATTTTCCGGCCTCGCCTTTTATTACTGAATCGGTGTTTTAGAGCTATGACATATAGGAGTGATAAAGGGAAATTAGGGTGCATTGTACAGTACTTATGTACTACAGCGACTTCACTCCGGGTATTATAATGATGTGCGGCATCTGATGATAAGCAATGTCCACTCCCCCTAATCTTTCCCCTCAACAAGTAAGCGCCTTTCCTCAACACGAAACAATCACCGGAGTCGTAGAACGCCTAACTTTTTACTCTGCTGAATCGGGTTACACTGTGGCAAGGCTGACCCGTCCCCGTAGCACCGAACTGACAACAATTGTCGGCAGCTTTGCTAATATTCAGCCAGGTCAAACTTTACAGCTAACTGGTTTCTGGCGTGACCATCCACAATTTGGCCCCCAGTTCCAAGTAGTCAACTACAAAGAAACCAAACCAGCCACTCTCACCGGAATTGAGAAATATTTGGGCAGTGGACTGATCAAAGGTGTTGGCCCAGTCACAGCAAGACGCATTGTTGCCCACTTTGGTTTAGAAACCCTGGACATTATCGAAAACCAAATTGACCGGCTCATTGAAGTTCAAGGCATTGCCAAAAAGCGGATTAAGTTAATTAAAAATGCCTGGGAGACACAGAAAGCCATAAAAGAAGTAATGGTATTTTTGCAAGGGCACGGTGTTTCAACAACATACGCAGTCAAAATTTACAAGCAATATAAGGATGAGGCGATCGCTACAGTAACCCATAATCCTTACCAGTTGGCAGCCGACATCTACGGTATTGGCTTTCTGACTGCTGACAAGATTGCAAGAAATATTGGAATTGCGCCTGACTCAGAATTTCGTTACCGTGCAGGGATTATCCATTGTCTAAGTGAAGCTGCCGAAGATGGTCACTGTTACCTGCCACAAAGCGAACTGATTGAGTCGGTAATCAAACTGCTGACAACCGAATCTCATCAGCCCACAGAAGAAGCGGTTGCGATGATTATTAAAGATATGGCTCTGGCAGATGACCTGATTAGAGAGCGGGATGAAGAGAAAACACTACTTTGCTACAAGCCAACTTACTTCCATACGGAACAGAATTTAGCTCAACTGATACGCCAACGCTTGGAAAAACCTGTTGGCACTGACATTGAGCGTGTGCGTGATTGGATTGAGCGCTTTACTGCTAGCCGTAAAATTCAGCTTTCAGAACAGCAACGCCAAGCTGTAGAAACAGCAGCCTATTCCAAAATCATGATCCTCACTGGTGGCCCTGGGGTTGGAAAGACCTTCACAACTCACACGATTGTCAGCCTGTGGAAAGCAATGGGTAAATCCATAGCCCTAGCTGCACCCACTGGACGTGCTGCTCAACGTTTAGGTGAAATGACGAAACAATTCGCAATTCGCAATTCGCAATTCGCAATTATAAATCAGCAAAAGCTTGGACTCATTATGTGATTTAAGACCATGCTCATCAAAGATAAGCTTGTTAGCTCTGTAATCCAACGGTTCGGTTTAGAATTTTATCCGTAATTGCGAACTGCGAATTGCGAATTGCGAATTGGCTTAATCCTTTACCCCACACGGCAATTATCGCTGACGAAGCTTCGATGCTTGATTTGTTTCTGGCTTACTCCTTAATTAAAGCAGTACTAGCTGGCGCTTTACTGTTGTTGGTGGGTGACATTGACCAGCTACCATCTGTGGGTCCAGGTCAAATACTCGCTGATTTGATTAATTCTGGTTGCGTGCCAGTAGTGCGATTAACTCAGGTATTCCGCCAAGCTCAAACAAGTGCAATTATCACTGCTGCTCACCAAATCAACCGGGGACAGTATCCCACAATTGAGCCTATATCTGATAATCCCATGTCCGACTGTATTTGGCACGGCGGCGGACATCAGCCTGAACATGGAGTGCAAGCAATCTGCGAGTTGATTACAGACTTGCTCCCTCGCTTAGGTTTTAATCCTGCCACTGATGTGCAAGTGCTTTGCCCGATGACACGGGGAATAATCGGGACTCGTAACCTGAACACAGTATTGCAGCAGTTGATCAACCCACCCAGCCCCAACAAGGTGGAGATTAACAGAGGTGGGAATTTATTACGCGAGGGGGATCGCATCATCCAGCTAACCAATGACTACAACCGTGAAGTTTTCAACGGCGACCTGGGGATTATTCAAAGCATTGATACTGTAGAGCAGGAAGTTACAGTACTGTATGGTGAGCGGACTGTAGTTTACGATTACGCTGACCTGAATGAAATTGCCCTTGCCTGGAGCATTTCTATTCATAAAAGCCAGGGGTCAGAATATCCGGTGGTGATTTTGCCAATCTATATGCAGCACTATATGATGTTGACCCGGAACCTGTTTTACACTGGTATAACTCGTGCCAAGAAGTTAGCGATCGTGGTTGGCGCAAAAAAAGCGATCTCTCTGGCGGTGCGCTCTACTGATGACCAACAGAGGTACACAAGGTTAAAGCAGAGGTTACTTCAGGCAGGACTGAATTGATATGCCTTGGCTATTAAATAATTCGTAATTCGTAACTAAGTTTTGTGATGGGGATTTAGACCCCGACCCAAAACTTGCGCGATTTTGAACAGCGGAATTTAAACCCACGGTAATCGGTTAAAAATAGAAAATTTTAATGAGCTATTTGATTTATACTTTTAAATCCCCTGGTTTAAAAAAGTCGAAAAGTTTGTATGTCCAGCCTGAGTTCCGACATGGTTCGCATCTATTTGCAAGAAATTGGTCAGTATCCTTTATTAAAGCCAGAGGAAGAAATCGCTTATGGTAGACAGGTACAAGAAATGATTGTCATTGAGCAATCTAAAAATGAACTCACTCAACAGCTAGACCGCGAACCAACAATGACAGAATTAGCCAACGCTGTTGAAAAAACCGAAGCACAAGTCCGAGCAGCACTACACCTTGGTCAAAAGGCGAAACAAAAAATGGTGACAGCTAACCTGCGACTAGTAGTTTCTGTTGCCAAGAAATACCAGAACCGCAATTTGGAATTTTTAGATTTGATTCAGGAAGGAGCAATCGGTTTACAAAGGGGTATAGAAAAGTTTGATCCCAATCGGGGCTATAAGCTATCGACCTACGCCTACTGGTGGATTCGTCAAGAGATTACACGCGCGATAGCAGAACAATCGCGCACTATTAGATTGCCTGTTCATCTCACTGAAATACTTACCAAAATTAAGAAAGTACAGCGAGAAAGCTTTCAAAAACTCGGTCGTCATGCCACTGCCGAAGAAATTGCAACACTCTTAAACATAAGCACAGATAAGCTTCGAGAATATCTCACTGCTTCTCGCACAGCCATTTCTTTAAATAAACAAGTGGGAGATGAAAAAGAGACAGAATTGGGCGAAATTTTAGCCAGCGATGCCGCTTCACCAGAAAAACTCCTTAGCCAAGAACTTTTATCGCAAGATGTAGCTAAATTCTTAGAACCATTGACACCTATACAGCGTCAAGTGTTAACTTTAAACTTTGGGCTAGAGAATGATCAGCATTTCAATCTAGCTCAGATTGGCCAACAGCTAAACCTCAGCCGAGAGCGGATTCGTCAAATCCAGGTCAAAGCTATAAGTATTCTCCGCCATCGACAAAGCGACATGCAAGAGTATTTAATTGATTAAGTAGAATTACTTTCGTCAGATGATGCACGGATCTTGTAGAACTAAGACGAAAAACTATATTAAGGAAGTAAGTCCACAACAGTAATCAGCCGATGCCCAGTAAAACAATTGATGTCCGAGAGTACACTGTCAGAGCGCACAAGCGGGAAATTCACACTCGCGTTTTCAACTTCGTATGTAAGCAGTGCGAACAGCCCACACAACGAGAAACCTTTGGTGTGCGACCGCTCTACTGTGAAAAATGCCGTCCTCCTCAACCTCCCAAGCAATCAAAAGTAGTCCCTATAGGCAAGAGGAAACCCAGAGCTATGAACTACAAGAGTGGGAAGGATATAACTGGGTGATTTTTTGCCTCATGGTTTTGAGCGATGTCTACGACGGGCTACGCCATCGCACGAAAGTGAATGAAGCAGTAGTTATGTGTGAGGTTACGGCAGTTGCATGAAGTGGACAGCCGTGACTCTTCTGGGGATTGGCTGTTGTAGGCTAGAACGGCAAAACTAACTGGAGAGGTGAGACTAAAGGCTTAATTACGTATGCATCTTAGAAAATATCAAACGAGTTTACTATGCTTCCAACCTACCTCTAGCAAGTTTTACCGCTCTAGGTTGTAGGGGCTTGGGATTTTGCCAAACTTTATCTGCTATCCTTGCACGCTTTGCTGCTGGCGGCTGTTGAAAAGGAGTACACCATGTGTGGAAGCAGAAGTAGTTACGAGACAGCAACGCCACAATAACTACTATTTAATGAGAATTTGCCTAATTTTCATAACGCTCGATGAGGAAATTTTGGAGTGGCGCTCATTTATAATCAAAATATGCTCTTGAAGTAGAGGTAAAATGCGTAAACAGACCATTCAATATACATCATCTTTAGATGCTTTGGTTGCCGTTGCCAAGCGACTCAGTGTGTATGAAAGCCAGCAAAAAATAGACTCGGAAGATTTTTTTTATCAGTATAATCAGGGAATATTACCAGATGATATTCTATTTATAGAATGGGCAAACGATTACCGCCATTATCTGGTTTTGCGTCAAGAAATAGAGCAAAGATTGAACTATGCTGCCTAACATTCTATCTGATTATTTAAATCAAGTAGAACAAGCAATTGTTCAATGTCCAAATCTTTACGTAGAACGTTATGAAGAAGAAATTTTAACATCCCTTCGGGCTAATTTAAGAATTCGATTGCGTTTAGCTCAAACACACTTACTAGAAATAAACGAAGCTATAGTAATTACAGATAATCAGTTGGAATTTCTTGATTATCGCTACCATTTTCAGGATGAGCGAAATAGCCTGGTTTTTCGTTATGATAGTACGCCACATTTTCCTGATATCTCTACCTTTCCGCATCACAAGCATTTACCAAATAATGTGATTAGTTCTCAGAAACCGGAAATTATTCAAGTATTAAAAGAAGCAACCGAATTATTGAAATAGGTGGATAAGTTTCTGTCCAAAGAGTAAAAGAAGGTATATTATCTCTAAACTAAGCAAAATTAAAGAAAATTTTCACGCTAGTAAATAACAGGTTTAATACAGCGAGATTGGGGATGTTTATCATTTGGCTAATTTGGTAGCTTATTCTAAGTGAAGAAAGAGAATAATTAAGGTTATAGCAGCGCTAACATAGAATTTAATTCCATCAAGAAATAAATTATGCCCAAGACTTGGAACATCAAGATAGATAACTATTTTCAAGCCAACCCCAATTGCATCATCGCCACTGCTCATGTAGACTCGTTCCCTATAGACCTGCCGCTAGAACCGAACATCCGCGAACCGAACCGCAAAAGCGCGACCTACAGACAAATGTTCGACTCACTGACAACCGAGCCTGCAAAATTCTTCTCTCGCCACAGTGGAATCGTTCTGTCAGCCAATAAAACTAAACCTGTCAAGAACAAAACTGAACTGGAGCTAGAAGTCTTAGAAGCCTCGGAGGGCGGTAGCGATGGCATTATCAACGGAGGGCATACAGTTTTAGCTTTTGAGCAAGCGAAAAATTACAAATATGACCTAACCGAAGCCAGAGTAAAAGTTACGATTCACATCGGACTGAGTGAAGAATCAGCCAAAGATATAGCCCTAGCTTCAAATACTACAACGCCAGTAGATTCTCGCTCCAAAGTCAACGCTAGGGGTGATTACAAATTTATCAAGCAGTATTTAGCTCAGTTAGAACAGAAAGAAGATAGAAAATTCCGCATTGCCTATTACCAAAACCAAAGCGGCGCTCCCAGAAATGCCCAGTGTAATGTCACCCATTTGCTCAAGCTGCTTTACTGCCTCGACAGAAATAAATACAACCCTGACGGCAATAAACGAACCAAGCACCCAGCAGGGATGAGTCTTCCAAGTAACATCACAGATGCAGAAAGGGAAAGGTTAACTGCCTTACTGCCTCTCTTGACTCATGCTTTGTGGATAGAGCAAAGACTCTACGAAATAATCCAAGACTATATCAGCAATCCCAGAAGAAAGGGTGCTAACGATTTAGCATCAATTGATATACGTAAAACTACATTGTTGCCGGACAGCAAGTATTCATTCGGGTTTGGTGCGCCAACTGACCTTGCACTACCGATAATTGCATCCTATCGGGTATTTCTAGACAAGGACTATAAATGGATTATTCCTTTTAACGAATTTGCCGAAGATTTCTTGCAACACTTGTGGAATAACTATTTCCGCAAATACTTGGTGTCGGAGAAAACAGCAGGGAATACAGTCGGGACAAAAATCAGCCGCAATCAAGAGATTTGGGAAAGTTTGTATATCTCAGCGCAAAGTTATCTAAATCAGCACTTGGTGAAGATGGTTAACTCCAGTAAGGCAGAGTCAGAATCCAAGGTGACACAAGGTAGAAAAGGGCGTGTGCAAGCAGCTAAGAAATGATGAAACCCTTAATAGGCAATAGTTAAAGCTAAAAATTTTTTAAATCTTTCACTGTCGGTCCGTGTAAAACTTCCCCCTTGCAACTGAAACGTGAACCATGACAGGGACAGTCCCAACTTTTCTCGGCACTGTTCCAGAAGCTTGGCTTGCGCTGCTCGTAGTTCTGCTGTGTGTTTTTCTATCTCAGCCTCCAAGATATGATTAAATTGACACTGCTGCTGATAACATTTGTTTTATATCTGGCTATAGATTTGAAAAAGCATATCTGATCAAGCCCTGTATATTTGTTTACACTTAATCACCCATAATCTAAAAACTTAAATTTTGCTGAGAAACCTGTAAGAACTTTCTAAGGAAAATATTAGTTTTTTAGATATCAATCCTTATATATTTATCATTTTTAGATTAATTATTTAAGTAACAATCAATTTAAAGTTCAAGGCAAGAGCTATGTAGTGTTTCCTAAGTAATTGAGGAACACTCAAATATGTATTTATTACCAAAGTTATTGGCTTTGAAAATGTACCTTACCAGAGAACTGCTAAGTAGGTGGGCGTGAGATAACCCAAATGTGTAACAATAAGTAAACACGTAGATAAGAAATTTAAGTATAAAAAATGCCAGCGCGTCTGAGAGTATTTCTAACCCAGGAAGAAGACAGAACTTTATTTGAGTTAAGGACAGCCACAACGGTGTCACAAAAAGTAAAAGATCGAGCAGAAGTAGTGAGGTTAAATTATCGTGGATGGTATGTGGAAAAAATAGCAGCCCATTTTAATTGGGCAGACCAAACAGTAAGAGAGACGCTTCATAAGTGGGATAAAAAAGGTTTAGGAGGATTATGGGATGCGTCGGGTAGAGGAGGAATAACAAAGTGGAAAGAAGAAGATATAGTTTACTTAGAAGAATGCCTCAAAACCGAACCACGCACATATAACAGTCGCCAACTGTCAATCAAGCTAGAGAAAGAAAGAAATATTAAGTTGAGTCCCGATAGAATCAGAAGGGTACTCAAAAAAAGGGGATACATTGGAAAAGAGCCAGAATTAGTCATAGAAAAAAGCAAGATTCTCTCTTGAGAGAAATTAAACAGGCAGATTTGGAAATGCTAGAGATAGGAGCCTCTTCGGGAGAGATTGACCTAAAATATCTAGATGAATCAGGGTTTTGTATGTGGTGTTCACCCGGTTATACATATTATCCAGTCGGGGAACAGAAGCGATTAGAACAAACTAAACGACGTGGGAGAAGATTGAGTATTCTTGGCTTATTTCAACCGTTAGTAAGTTTCATTTATGGCTTAGTTATTGGCAGCATAACCAGTGAATCTTATATCAGGATGATGGAATGTGAGGCGATTCTTGCAGAACAAGAACTCAAGGCTAATGGAAGAATAAGAGTTATAGTTCAAGACAATGGTTCTATACATAAATCTCTTGAAGTACGAGAATATTGGACTAAATGGGAAAGTCTTGGTTTATATATTTTCTTTCTGCCTAAATATTGTTCAGAGATGAATAGAATTGAACTAGAGTTAGAGTGGCAACAACTCAAAAAACATGAAATTTCTGGACAGATGTTTGATGATGAATTAGACCTAGCTTATGCAGTTATTCATGGGATAGATGCCAGAGGAAAACGAAATGATTACCGTACAGAACGTTTCAAATTTAACAATTACCCTTCTTGTTAACATTGCTTTACACATTTGGGTTTTCCTGCACCCACCTACTTATATTGATGATTAATGTATTGAAGAATTGAAATCATGAGATTAAGATATTTATTGATAATTGGCTTATCTTCTATTGTCATGGTTGGCTGCGCCCGCGAAGTATCAAATAACCAGGCTAATGAAAGTCCTATAGCGGTGAATGCATCTATTCCCGTGCCTTCAATTCAGAAGAAACCTTTAGCCAATTCAGGGAAAGCTCCAAAAACAAATACTATTAATTCAGGCACATTTGTTTCTGGAGAACAAACAATTAATGGTAAAGTTAGTATTACCATTAAAGACGGCAAACCCTTTCTAGAAATTGATGACTCATTTAAAACTTCTGAATCAGGCCCAGATTTGGTAGTAATTTTGCATCGTTCAGATAACGTGATTAATTCGACTAAGCCACCATCGTATTCTTTAAAAAAGGGAGACTACATTATTCTTGCTCCCTTACAAAAATATAGTGGGGCTCAAACATACTCTATCCCTCAAAACATCAATTTAGCAGATTATAAATCTGTCGGTATTTGGTGCCGCAAGTTTAATGCTACTTTTGGCACTGCTAGTTTGAGTCAGTAAATATTAACAAACAACTTAAAAATCAATCACCAAGAGGAAGTTTATGAAATTAGAAGGATACGAATTGAGCTAACGTTTGTAAACCAAAAACCCGGCTATTGCATCTAAAAGTGCTTCTGGCTCATCTGCGCGGATCAAATGACTGCTATTCTCAAAAATTCTTAAATCGGCATTAGGAATTGCCTGAGCAATTTCTTCAGAAAACTCTGGAGCGCAAATCCAGTCATACCGGCCTGCAATAACTAGAGTGGGTGCAGTAATTTTATGTAACTGGTCAAGAATATTGTAGGTGTGGAGGAAACCGCCAAAAGCAATATTAATCGCATCAACTGAGAGAATATTCCTCTGCCAAGCAATGCCTGACTTAATAGGATCATATTTTAGCGAATACATTGGTCCCAACACTTGAAAATACTGTCTTAGCTGTTCCTCATTTTCAAAGTTCCCATCCCAAAGTCGCTGAACGCTTGCTTTTTGTTCCTCAGTTCCTTTTGATGCTAAGATTTCCTTAGCTCTTTCTAAAAAGCCACTATGGGCTGCCGTGGCAATCACAATCAAATGAGAGACATTCTGAGGATAGCGAACTGCATAAGTTAGAGCCACCATACCACCGTAAGAATTGCCAATCACAACAATTTTTTCAAGACCAAGGTGTTGGCGCAATGCTTCCATATCTTCAACATTATTGTCTAAAGTATAGGTTTCTTTAGACCCACGGGCAGACCTTCCTTGACCGCGATGGTCAAAATAAACTAGTTGTAGTTTTCGGCTTAAAGCCGAAAAAGTTGGTTTGAAGGAAGTATGATCCGCACCAGGTCCCCCGTGAATTAGAAAGGCAACAGGTTTAGAGCAGATGCTCGCGCCATCCACCACTAGTGCAGAACCTTTCACATCAAAGAAAATCTCTGTATCTCGTATTTTCGCTCGCATTTTCGGGATATATAAAATTAAATGACTTCAAATATATATCAGACTTTTACCTTTATTTTGGAAACTAACGTGTCTTTTCAATTTCCTGAGTTGCTCCGACCAATTCCTTGGCCATCGGAGCTATTTCAGGATATAAAGCTTGTACACCTCGAAGAATGGTGATGGTTTACAGTTCTGCATTAAGCCTTGTGCCAGACAGAATCTTTTGTCCAGAGTTTTTGGCTGTTTAAATCAGGAAAATTAATTCAGTGATTTGATTTATACTTTTAGGTTCGTCTAAATATCAAAAAAGTTTTGTCGTATGTCCAGCCTGAGTCCAGACATGGTTCGTATCTATTTGCAAGAGATTGGTCGTTATCCAATGCTAACCGCAGACCAAGAAATTGCTTATGGCAGGCAGGTACAGCAAATCATGGCAATAGAGCAAAGAAAAAATGAACTCACCCAACAACTAGATCGTGAGCCAACAATGGTCGAATTAGCTGTTGATGTTGACAAAAGTGAACCTGAAATAGCTCAAATACAAAATCTTGGGCAACGAGCCAAACAAAAAATGGTGACAGCAAACTTGCGTCTAGTGGTTTCGATTGCCAAAAAATATACTAATCGCAATCTCGAATTCTTAGATTTGCTGCAAGAAGGGGCAATAGGTTTACAAAGGGGTGTAGAAAAATTTGACCCCAATCGCGGCTATAAGCTTTCCACCTACGTATACTGGTGGATTACGCAATCAATCACACGGGCGATCGCAGAGAAATCCCGTACTGTACGCTTGCCAATTCATATCACCGAACAACTCAATAAAATCAAGAAAGTACAGCGAGAATTATTTCAGACACTGGGTCGTCCAGCTAGTGTTGTAGAAATTGCTGAAACTTTAGACTTACAACCAAGCCAGATTAGGGATTTTCTCAGCAGTTCAAAGCAGCCAATTTCTCTAGATGTAAAGATTGGAGATAACCAAGACACAGAACTAAGCCAACTTTTACCAGATGAGGGCATATCTCCAGACGAACATATCACCAAAGAACTTTTGCGCCAAGACATTAATAGTTTATTAGAATCACTCAAACCGACGCAACGTGAAGTATTAATTTTGCGTTTTGGGTTAGAGAACGATCAAGAACTAACTTTAGCTCAAATTGGAGAGAAATTGAATGTTAGTAGAGAACGAGTTCGCCAAATTCAGCAGCAAGCAATCACTGTTCTACGTCGTCAAAAAACTGAAATTCAACAGTATTTAGTTTCGTGAGAATAACTTTTCTCACCATCCGATCCAACATGGATATATGCCACAGGCTAAGAAATTGCTGCCCTACTCAACCCTTTGATAGTTAGAGCAACCGACGATGCAGGCTGCTGGTCTAAAAACTTGTTCGTCAAACTCGAAATCGAAACCGAAATCCTCCGAGTAGGCTGTATGAATCGTGCTAGATGTCACCTCAGTAGGAGGTAGAATTGTTAGGATCTTAGGCACTTGTCAAGAATAAATCAGCCCAGCCGTCGCTTTCGCCTTGAGGGCGAAAGCGCCTAAATCTCTCGGTTTTGCCAAAAATATTATTGATACGGCTGGGCTGATTTATTTATTGGATCTCCCTTAGCAGTCTGCTCCTCTCCATTCCATCTCCCTGAAATACCTATTGAGCCAAAATGACTATTACCTGCAAACTTCTTTTAGAAAATCACGCTCAAGATTGGCAAGAAGCAACTGTGCATCCCTTTCTAGAACAGTGTCAATTAGGTATAATTCAACCCCAGCAATTCAATACATGGTTGATGCAAGATTATCTGTTTGTTGTAGAATTTACGCGGATGGTAGGGCGAGTATTAGCCAGCGCACCTCCAGAACATTTTGATGTGATACTTGGAGGACTGGCAGCTCTTAAAGACGAACTCAATTGGTTTCAAGAAAAAGCTACCCAACGACAACTGAATCTTAATATAAAAAAACAACCAACCTGTAGAGAATACTGTGAATATATGCAGAGTCTTGCAGACAAGCCTTATCCTGTACAAGCAACTGCATTTTGGGCTATTGAATTTGCCTATAATCAAGGTTGGCAACTACCAGGTAAGATGCCTACGCCTTATAATGAATTTGCAGAAAGATGGGGAAATATTGATTTTACAAAATATGTAAAACTTTTGTCACAGCAAGCTGATGAGGTTTTAGAAACGGCACAGGAAGATATTCAAAAACAAGCTGAAGAATCTTTTTTAATGGTGGCAAAATTTGAACATAATTTCTGGCATATGGCTTTTCACACAGCACAGCATGAATCAAAATAGTTTTTAATGGACGAGTGTGAAACACCGGCAAATTCTTCTTAATTTCTTACAGCCGAACCTGCAACCCCAGACCCAAAAACCAGTAATATCAAGGGTTAGCGCTTTTCAAGCGTGCCATTCTATGATCCAACATTTGGAATCAACTTAACCGAAACATGATTTTAGCAAGCTTCCGAAACCCTTGAGTAAAGGCATATTCAATCTCTGCGGGATCACAAATCTCTGTTAGTTTAGATTTGAGACCAGGAAGGTCTCTGACCTCAATACAGATATTTACATATACATCCTTAGTTTCCACATGGAAGAGTCCAGCATTTATGTTTAAAAAATCGCCTGTTAGCATTGAACAGTAAGTTAAAGATTCTTTCCATTGTGATTTATACTTCATTTTAAAATAATTATCGCCTAAATTCTTTTTGAACTTAGATGACTTTTCCTGTGGTTTGGGTTCCCAGAATATACTATTCTCCAACTGCCCAAGAGCTTCTATTGTCGTTACATTAGTCGCCACATGCCTACTGCCTTGTTGTTTTAGCTTTTTCTGTTCAACAAAAGACATAGCCAAGATGCGGTTCTTATGTCGTTCAAAAGCTTCCTTATACAGTTCCCATGCTTTTTTGGTAATTGCTGATTGGGATGGCTCAACCATTTTAACGATTTCGCGCCAATCACCAAGAGTAAATTTAGTAATATTTTCAATAAAAGCGATGAAAATGGCGCTATAAATTTTAGTGGGACTTGCACCCCGTAAACCTTGCTTTTTTAGGGTATCAGTAACTAAGTCTAATCTGTAAGTAGAAACAGAAAGGTCAATTTCTGTAAGCTCGAGGCTAAAACCCTGTCTAAGTCTGATTCTGCTAAAAATTGGCTTTGCAGGACTTTCAATAGTTGTAAAATCAATCGTTTCACCACAGCTTGGACAAATAGCTTGGTGATGTTGAATCACCACTCCATCCTCGTCAACTTCGGCATTAAAATTAGCTAATTCTTCAGTTAGCGGTTTAAAAATATGGGTGCAATGCTCACATTGGATTAAGCCTTTGTTTTGTATTTCTGATATAGTTTTAGGCAATAAACTCCATTTGCGGGCTTCATCAGGAAGCCCATGCTTTTTCCAATTATCGGTAATATCAATAATTACCGCAGTTGGTTTTAAAGTGTAAGTTCTTAGAACTCGCCCCAGCATTTGCAGCCAAAGAGTAGAGCTTTCAGTCGGACGGACACAGTAAATGCACTCAATATTAGGGCAATCAAAGCCCTCGGTTAAGATTTCGTAATTAGTAATTACTTGGGTAGTGCCATTGCGAAAACGCTGCAATATTTCTAATCTCTCTTGTGGGGGAGTCTTCCCATCCAAATGTTCGGCACTAATATAATTACGAGAAAATTCCGCAGCCAGGGCACGAGAATGTTCTAAGCTACAGGCGAAAATAACTGTACGAAGATTTCGTGCATATTTAAAGTAATTCTCAAGGATTTCGCTAACCCCAATCTGGCTAGTGACGGCAACCGCTAACTCTTTGGCTCTAAAATCCCCACGAGACTTTGCAACTCCAAGAGTAGAAATAGTTTGATTCGTTGCAAATAATCGAAAGTTACTTAAATACCCAGCCTGAATTAATTGAGCAGTGTCAATGCCAATAACCAAATCATCAAATAAATCAACAAACCCTTGACCGTCAATTCTTTGGGGAGTGGCAGTTACACCTAATATCTGGGCGCTTTCATAATGTTCAATTAATCGCCGATAAGATAAAGCAGTTGCATGATGCGCCTCATCTAATATCAAAAGTCCAATGTTAATTGGCAACTCTAATACTTCTCGTCTGTTCAACGTTTGAATGCTAGCGACTTGGATTCTTCGTTCAGGATTAGCCAGAATACCTGCTTTGATAATCCCAACTGGTTCACCGATAATTTGCTCAAGCTTTTCGGCAGCTTGAGATATCAACTCAATCCGATGGGCAATGACTAAAACTTGCTTTCCTTGGTCAAAGAATTTATGAGAAATATGTGCAAAGCACACCGTTTTCCCGGCGGCTGTCGGGAGTTGTGCAAGCACTCGCCTATTACCATTCTCCCAAGAATTCCAAATATCTTTTATCCACTGATGTTGATAATCTCTAAGTTCGTAGGTAACAGGCATTTAATCTACCTCAACAAGAATTTTTATCTCGTGGTAATATTGCTCATTATCCCACAAGCTCTTCAAGTTAAGATACCGATAATCCCAATTCTAAAAGTAGTAAAAATGTTTTGGATTGATTTGATGTGATTTTACTTCATTAAGAGCAAATTATAGAGAGAATAAACTGGAAGTGATACACTATTATAAATAAATAAAGAGTCAAAAGACAGAATTCAGAATACTCTACCCATAAAGGGATAAAGTTCTAAGGCGAGAATATTTTAATTTTTTTTCGTCCACAAGGGGAGCCACTGCGGTCTTGGCTCGTAGTCAAGATGAGCAAGTGGCGTGCAAGGTTTTAAACCAATATTCAGACGCTCTCTACGAGAAGCTAAAAGCGAACGATGACTCGCTTGCCGCCGGCGCTATCACCCAGTCGTGCAGAATTCAGACATGTTTTCTGACTCCTGACTTCTGAATTCTGTTCGATAAAGTTTCACCCTATTCAATGCTAGCAAAATCATCTTTACTAACAGCTGAAATAGTCTTATAAAGTTGATATTCTAAATGGAACTGGCAATAAAGGCTAGTCAAATTACTGTTGGTTGATTAGATATCTTTGCCAATGTTGCTAAATGCTAAAGGAAAAGGTAAAAAATAAATAGTTACGTGAAAGTAGGGGGTAGAAGCAGGTTCTCTTTACTGCTGATTTAGGATTGTGGAAATATTCTTATCAATTGTAGTAATATAGCTTCTAAGCTATTTAGCGCAGCGTTAGTGGTTCTTTGATGTTCATCAAAATGACGCTGATGTTCATCAAAATTTCTTTGTTGCTGTTCCTGACTATCACGTAATTCAAGTAACACATCATCTAAAACTGCACTACGACTTAATACACGGTCAACATTATTTGTTAAATCATTTACGTTATCAGTCAAATTATCAATCTTAGTGGTTAGTGCTGCTATAGCTTCAGTATTTCTAATAGCCAATACTTCAATACGGTCTAGTCTATTTGGTGCTTCAAAATCAGACATAAGTATTTATTCCTTATTTTTAATAAACAAATAAAAGTATAAACTAGTGTACATTCACTGATGAACCTGATTCCACTAATATAAGTCAATTTTAACTAAATAGAATACTTCCAGTAACTCTACTAAATCCAGTACCGCAAGAAAAGTTAAGGAAAATCCCGCGAGGTCTTATGAATTTAAGCATTCAACAGATTGTGCCGGAGGACGTTGCATTAATGGAAGCTCTATTAGCGACCTTTGGCGAGGCATTCGATCAGGTGGAAACTTATGGGAATCCGCCTAGTACAGACTACCTGCGGCAACTGCTTGATAGTGACTACTTTATTGCGATCGCCGCATTGAAAGAAGGTGAGGTCGTTGGTGGTCTTACTGCCTACGAGCTTAAAAAGTTCGAGCAGGAGCGCAGTGAGATTTACATCTATGATCTAGCTGTTGCCGCCGCACACCGACGGCAGGGAATCGCAACGGCATTAATTCAGAAGCTGAAAGAAGTAGCAGCCGCATGTGGAGCTTATGTCATTTTCGTCCAAGCGGATATCGGTGACGATCCAGCCATTAAACTTTATACAAAGCTGGGCAAGCGCGAAGACGTATTGCATTTCGATATACCAGTTAATAGCGGCAATGACAATGCCTAATGCTTATCCGAGTAGTGGCTTTTCGAGAAGAGCATACTAAAGAGCGGGTCAATTTTTTACAATCTTAAGTATCAGATAAGTCCTAGATCAGGAGCAATCTCATGGATGATAATCTGGACAATTCTCGCTATCCCATCCATGCGCGTGAATTCCACAAACTAAAATATTCCCATCATACTCAACTCCATGATAGTTAGTGCAACCGATGCAAGCTATTGGTCGGCTAACTTGGTCATCAAAATCAAAATCATCATCTTCCGATTCATCTGCTCGAACTAAGGGTGCATTACAGTTGGGGCAGGTTTGAATATCTTGCCCTTTACCTTCAACTAGACAAGTGAGCGATTGCCACGAAGTCATGGACTCACCTCTGTTGCTAAGATGACTCGTGAGTGACGAAAAATAGGGGTAACTGCATTGGCATAGAATTACCTCAGCATCAGTATGCGGATCGGAGTGAGCTTCTATATATTCTTGGGCAATTCTCCAATTCTGTTGCTTAGAAACACTTTGTGGCTCCCCTTTATAGTTTACCTCCCACAGTTTATCATCGTGAAAAATCCTAAGAGAAAATGATGTATAGTCATGAGCTAGATTTTCTAGTTCGCAATGACTTTTGGCATTTTTGTAATCAAAATTGCGATGCTCAACTATTAACTTATGCTCACGGGGATAGGTCTGGATTACCAGATACTCTCCTTCATAAAAGGGATTGTATTTGGTAGCAATTTGAGGGTTGAAAAATAAGAAATCCTGTTCAGTATCCATATAAATAAATTGTAATTTTTCATTTGTCAAACATAGCTTGCAAACCTATCAACGCTTGCATTTTGCGTTGAGTCATTAACAACCTACTTGAATACGTTTCTGGCTTGTGTTCTAGGTAATAAGGCAGATGAACATCACAGTCTTTTGCTAATTGTTCGAGCAGCAAAGTTTTAAAAGTTTCGATCTTCATGGATTTCCTCTTGAATTCCCAATTTTTGGAAAAATTTTACTGCACCGGGATGGCAGCATATTATTAGGGGTGTATTAAATATTGATAAATTTGAACAACCAAATATTTTTGATTACCCCTGTATGCTTAAATCAATCACGTCTAAAACATCGGGTAGCCATCGAACGTGTTCAACAATCTTGTCATGAGTTCGTGCTTTGTCTCGTGTGACTACGCCCCACTGCTTACCTTCATCGGTTAAATGCCAAATGTTTTTTCGCTTCTGTTTGCCCTGCGTATCAGTCTTAATCTCGACTTCTCTGCGTTGTAGCCCAGCAAACTCCAGAACTTGATTAACGACTTGTGGCCTGACTGGTTTTGGTAGTCCATTACGTTGGGCATATATTTTGCCCAGTTCAGTCGGGGGCAAGTGCCTGTCGTGAGTCGCTTCAATCTCCTGAATTGCTCCGACCAACTCCTGTGCCATCGGAGCTATTTCGGGACATAAGGCTTGTACACCTCGAAGGATAGTGATGGTTTGGAGTTCTGCACTCAGCCTTGTACCAGCAAGTACCTTTTGCCCAAAGTTAACGAGTTCATCAAGAGTGGGTTTGGTATTCTGCTGTTGCTCAGGCTTGGGTATTTCGTATTTACCAGTGCGCCGTAGCGATGGCAGTACTTCTTCTACAATCCAATTAGAGCCTGTCAAGAAACAACTTTTACAAGTCTCAGAGAATATTGAGGTTTGGTGAGATAGTGTAATTCCATTCGCCATGAAATTCATGTGGCGTAATTTGCACAGTTGCTAGTTCTTCATCTGATACTTTCACTTTTGTTGGATACAGCCCTGTATCTAGTTGTGCTTGTACATTTAATCCAGTTTTTGTTTTGGTCGCACTAATTAACTGAACAATGACCTCGTGACTCGTCAACGGACAGCCTCGCCAATTCATGCTGATATGTGAAAATAACCGATGTTCAATCTTATTCCACTTGCTAGTTCCAGGAGGTAAATGACAGACAGTGATATCTAACCCTGTAAGGGTAGCAAATTTTTGCAGTTCGAGTTTCCATAATCGAACACGATAACCATTGCTGCCACCACAATCAGCGTTGATAAGCAACTGTTTAGCATTAGCATAAGTTACACAACCGATAGTTTCCCACCAACGTCGTAAGGTAGTAACAGCAAAACTAGCAGTATCATGATCTTGTCCAACTGATACCCAGGCATTATTTTGTCCAATATCATAGATTCCATAGGGGATAGCTTTACCTAACTCTGGGTCAGGAAAATCATGAACATTCACTTCAATGGGTTGCTTTTGGGGCTGCCATTCTTGACCTGGATTTTTAAAATTTCCGACTAATTCCTTCTTTTTGGCATCCATTGAAACGACAGGTAATTGCTGTGCTAAGAAGGTTTTGGTCTGCTCATTAACATACTGAAACTGAGCATCTCTGTCTGGATGCTGGTTGCCTTCACAGGTTTTGACATTTGCTTGGAGGCTGTAGTGTTGGGCATGAAGCAACTGAGACACAACTTGATGACTGACTGGATAACCTTGTTGCTTCAAAGCAGTTGCTAACTGACGAGTACTTTTACAAGTCCATCTCAAAGGAGATTCCGGATCTCCACGAGTATCGGGGTCAATTAGATGGTTTAATGCTGACAAAATATCTGGGTAGGTTTCTTCAATGCGTTTACGACCACCACCAAGGATACGAATTCGAGCTTCAAATTGTGGGATTTGTGTTTCTAACTCAGCGAGTCCTCGATGAATCGTAGGGCGTGAAACACCGCTAGCACGCGCAACTCGTGAGATTCCGCCATATCCTAAGCTATGAGCTTCAGCAGCTAATAATAATCGTTTTTGTCGCTCATTGAGATGGGGAAGAACCAGTTGTAGTTTCACAGCTAACTCCTCATCCAAATCATTCATCATTTTACTCATTACCGAATCGAAACTTCACCACAAATATGCCTGTACTCAGATAAGATTCATTCATTAATTGTCGGTAGAGATATCCTTCCATACGGCAAAGGCTTATCGAAATTAATCCCAAATCCTCCATTAGGCTGCTGTTTCCATGCCAAGTGATACCGAATCACTTGATGAATGTCGTAAGCACAACGAGCCTCTTCTGGGACACGCTCATCTCTGATTCCAAAATGTGCTTGTTTTGGCATCAAGGTAATTACGCTGTTTAGTGCTTTTAAAGTTTCGGTCAATTCTTGATATCGAGCCTCTGGCAATGAACTAAAAAGCCAAGCCACTTCTTCAAGTTGTCCCATGTAGATCCGGGATAGAAGTTCACAAGCCTTTGAAATCACACTTAATTGTTCATCGCTCAGTTCTAAGGTTGCCATGTCTACCCGTTATTTATATCTATTTCTTGTTTTGTCACACTAGCAAGCCCTAGTATTTACTTACTCGTTCCTGTTAGCTTTTTTCATAGTTTGAGCATAACATTTATACTTCAACATGTAAAAGTTGTTTCTTGACAAGCTCTTACTGGCTGCTTGCCAATTGTAGCCGTCTCGATGTTGTGCTAATTTATGTTGTGTTCTGGCAATTCTAGCGTATGCCTTGTTTTTGTTTTGAGAACCCTGGCGCTTGCGGCTTATGGCACGTTGACGCATAGTTAAACGTCTAGATGTTTTGATGTTAGTTGTAACTCTAATATTTTCGACAAAACTACCATCTGACAAAGCTACAAGCTTATTCACACCAACATCAATCCCGACTACTGATTTGATTTGAGATATTGACTTTTCTTTCGGTAGTTCTTGGGGTATTTGAACTAACATCGATAAGAACCAGTAACCACCTGCTCTTTTAATAGTACAAGTCCTCACGGATTGAATACTGGTTAAATCTCGACTATTGTGCATTTTGACATTGCCAATCCCTGGAAGATAGACAGTGGCATAATTATCTTTAATTGCTTACGGGGGGACAAAAAGGGCTAGGACGCAGATATAATGAGCCTCATAGCCCTCTCTCCTTGCAGATAGTATTTACGCTTATTAAGATTTAGTCTCAATAATTCGGTGACTAATTCATAGGTATTTTCCATGAAATTGACCCAATTGTGGCCATAAAGGCCAATATAAAAACTACTATGTCGTCGAACAGTCCTTAAGGATTCTTTAATTCGTCCAACATATTTTTGGATGTTCATGCGTTTAATTTTTTGACCAGATATTGTTGCACTTGTATAAGCAAGTGAGATTAATAATATTAGAGATATTAGCCGTTTTCCCGATGCATTAGTATCTTCTAAGTTATAACCACCGCTTTTAAAATCTCTAAACATCTCCTCAATATCAAACCGTTGTTTATAAGCTTTAATAGTAGACTCTAAAGTATCAAAATTAGTGAGAATAAACCAACCCTCCTCTGGCGCAACTCCAAAGCGTTTCCGCTTCCATTTACCCGCAAGATTAAAGCTAATAAACCCTGTAGTTTTTGTATATTTAATGCCTTGATAGAAGAACGAAACTCCAGGTGATAAACCGGAATTTTTTAATTGGAGCCAAATTTCTGGTTCTATTTCTATAAAAGCATCTTTTTTTATACGTAAACAAAAGTACACTTTCTGCTCTGTAAGCCAGTTAGCCAATTTCAGTGAACAGAATTCGCGGTCTGCTAGCACGACGGTTTTATAATTTTTAAAAAGGGGCAGTGCTTTATTAAAAACAACTTTTTGTTCGTCAAAATTACTTGAGCCTAATTTACTTAATAACTCAAAGTATATTGGAATAGACCTTTTATCCCAAACCACGCTTATCATTAACAGATTAATACACCCCCAATTAGTCCGGTCAATCACTACATAAATAACTTCATTTAAGGGAAAATATATCTCTAACCAGCTTTTAATAATTGGGAACCAAATTTCTTCAACATTTATGTAATTTAAAGATAAAAATCTTTGAACTCTCTTTCTTCTACTTTCAAAAAATATGGGGATGGGTAAAGCAGTAGCCAGCGCTTCAATGCTAACAGTTTTAATAGATTGTAATAAATTTATCAGAATTTTTAGTAATAAATATTCTGCACGTCCCAATTCTCGCTTGAGGTTTGTCTCGTAGAATTCTGGTAACATTATCATTAAATAGAGCTTGTTGCGAATGAAGGCTCTTTTTCTTTTACCACAAATTGCTACACTCTTTGCAATATAAGCATTCTAAACCATTTTGTCCCCCCGCAAGGTCTCTGACACGCTAAATGAGATTTTGCAAGTTGAGGAGACGGCTCACGCGCCCTTGGGGGGCGCTTCGCCTCAGACTGTTCAAGGCGTGTCAGAGAAGGAAGAAGAGTTACCTGCGCTAACGGACTGTACGACGCTAACGCTTGTGGATGCTGCACCAAGTCAACCTACTCCGTTGTTAGCTGAAAAGCAAGATTGTAGCGTTGAAGCGAGGGAATGTCATGAAGGTACTGGTTCCGCCGCGCCCATCGCCCAAAATGAAAAATCTTTAAATTCTGCGATCGCTAATCAAACTCAGGGTCAAGTAGAACAGGGTTATTCTGCTTTGTTGTTGGTTGAAAATTCAGTTTCGGGTGGAGAAATCAAAGCGGATCATGAAGGTGAAAGTTCCGCGCCGCCCCTGTCACAAACTGAAAAATGGTCGCATGAGGCGATAGTTGCAAGGGCAAATGCGCGACCGGAGCGTATGCAGAAACTCAAAGTTGTGGCGAATTCAGGGGAGAATCCAGGGTTTGACTTTTTGCAAGAGTGCTGGAGTGACGATCCGGCTTTGCAGATTGTGATCAAGAAATTGCTGGTGAAGTTTCCGCAGTGGGGTGTTGCGATTGTGGATGGGGTGCTGATGAAGTGGAATGAGTAGCGATGGCGTACCCGCGTTTTCCGGTGGTGATCGCCATTTCAACTACTAGCGTATTCCAGCACTCGTTCCCACTCCCAACGCCAAGTAGTCTCTAGCAACATTTCTTTGCCGTTGGTGAAGTGGATAAATTATTGCCCAAAAGCAATAAAACACATCAGCAACTATGCGATTATGTAAATTATACTCCTACTTAGTAAAGATGTAGTTTCATATACTCGTTACACCATGCCACACTATAGAGACAATTACTAAGGTTGATGCTTTTCAAATTTTTGGACAAGTTTCTTAGAAATTACTAAACCTTAAACTGACTATAGGAAAATTTTACTCTTGCAGACATTAGTGCAATTACCTGAACCTACTTACCGATAAGGTGTGTAAACTTGTAGTGATAAGAAAAGCTGCGACTATACATTACAACACATTATTAAAAGTGTTAAAACTGTAACTAGTAAAAGTCTTAACACGAGCATAAGTATATGTTTGAGACAGGAACTAACTTCAGCTTGGAACCTAAGAAGTTAAATGTCTTATCGGCAGACAATCCTTTAACTGATCCGAAAGATGACAGATTAGGTTATGCCCCATTTGCTAAAAACCTTGCAGAAAGCATTTGCAAAATGTCACCTCCAGATGGTTTGGTAATGGCAGTCTATGCTCCTTGGGGTTCAGGCAAGTCAACTTTATTGAATTTTATAACTTACTACCTTGAACAAAAACGAGAGGAGGAACAGCCAATAATTGTACCCTTTAATCCCTGGTGGTTTTCTGGGCAGGAAGACCTTACAAGGCACTTTTTTGACCAATTACTGGCTGTTTTAACTGAAAAATGGAAATCTATTGGCAAAGGTCTTTTAAAACAAATAGATAGTTTTGCGGATAGAGTCTCTACAATTCCTGATGCAAAGGCAAAAATCTTCGCCACATTAGTAAGAACTGTAAGACAGCCAAAAGATGTATATAAGTTAAAAACAGAAATTGAGAAAACACTGAAAAACCAAAAGAAGCAGATTTTAGTTGTCATTGACGACATTGACAGGCTGACTGCCGAGGAGATTAGACAACTATTTCGTGTAATCAAAGCAGTTGCCAATTTTTCTAATGTTATTTATCTTTTACTTTTTGATAACTCCCGGTTCGCCCATTTTTTCGGGAGTTAGAAGAAAGGCTACTCAGGAGTAAAAGATTGACCACCAAGTTGAGTGTAAATAGTAGTTGGGAACCCAAGTAAAACAAGAATACGTTGCTGTAAGGGTGAAAGGGCAGTCAAATGAGCATAAACTTCGTTTTTAACCTCAATTAAGAACAGGGTAATCTCCTTAAATGCAGCAAGAAGTATCTCAGCAGTAGGACGTGCAGTTTCTCGTTTAGGATTACCAATATAAAGTCCAGTTAGCTTTTCCTTATTTTGCTCCAGATTGCGACGAACCTGAAACTCTAAAAGGGTCAAAATACGCAACCCAATTGAAAGTAGGCGAATTAATCCTGTAATATGATCTTCACGCTGCAAATAAATTGGAGTTAAAGATAAAGGAAAGCCTTTAAGTCGAGCAAATCCTCGTTCAGTTAAATACTCATCTCTATAGGCACGAACAGCTTGTTTCAAAGATAACAGAGATTTTGTTTGATTTGTAACGTAGACTCGCCAGCCTAACAACTTAATTTGTCTTAAAACTGCATCTTCATCAATTTGAAAATCCAGGTTTATCGAAGTTTCTTCTACTATTTGAGAAGGTGTATCAAGATATCGCCTCTTAATTTTTCGAGAAATACTAAGTTGAATGTCTTGTTTAAAAAGTCCACTGGTACGATAACGTTTGAGAATAGCATTAACAGCAGACTGGCATGAGTCAATCGTGGTTAACTTTTTCTTGCCACGACAAGGTATTTTAAGCTGTTCCAGGGCATTATTCGTTTTTTGTAAGCGGTCGCGTAAAGATTTTTCTTCTGTTTCTGCGATTGCGAAAGAACGTACAACTATTTGTCGCTCATTCCAAGTCAATTCATTACCATCAATCTTTGTTGTTTGAGAAATATTTATTTCAAACCCTTTAGCAATTTCTTTATTTTTCCCATCAGCATAATCATAATCAATAGTTGTTAATTCTTGTTTACCATCCCAAACTGGTTGAAGATATTCAATTAATTGTTTAGATGGGACTTGTTTTGCATTCAGAGGACAAAGATAGAAATCCCCACCAGATACAATATGAGTTCTCGTCGCAATTGAACCCATTTTACAGTCGCCAATATATAGTAACTCTGACTGTTTTAGCGTTGAACGTACTCTTTCAATTGCCGGGATGTATAACGGATCGTCGGCTTTTTCCCCTGATAGTATTTCAGCTGCAATTGGCATTCCTAAAGGGTCTAATGTCGATAACATTATTTTCACTTGTGCCAAGTCTGGACGATGATCTTTGCTATGGCCCCATTGGAATAACCCTTCAGAATTAATCCCACAGTGACTTGAAGCTGTTGTACTATCCATACGAACTCGCTCTGGTTTGATATCGTACACTTGTAGCAAGTTACCTCCAAGTTCTGACTCAAATGAGTACCAGTCGCTATCCCTGTCAAGATAACGTAATAGGGCTTCTAGACGATCATCCGTCAAGTCAAGTTCACCTAACTCTTCTCCAAAAAATGTTTTCAATGTTTCTAACCGCTTAGAAGCCCAGCCTTGGACGTGATTTAAACGGTGATCTGCTTGCGATAATATGTGTGCTAACCAAATTACTGCTACACTTCCCAGACTTAGACCTTGCCAATTTCCGTGTCTGGGAAAATGTTTATCGATTAGCGATTGTACGCCCATACGCTCTATTTGAGTTAGAAGTATAGGTATATCATCGACTCGTTCGTTTGTGATTATGGGTTCAGTAGTCATAAGTGCGAACATATACCTAATCTAGTCTTTTGGGGAATATGTCCTTCGGTATACTTTTGACTATCTACTTTTCCTAACTCATTAAAAAATGGGCGAACCGGGAGTGAGTAGTTGCGATAAAAAGAAAGGATTGCCTTGAGTTTTATTAAAGACTAATTCCGCTAGAGAGTGCGTAGACATGGAGTGGCGCATCAAGAGTGATGTCTCTTGATTGCTTTGAAATGTATCAGCAATTAACTGACTAACATCAACCAGATGTAACGGCTGAAGCACAATGTTGTTTATCACTACCCCCGCTTGCTGGAGATCAGAAAGCGTCAGCATTAATGAATGAGTCGTACTCACCTCGTTATCTCGGTATGCACCTATCAATAACAGATATTTACTATTTGGGTCAGTTATCAACAATTGAATTAATTTCAATGATGCTGAATCCGCCCACTGTAAATCGTCCAAAAACAGTACTAAAGGATGTTCCAGTTTACAAAACACATGAATGAACTGTCTAAAGACGCGGTTAAATCGGTTTTGAGATTCCGATGCTCCTAATTGTGGTACTGCGGGTTGGGGTTCGATAATTAGCTCAACTTCAGGAATCACATCAATAATCACCTGACCATTCACACCCAATGCTTTTAACAGTTTTGCCCGCCAAATACTAATCCGCTCGCTACTTTCAGTGAGCAACTGCCGCATTAATTCTTGAAATGCTTGAATCAGAGCAGCATAAGGAATGTTGCGCTTAAACTGGTCAAACTTGCCAAAGATAAAATACCCATGCTTACCTATGATTGGCTTATGAATTTCATAAACTAGAGATGACTTACCAACCCCAGAGTAACCACTTACCAGCATTATTTCTGTTGTGCCTTGACTGATACGCTCAAAGGCAGCTATCAAAATTTTGACCTCGAATTCACGACCATAAAGTTTTTGCGGAATCGAGAATTGGCTGTATAAATCTAATTGCCCCACTTGGAAGGATGTAGTTTCTCCAGTTTCTTGTAGCAATTTTAAACACATTTCCAAATCTGCTTTCAGTCCTAACGCATTTTGATAACGCTCTTCTGCTGTCTTTGCCAAAAGTTTCATTACAACATCAGAAACTGACTGAGGGATTTCTCCTAAGCCCAGATTTTTGGCAATAATACAAGGAGAAATTGGAGTTCTAGCAATATGGCAATGAACGAGTTCTAGTGGGTCAGTACTTTGAAAAGGCAATTGTCGTGTCAGTATTTCATAGAAAACAATGCCCAAAGAATAAAAATCGCTACGGTAATCAACTAAGCGGTTCATCCGCCCTGTTTGCTCAGGCGATATATAAGCAAGCGCATCTTCAAAAATATTCTGATTACTAATTGTTTGCTTTTCTCCATACAAATAGGTAGCAAGGCTAAAGTCGTCAATTTTAACCTGCCCATTTTGCGGATTGAACAGCACATTAGTAGTTTTTAAATTATTGTGAGTAACCTTGTATTGATGAAGTTTTACTAATGTTTCAGCAAGTTGAATTCCAATGTGTAGAAAATCACTTAAATCTAGCGTTCTTTGACTCAGATATTTTGAAAGTGGTTTTCCTCCAAAATCTTCCAAAATTATTGCCCAGAACTGATGACTATCTTCTAACACATAACATTTAACAACTCCTGTAATATCTAGCGACTGAAGAATTTTATATTCATATTTTAACCGAGCAATATCTTCGAGACTGGGATACTCTATTTTAATATATTTTATTAGTACAGGCGTTCCATCTAGTTCTTTAATTCCACGATAAAGAATCGTATTACTATCTTCTCGAAGTACTTCTTTGTGTTGATAACTTTCTAGTCGCCTAATCATTATTTCTATTTAAAATAATCTATAGAACAAACTTGGAATTTTATTACCCAATTTGTTATAAAACCGTTTATGTTTGCATTATTTCAACCTTGCAAATATGATATATTATGTAACATAAATGTAATTTATATTAGTAAGTCAGTAAGCTAGTAAGTAACTAAATTAGCTTGAAATAACGTACAGCTTAAGTAATAATCCGTTATTCACGCATTTTATCTTACCAAGTTGGCAAGCGAGTTCAGCCGCTAGGCTGTTGTTTGCTGCACAGTTATATGTTACCTTAAGGCTTTATGAAAATTTGTATTATTTTTTACTAGAACTAAAAAGGTACAAGCCCATCAATAAGTTGAGGGGCTTGGTACATTTTTGACTTTTGAATGCATGACTTTTTACTTGGAACGTACCCCTACGGGGATCTTGCTACGCGCAGCGTCTCCAAGAGTTGCGACTGGCTATGCCTATTTTTAATCTCAAGTTCAGTTATAATGTGGCAATACGGCTGATATTAATCCAGTAATCTATTCTATTGCTCATTTCACCCTTGGCAGGATAATTAGCCATTTTTAGCCCTCTGAGCATTATCAATCATCTCTAAATACTGCCTGACAAATCAACTAAACAGAGTATATAAACAATCGCGCTCTTGAAAGCATCTTCTAAACAATAGCTTGATGCTTCTAGAGTGTCTTGGAGTTGCTCGTCACTGAAATTTACACCGAGCGATTGCAGGGCTGGAGCGTACAAATCAAATAATTCTTGTTCTACTGAATCGGCAGACCAGAACCACATAAGAAAAAGAAAACTCCTACTGGGTGGCTAAATAAAATTTAGCATTTAGCGTGCTTCGTGTTGATGTGGGGACGAGTAGTGATCGCTTATAAACGAACATTATGTCACTATTTCTCACCTATAAAAAGGAGAAACTAAATCGAGCAGCAAATTCGGGGGAGAATCCGGGATTTGAGTATTTGCAAGAGTGCTGGAATGATGATCCGGCTTTGCAGTTTGCAGATTGTAATCAAGAAATTGCTGGCGAAGTTTCCGCAGTGGGGGATTGCGATTGTGGATGGGGTGCTGGTTAATTGGGAGGAGTAGTGATCGCAAAACTTTGTCCACCGGAACTTGATTGAAGAAGAATTCAGCTATTCTTAATTCAGGAGCGGAGCCGAAGACGTTTCCATTAGCTCCAGTCAGCAATCTTGACGCTCGTCCCTCGCTACCGCTACGCTATCAGTCGGGGATTCAGATGATAATCTAATCTTTTGTTCCCAAAATTTCTTGACAAAGGGTACGATCATTTTCGTCTACATTTGGATTTGTTCTTAAATAATCCTGTACCCAATCACAACCCTGTTTTATCCATTCATTTACCAAGGGGTTATCTTGATTTATATACCAAAGTCTGATAGTACCATCAATGCTGGCTGAAGCGAGTATTTTACCATCCGCGCTGAAACTAACACTTCTAATCCAACCTGTATGACCTTTAAGAGTCTGTAACTCTTCTCCATTGATACTTGAAAGCCTAACAACTCCATCCGCGCCACCATAAGCAATTACTGACTCATCTTTAGGATTGAAACTTAAACTACTCATCCACAAACCTTTGGATTTTTTAGTATCTATTTTTTCTCCAGTAGTTACATCCCATAGTTTGATAGTACCATCATTACTTCCAGAAGCTAAAATTTTTCCATTACTTTTAAATCGGACACTTCTAATCCCTTCAGTCAAATGATCAAGAGTATGTAAACGAGTATATATTCTTTTATCAACATCGATTTTCCAAATAATAACTTGAGTATCATCACTACCTGATGCCAATAGTGTATCATCCGGGCTAAAGCGAACACTTCTAACTCCTTTTGTGTGTCCTAAAAAGGTATGTAGCTCATCGCCTGTATATGGATTCCAAAGTTTGATTTTGAAATCATCGCTACCTGATGCTAATAAATTACCTTTTCTATTAAAACGAACACTTTTAACTGAACGTGAATGACTTTTTAGCGTGAGGAAGTCTTGGAATTTGCTGTTATGATCTCGTTTCCAAATTTTAATAGTCCGATCATCGCTACCGGATGCTAGTAAACAACCGTCAGGGCTAAATCTAACACTCATGACTCCTTTCTTGTGACCTGAGAGGGTTTGTATTATTTCACCTTTTAAATTCCATAGTTTTACAGTACAGTCACTACTTCCAGATGCTAATATTTTCCCATCACTATCAAAACTTACAGAATTAACCCAATCGGTATGTTTAAAGGAACTTAATTTGTGCAAACTCCAAATTCTAATACTGTTATCGCCGCTTACAGAAGCTAAAGTTTCTCCAGTTTCATTGAAACTTAAAGCACTTATCCATGCAGTATGGCCTGAGAATACTTGTAATGCTTGCCGATCTTCCAAAATTTTCCCATTATTCAAGAACCTTGCTTCATCTAAATTAAATAATTTAACCTTATTATCATCACCTGCTATTGCCAGTATTGAGTGATGTTTAGGATGAAAAATAACACTTGTAATCCAAGCATAACCCTGGATAGTCATTATCTTTTTACCATTATTTCCCCAAATTATAACAGTGTTGTCACGGCTACTAGATGCTATTCTTCTTCCATCTGGACTAAAACAAACACAATTAACCCAATCTTTATGCCCTGATAGTTTTTTAATTTCTCCAGTATTTACATTCCAAATTCTCACAGTACCATCCGCATTACCAGAAACTAATTTATTTTGAACGCAAGGGCTAAAACTTATACTATTAATCCAATGTTTTTTATCTTTATCTTGCTTAATAATATTCTGTAAATCTTGAATCTCAAAATATTTAAAATCCTCATAAATACCTTGGCGATTTAGTTTTAAAATTTTAATAGCACCATCACCAGATGCTGATGCTAAAAGTTTTCCATTTAGATTAAAAGCAACACTTCTAATAGTTGCTTTGTGTGCCTCTAAACTTACTATTTCTTTACCTTCGCCTTGAGAATTTACTTGCCATAACTTAAGAATCCCCTTTGTACTACCAGCTGCTAATATTTCCCCAGAAGGGCTGAAACACATACCTCTAACATTATCATCAGGCCCATCAAAACTAAATTCATTTAAATGCTCTCCTTTGGAATTCCAGATTCTGACAGTACTATCATCGCTACCGGAAGCAAAAATATCACTGTTAGGTCTAAAAGAGACATTCCGAATTGCTGCTGTGTGTCCTTCTAAGCGATTCCTTTCTTTAACAGTATCAACAATTTGTTGTAGAATTAAGTTTACTTTATCTTGAATGTTATCATCTAAATCCACATCCATTACTCTCAACTTTTGTATTGCTTTCAATATCTCAAGCAAAGAATCAAGCTCTAAGTTAGAAAGCCTCATTATTTCCGTACATTTGCATAAAGTTATGATTTCGCTTTTTAAAGCTGCTTTTTGGAGTTCCTGAGTTTTACTAGCAGCTATAAATTGTCGTTCTTCAAAACTTAATTTTTTATTCTTTGCCCATTCCTCAGCTTCTTGCAATTTCTCGCTTTTTAGGAGTTTTGAGTTATCAGTACCTCCAGAAGCAAGCCAAGATCGAAAATGTTCACAGTATGGACGCAAGTTATTTAGTTGAGTTTCAATCCAATTTAAGTTAAATATTTCTCGATAAATCTGGTTATAAATTATTAGCTTACCTTTCTGCCTAACAACCAACCCTGAAAGCTGTAACTGTAACTCACTTTGCTTTAATATTTCGTCTGCGATTACTTGTGATTTCTCTTCAGTTAATCTAACTTGCTGGTACAGTTCCAGTAAATACAAATCCTGTTGTTTATTTTGTAAAATCCTGGCTTGAATTGTTCTCAAATGTTCAGGTTCATCCTGTGATTCCCAATTTTCAATAATCCGTGACCTGACAACTTGCTCTACTGAACAAGGAGTAGCTTGCTCAGATTCTTCAACCATAAACTGACACAGCTTTTGAGTCAAAAATGGTTGCCCCCCAGTCCACTGCAAAATCTCCTGCATTATTTCCTGGGGATTATTAAACTTCCCATGTAAACCCTTTTCTAATGGTTCAACTTCATGCAGTTGAAACCCCTTGAGAGAAATAGCCTGACCAATATTAAAGGGAGTACGCTGTTTATCCTCAATCAAATTGCTAGGTGATGCTACTCCCAGTAAACAGAAAGTGAGGCGATTGTATTGGGGATTATCAACACGCTTGTTATAACAGGCGCGAATCAATGTAAAAAAGTCATCTATGGGAAAATTCAGACTGAGTACGCTATCGATTTCATCAATAAAAATAACGATGTTTTCTTGAACTTCTACAAGTAATACTTCTTCCAAAAACTTGCGGAATCTTGTAACTAGCGAATTTAACTGATTTGCCTTCCACCAATCACCAAAATCTAAATCTAATCCAAAACTATCAATGAGTGTGTCAATTAAATCTGCATACCATTGTTCGGGAAGGACATTCTGAATACCTCCAGCAGAAAGGTCAACTGCGGCACATTTTACGCAAGCGTTTCTTAATCGCTGCATGGTTCGCACACGCAAGCTGGATTTTCCACTCTGCCTGGAATTTAGTACGTAGCAAAATTTTCCTGCCTTCAGCCCTTTGTACAATTGTGTATCAGCTTCCCGTATGACATAGGTGCTGGCATTTTTAGGCAAACTTCCAGAGAATGTGTATTCAACCACGATTTAACTACTCCAAACGGGTTAAGAAATACTGACGATACAAATCACAACCAGGAACGCAATCATTACTAACAAGTTTGACTAATCCCAAGCTATGCAACTTAAAGGCAACTTCAGTATCTAACCTCACGGGTGCATTCGTCATCACTACTTTCTTGTACCCTAACTCCAACTGAGGATTATGTTGTAAATGCCACAGTTGTTGTCGCAAGTGATCGCTGAAGATTCCTTGCTCTGTTGGCGCAAGTCTCAAGAGTTCTTCTAAGGTCACTTGCTGGCTTTTGAGATGGGCAATCGCAGATTGTACCAAATAAGGATGTCCCCCTAGCAACTCCATCAACCCGCTTAAGTCCTGTTCCCCCAGGCTTAACTCATTCTGTTTGGCGAGGGTTGTTACTTGTTGCAGATTAAATTCGGGTAAATCAATTGCCAATCCTACATTAAACGGAGAATGATTACTGTCTAAGGAAGGGTAAGATTCAGTTGAATGAACTACTACTAACCGCAGCTTCTTCCAAATATTACCAATCTTGTCTCCTTGTTTCGCTGCTTCATACCATCCCCGCAGTAACAAGCAGAATTGGGGGAAAATATCTGGATATTCAAACAGTCGCTCAAAGTTATCTATAGCTAAAACTAAGGGAGTATCAGTAAGGGATAATAAATATTTTTGAAAATAACGGGTACAGTTTTTATTCAACCCAAAAACTTCTTGCCAGTATTTTTCTAGTTGCGGTTCTAGCTCTAAACCGTCAGCAATATCAACACATAACCATTGTAGAAATGTTTTTAAGTTAGCCAGAACCTCAATATCGGCCAGTTGTAAATCTAATTTCGCGGTTTGATAACCCTGGTGTCTTGCATAGTCTAGGGTTTTCTCCAGCAGTAATGTTTTACCCATTCTCTGCGGGGCTTTGAGACGAATCAATGCCCCTGGTTGCAAAATTGCTTTATAGCATTTGTCCTCAATTGGTGGTCGTTCAATATATATATTTGTGTCTGCTTCTACCCCAGAATTATCAGCCGCTTGCAACTGTTCTTCGATTGCATCCAACTTGTCACTAAGCTCCTTCAGTGTGCGCTCCTCTGCCTGAAGCTGGTATTCATATTTAAACTTGCAGGATGGGTCTGTCTCAATTACCAACTCTGTCCGTATTTTTGCAACTTTTTGGCTTTGGAGGGTATAAGCCTTTTCGAGTGAGTCTCTTTCGGACTGCGATCGCTGGCGTTGACTCTGTGATTGGACTGAATTACCTGATGTCGCTGTCTGCTGCTCAAGGTGAATATTGTAGATGTCGCCGCCAATTCGCCCAGCATTCACTGTGTCAGCATTAACCAATCCACCGCCAAACTGGGAATTGCGTAAGTCACTACTGGAGACTTGCTTTGGGTCTTGTGAATCGGGCATGGGTCAGCTTAGGTTTTTCTCATTTTCAGTATTATAGATGTCTCCACCTATTTGTTGAGCATTAATAATCTCAGCATCTACGACACCTCCAGAAAGTTGAGAATATCGCAAATCATAGTTAGAGACTTTTCTAGGATTTTCTGCCATAGTTTTTTGTACTGTTTGCTGATGATTCAGTAAGGGAAATAAGTTATTGATATACTCTTTCTGCCTTTGAACTTCTTGCCCATAATGTGCTATTTCAGCATTTTTACCACTCAATTCTGCCTTGTATTTTTCTTCTAAAATTTTATAAGCAACCTCATAATTTTGTACAAAATCATTATTAATCTTTGATTTATCTGTGATGGAGGAGACATTAACTCTAACAACTACTACACCATCACCTTTAACTTCAATGCTTTGTATGGCTAATTCTGAAGTTTCGTTTTCAACTTGGATTTTTCCAAACGAGTAAGCAAAAGCTTCCCACTCAACGCCATTACGAAAGATTAGGTCAACAGTATTTAAAACTTTTTGATATAAATTGGTAAATTCTCCAGGTGCAAAGTCACCACTATTTGGACGGCGTTCTTGTTGAGCATTTTTTAAATAGATATACTGGCAATCAATATTGTCTAGCTTTGTAGCAGAGTTAATATTCCAATCTTCCAAGCATGTACCTGTAAAGTTGGCACTTGTAAAATCTGTTTCTAATGCTTGAACTTTACTCAAATTAGCTCCTCTAAGATCAGTTTTACTGAAGTCAAGACCACTAAGTTTCACCTCACTAAGATTAGCCTCACTGAGATTAGCCTCGCTTAGGTAAGCTCTGCTGAGTTTAGCCTCCCTTAGATCAGCTTTGCTCAGGTTTGCTTCACCAAGATCAGCTTTGCTCAGATTAGCCTCACTTAAATCAGCTTCACTGAGATTAGCCTGAGTTAGGTCAGCTTTACTAAAGTCAGCAAAGTTGAGGTAAGCTTTGCTCAGGTTCGCTTTGTGAAGCTTCGCTTCTCTAAAATTAAGTTCTGCTAGATAAGCCTTCCTGAAGTTAGCCCCACTCAGGTCAAGTCCACTAAACTTAACTCTGCTGATATATGCCTCACTTAGATCAGCTTTGCTTAAATTGGCTCCGTTAAGGTTAGTTTCACTAAGGTAAGACACACTAAGATTAGCCCCATTAAGATTAGCCTCCCTAAAAATAGCATCACTGAGATTAGTTTCACTAAGGTTGGCGTTGGTAAGGATAGCAAAGCTCAAGTTAGCAAAGCTCAGATCAGCTGCATTGAGGTTAGCTTCGCTGAGGATAGCAAAGCTCAAGTCAGCCCTTTTGAGATCAGCCTCACTAAGTTCAGCACTTTTAAGATTAGCACCCTTGAGGTTCGGAATTATACTTGGATTGCTAATTCGCCAGTCATTCCAAACTTTTACGCTTGTTTTCAAACGAGTATAATGCTCTCCATTAACCATTTTGGGTTCTCCTGGTATCCTATTCACGATTTTTATGGAGATAACGTTATCAATTATCCATCTTGCCGACCTCTTGCCATTACTCTAATTGTCATAAACTAAAATGAGGTAGGGTTGCGCCTGTACGCCTGCTGGTTCCTTAATAAAGCCATCGTGAGCCAGTGCTGGACCATCTCCACCATCCAGATTCATTGCATCCCAACAGCCAATTTTTTCTGATGCCATCACTTCTGCTAATTCACGTAAAGATAAGCCACGTGAGTTGCCAGTAGATGTTACATAGTAGAGTTTAGTTTTATCTTGAGAAAAACCGATTCCTGCTCTACGCGAACGATTCTCAAAAATTCCAGCAAGATTTTTATGTCCTTCAGTTTCCGTGCTATTTTTAGTTACTGTAGCTTTCCCTTGCCTTACAAGTCTGGGACCAGCCTGTAAAACAAATAGATACTGTTCAAACTGAAGCTGACTACCAGCATCTGTTAACGTAATCATGTCTGGTTGATTTTTACTATTCAAGACAAGAACTGTATACAGCGACTGAGTACCAGTGCCAAGAGTTTTTCCTTGAGACCTCAGATTCCAGTTACCCAATTTGTACACTCCACCCATAGCCAGTAATGGACTATTCTTTTGTAAAAAGCGATTGAAGTTAGAGTTACTAATTCCCCTTCCTTCATCGTTTCCCAGACTTACTAAAACCCCAGATTTAGTAAGGTCAACTGTAGCTTTCAAAACCTTAATACCATCGTCAAATGATAGTGCCTCTACATTTACAGGCGAGGGACCATAAAACTGTAGATTTAATGCTTGGTGGTACTGATTGAGTTCATCACAAATTTGTTTCGCCCATTCTTTGCTATCGCTATTCCATCCCTCCCAGTTATTACACTTTAAAAATTCTTGAACGACAGGTTCCTCATATACTTGCTTCTTCTCATCGTTAGTTAAATTCCTTGGCTGAGGAGAGCGATACTCATAACGTTGCCTTGCTTTGAGGGTGACAATGTTAGCGGGTTTTTGTGGATCGCCCAGTTGAGTAATCTTGACCTCCCCAGCTAGACCGTCAATAACAAATCCATCGTCCGTGCTGTCCGTATGAATGAGGGTACGTTGCTGCTCATCAGGTGAAATTAAGACATCCCCATCACTGTAAATGTTAAAGATACAAGACTTTGCTCCTCTTGCCTCTTGTTCTAGCTCTTGTTTGAGATCAGGTACTTGTTTACCTGTTCCACGACGTGAGTATGGTTTATCTCGATCAGCACAATTGAGCGTTAAATTAATTGGCCTTTGTGAAGTAGATATCCATTTGCCATGATTAACAATTGAGCAAGTTTTCCCCATACTTTGGCAAGTGTCAAGAGCTTTCTTACAGACATTTTGAGTTGCATCAAAAATGTATCGAGGGTCTTTTGCTTGTGTTGGATCACTGGGAAGCTTTATGGGATCTGGTGTATATGCTGAATCAGCAATTTGGATATTCCATTGACCACCGCCATCTGCTACAACACTACAGTACTGGCGAGTATGAACACGAGCAGCTTGAGCTATTTCATGTTTTGGATTTCCCACTAGTAGATCAATTGCTAAATCCATACCTGAATTCATTTGCCATGAGTCGAACTGCTTTTGAGAAGATACTGCTTTCTTCTTAAATTCAGTTTCGGGTCCAAGCTTGGTGTATTTTTTTTCATCAAGAATGTACTGAATACTACGGCAACGTTCGGGAGCATCAGGAGTCCAACCAATTGTGAAGCTTCCAGAACTGCGACAGGGATAGAAATAATCAGAGTCTTTTTTGCTGAAACCTGCTGATGCTAAAAAACCTTTAATTTCCTGTTTAGATTTAGTTTTAAATCCAAGCATAGCCCCAAGGCTTTTGTCAGATGTCCCTTCTATACGCAGTCTTTTATCTTCATTATCGTTGATCTGATCGCCACATGTAGCAGAAATTTGATCGTCAATATTTCCTGTAACAATTCTTACTTGCTCAATCTGTATGCATTTGCACTCACTCTTTTGCGTTTTACGGCATACTTCCTTAACAAATGAAGATTGAGGTGGAGGTCCATTATATTTAAAACTTTGAGCTAAACTAAATTCTGATAATCCTGAAAAGAATATCAATCCAGTACAAAGAGTAATAACAAGACCTGAAATAGCTAAAATAATCAATTTAAAAATTAATTTATTCATTCTTAATTAAGAAAATTTATCATTTTTTACTCTACTTTTATACCGCATTTACTTAAACGGTCTTTTGCTGCATCTCTAGGAAAATTAAAAATTTTTTGAAAGAGGTTTTCTCCATCCATAATTGCTGTGCAAGATTGGAACCAACTACATCCAGTATTCTCCTGCCAATTTTTTTCAATTTCTATCAATGTTTGGCAAGGCATTCTGTTGGCTTCTTGTTCAGTAGAGATTTGTCCGCTATTATAAATATCTGCCTTTGCTCCATACTCACTTCGTAAGATTTTATAAGTTGTCTTCAGCGCTCCATTTGTGTATTGTTTTTCAAACATTGTTCGTATATTCCAATCCTTTATACCAATTTCTTTTCTCTTAAGTTGTTGTTCAAGTATGGGAAGGCGCTTGTTTGAAATCAGCTTAACCAATCCCGCTTCAGCTTGTTTAAATATTAAGCTAACATTATCTGGGTCAGTTCTCGGGAAATCTTGAGGATTTTGTCTAACTTGCTTTTCTACAAGTTCAGTTAATTTAATGACTGCTCTGTAATTGCTCAATGCTCTGGCAATGTCTAATTCTTTTTCTGATTGACTAAGTTTATTCGCTTCTTGAAGCACATAGTTAGCGGCAGAAAAAAGTTCAGGTGTAGCAATACCATCTGCTGCAAGTGCTAAAATAGTATTTATTTCAGCTTTTTGATATTGCTGCCAGGTAAAACCTCCTATAACTGCTAGGACAATAGTTGATATTGTTATTACAAGGTTTCTTCGCTTTCTTCGGACTTCTTCTTGTTTAATCAGCCGATCGCGTAGTGCTAGGCTCATCTGAATAAATTCCCATTCAGGTGAGCTGATGTCATGTAAGCGTTGCTGCAACCATTCTTCCGCTTTTGCCAGTGCTACACCGCGTAACAAAGCTCCTTCATCATTCCTACTAATTTCCCATTGCCGTATTAATCCCCGCAATTGCTCTTGCCAAGTGCGGAAAGCGCGATCGCTCTCTATCCAAGTACTCAACTTGTCCCATTTGCGAATTAACGCTTCATGAGCAACTTCTACAGTCTGTTGTCCATCAACACTAAGACTTGTTACCACCAATCGCTTATCAGCTAGATATTGCACTAAAGTCCAATTCTCTTCACCTAATTCGGCTTTCATTGCCAGCCGCCGCGTATCTTCAGTACCCTCGCCTGGACGGACTAATTGAATGAAAATTCGACTTACTTGTTTCTGTTCAGTAGTATTTAATTTCTTGTAAATCGTATTTGCATGACTAGCTAAAGCACCTTGCAATTCACCAATTTCCTTATAAGCTGCATGAGTTAATTGCTGAAGTGTGCGTTTCTCCCACAACAAAGTTAAAGCAAATTCCAATGAAGGTAAGTTTCCAGGCTCATCCTCAACATCATCTAAGATGCGTTCTATCAGTCCATCTTGAAATGTTACTCCCAACTTTTGGGCAGGCTTGACAATTACCTCTGATAGTTCAGAGCGATTCATCGACCTAACTTTAATATCAGCATTCCGTAAGATATCTGCAAAGGGAGGATACCCAAGTGCATTTCCTAGGAAATCTGCCCGCATTGTTGACACCAACACAGGAGGCAATGGGGAGTGGTTAGATTCAGATTGAAAACCAGCTAATAAGGTATCTAAGAAATTACGGCGAATTGCTTCATTGCTACATAAGGTATAAAGTTCTTCAAATTGGTCAGCGATTAAAAGCACCCGATGATTAGCGTACTTCCTTTGAATTTGGTGAAAAACATCCCTTAGCGGAACAGAGCCTTGAATAAAATATTCAGCTAACTGGCGAGCTTGATACATTTGCTCAGTGGCATTTTTTTCTGGCTCATAAAGTGGAACCAAGGCTTGTGCCAGAGTGTAAAAAGGTTCATCACTAGGGCGAAAATGAGTAAATAACCAGCGACCTTGCTGTTGGAGTTTCGGTACTAAACCTGCTAACACAACAGAAGATTTACCACTTCCTGATGCACCCAGCACAGGGATAAAATTTCGAGTTTGAGTTGCTTTAAACAGTTCTTCTATAAATACTTCTCTACCAAAAAAGTATTCGGCATCATCTGGACTAAAGTGATATAAGCCACGATAAGGGCATGGAAGTTTTTCATCACTAAAAGCATTTGACACAGGTTGAACAGCAGCTACTCGAATATCTTCACGGTAAGAATAATTGGTGATGTGGATATTTGAAGTATTGTAGATGTCGCCGCCTATGCGCCCTGCATTCACAGACTCAGCGTCAATCAACCCACCGCCAAACTGGGAATTGCGTAAGTCGTTGTTGGAGACTTGCTTTGGGTCTTCTGAATCCGGCATGGGTTTGACTTGAGCGTTCTTAAGCGTTGTTGTTCTGAATGTTATCACCTATTTGGTCTGCGTTGACAGTGTTGGCATCTACTACGCCACCTGCGAACTGGGAGTTAGGCTGGTAGTAAATCGAGACTTTACCAGAAGTTTCTGCTAGTTGTTTATTTAACTGGTTAATTGAAGAGAACAACTGATTGATTACTTTATCTTTATCCTCAAGTCTTGCTTGGTACTGTGTCTCTAATGCCTTAGCTGCAAATTCATAGCCCTGGATGAACTCACTGTGGATTTTTGCTTTATCTGCATCAGAGGAAATAGCTACTCGGACTACAAGAATGCCGTCGCCCTTCTTCTCGATGCTTTGGACATCTAATTGTGCGCCTTGGTTTTCGACTTCTAGCTTTTTGAAGGAGTAGGCGAAAGCATCCCAGTCGATGCCGTTACGGAAGATTAGGTCAACTGTTTCTAGGGATTTTTGGAACAGTTTAGTGAATTCTCCAGGGGCGAAGTTTCCACTGATAGGGCGACGTTCTTGTTGACCTTGGCGGAGGTAGATATAGTCACAAGTTATATTAGTGAGGTTTGTAGCACTGTTTATATTCCAGTCTTGAATACAGGCCCCGGTCAGTAGTGCCTTTTCAAAGTCAGCGTTTACTGCTTGGCTTTCACTAAGATTCGCTCCACTAAGATCAGCTTTTGTGAAAAAAGCTTGGTCAAGGTAAGTAGCCGTTAAACTAGCTCCTTTGAGATCAGTTCTACTGAAATCACATCTAGTACAATCAGCTCCACTAAAGGAAGATCCCCGAAGATCACATTTAGGAAAATCAACGGATATGAGTTCGGCTTTTGTAAAGTCTGCTCCTATAAAGTTGGCTTCTGGAAAAGAGCCGAACGTAAGATTGGCTCTATTAAAATCCGGCCTTATTCCAGGGTTATTTTTTCTCCAATAATTCCAAACCTCTACCCCTTGCCTAAGTATTGCCAAATGCTCCTCATTCGCCATCACCAGCTACCCCCTGCTTCATCTGTAGCAAGTGAACTACTCAACATCCTGCCAACCTTCTAAAGTTGCCAAAAGTATATTGACAAGAGGATGATCCACTAATTCCTTCAATGCCTCAGTTCCACCAGCTTTCAACGCCCCAATTACCCGCGCTTTCAAAGTGGGATTACTATCAATTTGCTTGAGTGCTTCTGTCACCGCTATCTGTTTTTCTAGTGGAGTGTTAGTAGGGTAACTCTGTCCTAACTGATTGAGAAGCTGCTGAATTTCTGCTGCGGCTTCTGCAAGATTCTGCTTTTGCTCAGTGGAGTAGTTGGTGATGTTGCCGCCGATTTGTTGTGCGTTTACTGTGTCTGCGTTGACTAGTCCACCTGCAAATTGAGCGCCTTGTAAGTTAAAACTAGAACTTTTATTACTTACCTTTTGTTGGTTATTTTCACCCTGAACATTATTAATATCGCCATCAACTGAACCACCAACTGAAAAGCCACCGGGATTGTTAGTCATAGTATCTGTATTTATATTAGTTTCTTGTATTTGTCGATTATTATTGCCTAGTGCTGCTTGCATCCCGCCATATACATTACTGTCGCTAACGTTTTGAAAAATCCCACTATTTTGATTCATATAAAGTCCTTCATTATGAAAATATTCTATATTAGTAGTTGGATGCTGCTTAAATTCTTCTACTACTTGTGTAATTTTTGCCAGTACTGGATTCGTCTCCACGACTTTGTATTGCGGTAAGATTTTATCTGGATCTTGCATAGATAAATTGAAAGTTTGATTGTATCGTGTGTAATACTCGTCTTTTAATTGTTCTGGATTAGCAAGCTTAGAAGTTTTTACTTTAACAATAATTTGATTTTCTCTTGTTTCTAATCCAACTACTTGGAGATGTTCATCATAGTCTTCAGACAAACTTTTAAGAACAATTACAGCAGCTTTGGGATCTATATCTCGATCATGATAAAGTTCGATAGTATCTAGAATAGATTCAATAAATTGGACAAAATCGCTATTTTTAAACTCTCCTCTTATTGGCATTTGATTACGCTTATCACCATTTTCGCTTAATTTCATAAAAATATATCTGCATTTTATATCTTCAAGTTTAGTAGTTTTAGTAACTACCCAATCTTCAATACAAGCCCCTGTTAGAGTAATACCTGTTAAGTCAGTATTTTCAATGCGCGTTTTTACAAACAAAGCTCCTGTCATATTGGCTTTTCTAAAAGAGCATTGATATATATCTGAACCACTAAAATTAGCATTTACTAAATTAAATCCAGAAAAATTAAGACCTCTTAAATCTCTATTGTTTAGGTCTATTCCTTGCCCTTGTCCTGTAACTAATAATTGACGTAATTTTATATCCTGAAGATAAGATGTTCCCAAACGAGCAAGTTCAATCTTTTTTGCATTCTCCCAGTAAGTACGAGTAAGATTAGATTTTTTAAAATTCGCACTTTTGAGCATGGCTTGATTAAAATTAGCGTCAGTCAAATTTGCATCTTGAAAATTTGTACTTTTTACAGTAGTAAAAACAATAATAAATAAACGAAACCAACTTTGTGTTTCATCCTCAAAATTATAAAATGCAATACAAGTGCTAGATATTACAACAGTTGTAGCTCCAATAATAGAGGCTAATAAAGCCTGAGTTTGAAGAATCTTTTCAGAAGGAAAAATTATATTCAAGGTTGTAATTATAGTAAAGGCTATATTGCTAGTAACAAATCCAGCACAAGCAATTACTCCGATAAGACCCTTAACTTCGGCAATAATAAAAGCAACAACTCCGGGTATAAATAAGGTAAAAACAAGACCAAAAACAATAGCTGTCATTCCCAAACCAGTGCTACCAAAAGTAATTATAGATATAAATCCATTTACTACTTCGGGCAAAGCATCTTTTCTAATTATAGTTACTCCTTTGATTGTTGTTTCCGAATAAAATACAGCACTAAGAAATCCAAAGAGAGTAGAAATGATAAAATTGGATACAAAGAAAAAGCTTGTAATTACAGTGATGATTACTAAGCCTGCTGAAATACCTCTGCGAATAGTAATAATTAGAAAAATCGAAAGTGAAATAAAAGTAGCTATAAAATAACCATGTTTCCAAGAATCAGTCTTAAGTACGTCTGCCAGTAATGAAACTAATGTCCCTGAAAATAGTCCCGATATTCCTGATAATACCCATGAAATTAAAACTAATACTGTTGCCCAACGGCGTTGTAGCCCTCCTTCAGCACGACTAAAATTTGCTCCCCTCAAGTTAGCCCCAGTAAAATCTGTTCCTCGGATATCTGCATAACTAAAGTTTGCACCAGTCAAATCTTGACCTTTGAAAGAACGACCTCTGAGATTCTGGCGAGAGAAGTCTTGGGGCATAGCTAGGCTTGTAAAAGTGAGGGTTTATGTTACATACAGCTTCAGTATGGGCTTTTACGGACTGTAACACAAGATTTCTGTTGAAGTTTGTGTATTCAGCGATCGCTAATCAAACACTAGAGTAGGTAGAACAGGGGAATCCTACTTCGTTGTTAGTTGAAAATTCAGTTTCGGGTGTAGAAGTCAAAGCAGTTCATGAGGGTGAAAGTTCCGCCGCGCCTGTCCCCAGTGCTGAAAAATGGTCGCATGAGGCGATTGTTGCAAGGTCAAATGCGCGACCTGTAAGAAGGGAAAAACTGAATCGAGCGGCGAATTCGGGCGAGAATCCGGGTTTTGAGTATTTGCAGGGGTGCTGGAGTGATGATCCGGCTTTGCAGACTGTGATCAAGAAATTGCTGGTGAAGTTTCCGCAGTGGGGGGTTGCAGTTGTTGATGGGGTGCTGGTGGATTGGGAGGATTAGCTAGGAGAGCGGCAATACCTTCTCTGAACACTATGTCAATATTTCCTCGCCTATAACTCGTCCAAGAGGTTTTTTATAATTGAAAGTGAAAGTGTTACCATTTTTAATCGCTTGTCGCATCTCTTCGCACATTGGATATTCATCTACACCACTTAAGCTTACCCAAGCTTTGGATCTGGTAAGTGCAACAAATAGCTGGTTACGAAGGCTTATGCTGCTTTCATTTTTTGCAATATTGTTAAAACCTATCAGGTGTACCATATAAGCTTCGTTTCCCTTAGCCCGATAAATACGCGATACTGTAACAGCTTCTTCTTTCCAAAACTGGTTTGGTCGCTTGTCTTGTAAATCCATCTGTTCTGGAAATTGATTGCTGTTGAGCGCACTAGGAATATAAAAGTCAACACCATACTTTTGTAAAGTCTGGGCTGCCCTTTTTTGAAGATTAATACTTTCTTCCTGAGAACCCAACACGATTACCAAAATATCACGGCTAGGTTTTAATCCATCGCAATGAATATTCTGATGAATTTTTTTTCTGAGTGCTTCAAGTTCAGCTTCGCAAGAATCATAAATATTAAATTCTAATAAATCTTCTGACCAAAAATGATGTACTGGATTAGGAGAATTTTTCAAGGGTCTGCTTATAGTAATTGGCTCACCTATTTTACGGAAGTCACCATCAACTTCATAGCCTATATGTTCCCAATCTTTTTTATTTGTAATTCCTGTTAGCATTCCTTCTGGACGCAGCCATCCCATACCAATTGCATGGGCAGCAGTCAGAATATTCCCAGGTGTGCGGTAACAATGGCGCATTGCATAAGCTTTGCGGATACCGCCTTCATACCAAGCTCCTCCATTTCCTCCTAGTATTTGACTTAATTCTGCGCCTAGTACTTCCTTAGAGGTTGGAATACTCAAAGCATCAAGGCTCTGTGCTTCATCGTATGCCCAAATTAAACGTCTGATATCTGGAGTATCCGGTGCAACAGGTTTGAGCGCTTGCCATGCTAACCAGTAAACTGATTGTTTATCTTCAAACTTTAATTGTTGATCATCTAAAGCTAAGTCTTGCCCTTCGTCAATTAAAATAGCATCGAATATTGGTTGAATTTGGTATTCACTTAATACCCTTTTGCACAGATATGCTAACTTTTCAGGGGGATTACCTTTCACACGCTGATCATGAACGAGACTAATATTCTGCGTATCATGAATAGTTGAGTACAAACCTGGTTGTCTGTCATCTCCCCAAGCGTGTAGTATTTTTAGCTTGGATGTCTCAGGATCATATTCAACTTCATCATTGGAGAAAAATTTCAGCCATTCATTTACTAAGTGAACTGCTTGGTCATAGAGACTGCGAGTAAAAAATACTAGAGCAATATCCCAATCTGGATGATACCAATGCATCCAAGCTGCTTTTTGACATAGCAACACTGTTTTACCAGAACCAGCTATTCCTCGAATCCGTTGAGGGCCAGGAGGAATTGACATTCCTATGTGAATTTGCTCAATATCTGTTGAACCTACCCATTGTTGCAATTTTTCAATTACCTGACGACGCTGTTCTTTTGCCTTGAGTGGTTTTTCTATGATGGGAGGAATAACTGGCCCACAGATAATTTTTTGCAACAACTTCCATTCTTCATCTCCTAAAGGTTTTCCATGCTGGACTTGACCTGCACTTTGTATAATCGTTTCAATTAAATTAATTTTCTCCAAATGTTCTTGGAAAAGGATAGGTGGACAGCATATTTGTCCACTAAAGCCCCTCTGCTTCCACTGCTTTTCAGTAATTGAGGGTAAGGCAATTACGACTCTACCCATTACTTTTTGTCGTAGTAGAGGGTATCTATTGCAAGAGTCAATTAACTGATGAAGTTGATTTTTTGACTGTTGATAAGCATTAATATTAGATTTACAAAAGTTTTTAGTAAACCAATTATAACCTTCTATACTTTTAATTTGATCTATTCTAATATTTTTGACTTCAATAACAATTACACCAAATTCCTGGTCAACAATTAATATATCTGGCTCATAACATAGTTGTTTATCTTTAATAAAAATAGGATATGTCCAAAAACATAAACAGTTTTTTCGGTCGTTGAATGCAGAACGAACAACATCCCAAACTTTCTGTTCGGCTTTTTGGCCCGGAAAGTAAATTGGTTCGGTTGTAATAAATTTAAGCTTATATTCTTGAGTAGCAGATACCACGATGTCCTACCTGATTTAATTTGCAGTCAATCATATAACTGCGCTCTAAATAAAATATCTTTTACTTGTCTCAAGTAAGGCTTCAGGGAAAACACGTCTTTTAGTAAATACTATGAACTATAAGCCACTGTAAAATTGCTGCTAATACTCAGACAAAAATGAAATTGCTGGCGAAGTATCCGCAATGGGGTATCGCTTGTGTTGATGGCGTGCTTGTGGATTGGGAGAAGTAGCGAGGTCAAATGTGCGGACTGAACGTATTCAAAAACTCAAAGTTGCGGCGAATTCGGGGCAGAATCCGGGTTTTGACTTTTTGCAGGAGTGCTGGGATGACGATCCGGCTTTGCAGATCGTGATTAAGAAATTGCTGGCGAAGTTTCCACAGTGGGGGGTTGCAGTTGTTGATGGGGTGCTGGTGAAGTGGAATAAGTAGCGATGGCGCACCCACCATGAGCCGATGGCGATCGCAATATAAGACCATGTAGTTTCGACCTTTATTTATGCACTATCACAGATTCTACTTGTCTGTTTTGAACCCTACCGTGGCAACCCCACTCCTTACTCTTTGAACTAAATTGTCTCAATTTGGTAGTAAGCCCCGACTCTATCTAACTACTTACACCCAAGAGCGCGAAGCGCCTCCCCCAGCGCACGCGCAAGGGAGAGGCAAAGAAGCACATAAAGTCCTATTTAATGTCCGTTCGTTTATTCTGCAACTAATTGCTTACGTTTACGAAGAGACGTGATACCGAAAGCACCTAAGCCTAAGATACCAATCAGGGAGGCGGGTTCGGGAACAGCTTGGGTAACTACGTCAAATTTGAAATTGGGGCCAATCCTACCGTTACCTGCCGTCAGGGTTGAAGGAAAACTAAAGCCTTGGGATGAACCATTTCTGGCGCTACCGGTGAGAGTAATTTCTGGAGCCGTATTTACAAATCCGGGAACAGTATAAATATCACTAAATGGACTAGTTATTGCTGCACCAATAACAACTAAAGCTGTTGTCAGGATGAAAGGAGAAGCTATTGATAACTTTTTTAGTACATTTACGATTGTCACAATCTTATTTCTCCGATAAACTTTAACATTCGAGACTCTCCACAGTAATGTAACCTTTTTATACTAGAAATGCCAATAAATTCCAGCAAATTCACGCAAAATATAAATAAGGGCTAGTTTATTTATTTATTGTGGGTACAAGCCCCCGCAACAATGTTTGATTTGGCGGTCAACAAGAAAGTGGTGAGTTCAAGCTCCAATTGCCTTTAATTTTGAATTAATAATTTTGAATTTTGAATTGCTGCTTGACGGTGCTTATCTACTCTTGTGCAGAAGGTGTAGATCAAAATTCACTTGCATGGATACTGCCAAGCGACGAATTACTTTCTGAAAACGGGGACGCATAATCTGCAACTCGCTCCCATCCCCACTTATAAGCAGTGTCAACCAGAATTTCTTTCCCATTGCGAAACTTGATAAATTCCTGCCCGTGGTCGTAAAATATGTCTGCAACCAGTTGATTACGCTCGTCGTAACCCCACTTATCCACTGCTGCCTTCCACCAACGCTTTCCAGGGGAGAGTAACTGTTCAAGTTCTAAATACTCCGGCTTCCAGTATTTGGTGCGCCATTGATTTGCCAGTGCCTCGATTAGTATCGCAGTCGGGTAGATCGGTTTTAGGTTTTCTTCGAGCCAAAGCATATAAACAATCGCGCTCCTGAAAGCATCTTCTAAACCATAGCTTGCTGCTTCTAGAGTGTCTTGGAGTTGCTCGTCACTGAAATTCACACCGAGCGAACGCAGGGCTGGAGCGTACAAATCAAATAATTCTTGTTCTACTGAATCGGCAGACCAGAACCACATAAGAAAAAGAAAACTCCTGCTGGGTGGCTAAATAAAATTTAGCATTTAGCGTCGGAAGTGTTGATGTGGGGACTTTTAGCGATCGCTAATCAAACACAAGAGCAGGTAGAACAGGATCACTCTGCTTTGTTGTTGGTTGAAAACTCGGTTTCGGGCGTAGAAATTAAAGCAGTTCATGAAGGTACTTGTTCCGCCGCACCCGTGCCAAATCCTGAAAAATGGTCGAGTCGTGCGGATCGTACAATGGTGCCATGTCATTTCATTTCATTCTTCTCTAAATTTCAACATTGACCGAAAGTCCGTCACTTTTAAGTAGCTGACCGCTCAGGATAATCAAACCTTGAGTTTCTAAATAGTGAAGCACTTGGTTAACACATTGTTCAAAGTCCTTTAACATCACGGGATTCACAAACGGCTATAGGAGCATGAACGTAAATTTCGATAAAGTTGGTAGAAGTCTTTTTGAGTTCCTCTCGAACTTGACGATAGGGACTGATGGCGGCAACGATCGCAATTATGCCATTACGACTAAGTAAGTTAGCCACAAAGCCAATCCGAACTACAGAATGATTTGTGGAACAACAAAAAAATGCGTATTCATCAGTTTTAATCAGAAAACAAAATATATTCAGACAAAGAATAAAGTTAATATAATGTTTATGTGACAATGTATAAGATTTGACAAAAAGTTATATTTTCAAGATTTAATGAAGCAAATTATGTGATTCTACTTAAGGGATAATTGAAGAGGCAAAAAACCTACATCGGGATAGGATAATTTTTTATCCTCCTCCCTGGTAGAAACAATGAATCAAAATCCTGTAACTGCAACTAATAGCTTAGAAATAAATGCCTCACGGCAGTTTACCCCTTGGCTGTTGGAACAGAATCTTAGTCTAGCTTTCACCACATATCAAGCAGGTAAATTATTTTTCATCGGGTTACAACAAGGCGGCAAACTATCAGTATTCGAGCGCACCTTTGAACGCTGCATGGGTTTGTATGCCCGTGGCAACAGTTTGTATATGAGTTCGCTTTATCAACTGTGGCGCTTTGAAAACATCTTACAACCGGGACAAGTTCACGACAACTACGATGCTGTTTATTTGCCCCAGATAAGTTATGTGACGGGAGACTTAGACATTCATGATATCGCCCTGAGTAATTCCCCATTCCCAAACGGCAAAATTCCCAGTGGTGGCTTAAATGAATCAGAGAATCTGATATTTGTCAATACCTTATTTAGCTGTTTAGCCAAAGTTAGTTCCACCCATAGCTTCATTCCCCTGTGGCAACCGCCCTTTATTAGTAAATTGGCAGCAGAAGACAGGTGTCATTTCAACGGGTTGGCAATGCGAGATGGTCAACCCAGATATGTGACTGTTGTTAGTCAGTCAGATGCGGCGGAGGGATGGCGGGACAGGCGGGCTGATGGTGGTTGCGTCATTGATGTGGAGAGTAACGAGATAGTAATTAAGGGGCTTTCTATGCCCCATTCTCCTCGGTGGTATCGAGACAAATTGTGGTTACTCAACTCTGGGACAGGGGATTTTGGCTACGTAGATTTGGAACGAGGCAGCTTTGAACCCGTGGCTTTTTGTCCGGGATATATGCGTGGTTGTGCATTTCATGGCAACTTTGCGATCGTGGGGATTTCTCAGCCGAGGCACAACAAAACCTTTAGTGGTTTACCCTTAGATGAAAAATTGCAACAAAAAAACGTCGAACCTCGATGTGGGTTGCTGGTGATTGACCTGCGGAGTGGAGATATTGTGCATTCCTTGCGAATAGAGGGAGCCGTACTGGAATTATACGATGTGGTGGCACTACCAGGGGTGCGTCGTCCAATGGCGATCGGCTTTAAGAGTGATGAAATTCGGCGGATGGTGACGATGGGATGAGTCTAGAGGTGAAATTTCACGTTTCTAGACTCGAAAAATAACACAACTTGGAGAATCAACAATAATGGCGAATGCAGTTTTAAATTTATCTGACCTCAACGGCAGCAACGGCTTTGTAATTAGCGGCATTGATACCCTTGACCGCTCAGGCGGTTCTGTCAGCAGTGCAGGAGACATCAACGGTGACGGCTTTGACGACGTGATTATCGGGGCTGATGGTGCCGACCACAACGGTCAGATTGGAGTAGGAGAGAGCTACGTGGTCTTTGGCAGCAGCAGTGGTTTTGAAGCTAGATTCAACCTCTTGTCTCTCAATGGCAGCAACGGCTTCGTGATTAACGGTATTGATAATGATGACTACTCAGGCGGTTCTGTCAGCAGTGCGGGTGACATCAACGGCGACGGCTTTGATGACCTGATTATCGGGGCTGATAGTGCCGATGCCAACGGTCAGTTTATAGCGGGGGAGAGCTACGTGGTGTTTGGCAGCAATAGTGGTTTTGGAGCTAGCTTCAACCTTTCTTCCCTTAACGGCAGCAACGGCTTTGTGATTAGCGGCATTGATAGCGTTGACCGCTCAGGCGGTTCTGTCAGCAGTGCAGGAGACATCAACGGCGACGGCTTTGATGACCTGATTATTGGGGCTGCTGCTGCCGACCCCAACGGTCAGAGTTATGCCGGAGAGAGCTACGTGGTGTTTGGCAGCAGCAGTGACTTTGGTGCCCAACTCAATCTCTCGTCTCTCAATGGCAGCAATGGGTTCGTGATTAATGGTATTGATACTGATGACCGCTCAGGGGTTTCTGTCAGCAATGCGGGGGACATCAACGGCGACGGCTTTGATGACCTGATTATTGGGGCAAGTGGTGCCGACCCCAACGGTCAGACTGGAGCAGGAGAGAGCTACGTGGTGTTTGGCAGCAGCAGTGGCTTTGATGCCCAACTCAATCTCTCGTCTCTCAATGGCAGCAACGGATTCGTGATTAACGGCATTGATAATGATGACTTTTCAGGCAATTCTGTCAGCACTGCGGGAGACATCAACGGCGACGGCTTTGATGACCTGATTATTGGGGCAAGTGGTGCTGACCCCAATGGGCAATTTAATGCCGGAGAGAGCTACGTGGTGTTTGGCAGCAACGGCGGCTTTAGTACCCTGTTCAACCTCTCCTCCCTTAACGGCAGCAATGGCTTTGTAATTAACGGCATTAATTTTGATAACCGCTCAGGGGTTTCTGTCAGCAGTGCAGGAGACATTAATGGCGACGGCTTTGATGACCTGATTATCGGGGTTGTGAGTTCTGACTTCAAAGCTCAGTATAATGCAGGGGAGAGCTACGTAGTTTTTGGTCGCAGCAGTAGTTTTGGTGCTGGTTTCAACCTTTCATCTCTGGATGGCAGCGAAGGTTTTGTAATTAAGGGCATTGATGAGTCTGGTCTCACATTCCGCTCAGGCAGTTTTGTCAGCAGTGCGGGGGACATCAACGGTGACGGCTTTGATGACTTGATTATCGGGGCAAGTAGTGCCTCTCCTAACGGTCAGAGTTATACCGGGCAGAGCTACGTGGTCTTTGGCTTTGCATCTCCTACACCTACCAATAGACCTCCTGTTGCAGTTAATGACACAGCTACTACCGACGAAGACACTGCCGTTAATGTAGAGGTCTTAGCCAACGACAGTAATTTCCTAACGGTGACAGCTATTGATGGTAAGACATTTTTTGTTGGTACTCCCATTACCTTGAGTTCTGGTGCTTTAATTACTGTTAATGCTGATAGCAGCTTAACCTACGACCCAAATGCTCAATTTGAAAGTTTGGGTTTCGGTGAAAGCGTCAATGACAGCTTTACATACACTACCAACAATGGCAGCTTGATTAATACAGCTAACGTCAATTTGACCATTAAGGGAGTCAATGACGCACCCAAGGTTATTTCAGTTTTTAACCTCTCCTCACTCAATGGCAGCAACGGCTTTGTGATTAACGGTATTGCTGCGTATGACAACTCAGGCATATCTGTTAGCAGTGCGGGTGACATCAACGGCGACGGCTTTGATGACCTGATTATCGGTGCAACAGGTGCCGACCTCAACGGTCAGCAGAATGCAGGGTCAAGCTACGTGGTGTTTGGCAGCAATAGTGGCTTTGATGCCCAACTCAACCTCTCAGCCCTGAATGGCAGCAATGGCTTTGTGATTAACGGTATTAATGCGGGTGACTTCTCAGGTTTTTCTGTTAGCAGTGCGGGTGACATCAACGGCGACGGCTTTGATGACCTGATTATCGGTGCAAGTAATGCCGACCCCAACGGTCAGTATGCGGCAGGGTCAAGCTACGTGGTGTTTGGCAGCAATAGTGGCTTTGATGCCCAACTCAACCTCTCAACCCTGAATGGCAGCAACGGCTTTGTGATTAACGGCATTGATCAATATGACAACTCAGGTTTTTCTGTTAGCAGTGCGGGGGATATCAACGGCGACGGCTTCGATGACCTGATTATCGGGGCAAGATTTGCCGACCCCAACGGTCAGTTTAGGGCAGGGTCAAGCTACGTGGTGTTTGGCAGCAATAGTGGCTTTGATGCCCAACTCAACCTCTCAACCCTGAATGGCAGCAACGGCTTTGTGATTAACGGTATTAATGCGGATGACAACTCAGGTTTTTCTGTTAGCAGTGCGGGGGATATCAACGGCGACGGCTTCGATGACCTGATTATCGGGGCAAGATATGTCGGCCCCAACGGTCAGTCTGGGGCAGGGTCAAGCTACGTGGTGTTTGGCAGCAATAGTGGCTTTGATGCCCAACTCAACCTCTCAACCCTGAATGGCAGCAACGGCTTTGTGATTAACGGTATTAATGCGGATGACAACTCAGGTTTTTCTGTTAGCAGTGCGGGGGATATCAACGGCGACGGCTTCGATGACCTGATTATCGGGGCAAGATTTGCCGACCCCAACGGTCAGTTTAGGGCAGGGTCAAGCTACGTGGTGTTTGGCAGCAATAGTGGCTTTGATGCCCAACTCAACCTCTCAACCCTGAATGGCAGCAACGGCTTTGTGATTAACGGCATTGATGAACTTGACTTGTCAGGCGGTTCTGTTAGCAGTGCGGGTGACATCAACGGCGACGGCTTTGATGACCTGATTATCGGTGCAATTAATCTCGACCCCAACGGTCAGGCTTATGCAGGGTCAAGCTACGTGGTGTTTGGCAGCAATAGTAGCTTTGATGCCCAATTCAACCTCTCAACCCTCAATAGCAGCAACGGCTTTGTGATTAACGGTATTAATGCGTATGACTTCTCAGGCGGTTCTGTTAGCAGTGCGGGTGACATCAACGGCGACGGCTTTGATGACCTGATTATCGGTGCAAGTAATGCCGACCCCAACGGTCAGTATGCGGCAGGGTCAAGCTACGTGGTGTTTGGCTTTCAGACTGCCGCTACGACTAACGAAGATACCGCCGTTAACATCCTTGCTAGCAATATCCTACGTAGATATACAGATATTGATGGCGATACCTTAACCATTAGTGATTTCACTAGCCCCACTAACGGCACATTGTCACTTAACGACAACAACACTCCAGACAACCCCGGTGACGACTTCTTCATTTATACCCCCAATGCCAACTTCAACGGCACTGACAGCTTCAACTTCACTGTTAGTGATGGCAATGGCGGTAACATTACTAATACTTTCAACCTCAATGTCAAGCCCGTGAACAATGCACCCATTGCCGTCAACGATCGCCTAACTACTGGTTTTAATACTGCTGTAACCATCCTTGCTACTACTCTGCTAGCTAATGATACCGACATCGATAGCACTAGCCTCAGCATTACTGGTGTTAGTGGTGCAACCAACGGTACTGCTGTGTTGAATAATAACGGCACTCCGGGCAACTCGACAGATGATTTCATCGTGTTTACCCCAATTAATGGGTTTAGTGGTAATGCCAATTTTAATTACACCATCAGCGATGGTAGCCTGACTAGTACTGCTAGAGTTGCGATCGCTGTTGGTGCTAATATCTCTGGTGGTGCCGGCAATGATAACATCTCTGCTGGTGAGGGTAACGATAACATCTCTGGCGGTGGCGGCAACGATACGATTGCTGGCAATGGAGGCGACGATACCATCTCTGGTGGTGGCGGCAATGATAACATCTCCGGCGGCAATGGCAATGACTTGTTGCTTGGTGGCAATGCCAATGACACGATTGCTGGTGATGAGGGCAACGATAACATCTCCGGTGGCAATGGTAATGACTTGTTGCTTGGTGGCAATGCCAATGATACGATTGCTGGTGATGAGGGCAACGATAACATCTCCGGTGGTAATGGCAATGACCTGTTGCTTGGTGGCAATGGCAGCGATACGATTGCTGGCGGTGACGGCAATGATACCATCATTGGTGGCAATGGTAATGACCTGTTGCTTGGTGGCAATGGTAATGATACTTTTGTCTTGGGCCTTGGTGATGGAAATGACACTATCGCCGATTTTACTGGAACAGGAATTGGCTCAAATCCATCAGCAACGGTGATTAGCCAACTGGATACGTTGCAATTTATTGGTAGTGGTTTAACTGCCCGAAATCTGCAATTAACTCAAAATGGTGATAACTTAGAACTCACCTTTTTGGATGCGGCTTCTACGAAAGTTACCTTGCAAAACTTCCAATTAGAAAATCTGGATAATTTATCAGCAAATGGTTCACGACCAGCTATTGGTAATATCCTGTTTGATGGACAAACCAGTATAACTGACAGTTTTGATGTCTTCAATGCCAACTCCACTCAAACTAATCTCTTTAACAAGAATACCGTCACCTTCCTAAATGACCTTAACAATAACATCGCGGGTTTTGACAACTCCAATGATGTGATTAATGGTCAAAAGGGTAACGACATCATCAATGGTAATAGTGGAAATGACCTATTACGGGGCGGTGAAGGCGATGATATTCTCATCGGTGGAGAAGGCAATGATACTGTTGTGGGTGGCAAAGGCAATGATGTTCTTGTTGGTGGTGTCGGTGCTGACCTTTTCGTTTACAACAGCAATGCTGACTTTGTTGGTGTTGATGTGATCGCTGACTTCCAAAGCAGCAAAGGTGACAAGATTGTACTGGATAAGACTACCTTTAGTACAATTACTTCTGCTGCCGGAACTGGTTTTAGTAACATCACTGATTTTCAAATCACGAGTTCAGCAGCGACTAGCACGGCAAAAATTGTCTACGATCCTCTAAATGGTGAGTTGTTCTACAACCAAAATGGCAGCGCGGCTGGTTTTGGCAGTGGTGGACTATTTGCAACTCTAACTGGTTCGCCAACTCTCACCGCATCTGATTTTGTGCTGCAAGCATAGTTTGCTCAAAACACAGAATGTCGAGTAGACACGTCCGAAAAAGAATGTAGAGATGTAGCAGCGCTACGTCTCTACAAGGGTTCTTTATTTTTAAAGGGGGATCTTAAAATCCGCGTGTTGAAGAAACGGCTCATGCGTCCTTGAGGGGCGCTTCGCCTCAGACTTTTGAAAGCGTGGAAGAGTTGGAAAAAGACTTACCTACGGTAATAGACTGCACGACGCTAACGCTTGTGGATGTTGCACCAAGTCAACTTGCTCAGTTGCTAGCTGAAAAGCAGGACTGTGGCGTTGAAGCGATATTCCCTCATGAAGATACTTGTTCCGCCGCTCGTGACTTGAAACATAAAATGGCAGTTATTGCCGCTTTATGCTTCATAAACAAGGTGGACAACATATACTTCAGTTTTCATATATGAGTAATTTATTTGGTAATGATTATCGTGCAAAGGAGAGAAGAGGTTATTTGCGCGTCGCGCAACTACCCTCTTCTTCATGATTATCATTTTTACTTAGTTAAAGCCGTAGTAGGCGATCGCATAAGTGGCAACAGAGCGATCGCTGCGATATAAATATCAGCGTCAACTCAAATATAAATAAAAATATGCTTTTGAAGCATATCATGGCCACTTTGAACCATATCTGAGTACAAAAGTTCAAAACTTAGACTGAAATTGGAGTGTTTGAATACTCGTTTTTTGAATAATGCCAGAATTAAACTTTTGGTCGCATTATGATGCAAATTTTGAACTTGCGGTCATTATTTGATTCACAAGATGAAATGTTGATTGTTTGAAAACCCTGAAATTACGTTAACTTTTGGTCAAGTTATGATTCATTTTTTGGTCAATTTATGGGTAAAAGCACAGCCGCGCCCGTGGCTCAAAATGAATGATGAATATCTACTTTAGGAATACGATTTCACACTGTTAGCCTTCGCGTCTCCAAAACTTGACTTTCAAACCATCCCTCGGACGAGAAAATGGTAGTACTAGGCGTTCTAGATTTTGTCCAGGAAGTATTTCCCATTCATAGTCACGGATCAATAATACGGCAAACAGTTTCATTTCTAACCGAGCAAACTCTTTACCTAAACATTCTCGAATCCCGCCACCGAAAGGAATATAGCTTCCGACCTTTTGTTTGTCTTGAGTGGATTCAGATGCAAAACGTTGTGGATCAAATTGTTGAGATTGAATGTAAACATTCTCGTCTTGATGAGTTTCCTGAATTTGGTAAAACACGTCCCAGCCCTGGGGGATACGATATCCAGCAAACTCGCTTTCTTTAATTACTTTGCGCGAACCGCTACGAACGACTGGAGGCAGCATCCGTAGGACTTCTTTTAGCACAAGCTCTAGATAGGTCATTTGCTTAAGACATTCTGGTGTCAGCAGTTGTGCGTGTCCAATTTTTGCTTGTTCCAAACGTGCTGTTTGCCATACCTGTGGATGTTGAGCTAACAATAAACATAAGGAAGTTAGTGCTGAGGTTAAAGTTTCGTGTCCAGCAACAAGCATTGCTAACACGTTATCTAAGACATCCTCAATACTCAGACGATTCCCTTCCTCATCTTCTGCTTGTAATAGAATTCCTAAAACATCTCGATGGGCAGTAGGTTGTTTTTGACGTTGAACAATTAACTGATCAAATTGCACAAGAAGCTGCTCTCGCGCACGAACTGCACGAGCAAACTTGCTTAGAGGAAATCGAATCGGAATAGATAATAGTCCATTACTCCAAGCCTCGTAAACTTTTTCCAAGTTCTCATTTGCGGCATTATCAACACCTATAAACAACCTACAGGCAATATCAAGTGTGTATTTTTTCAGTTCAGGATACCAAGCCAAAGTTTTCATCTCTTCCCATTTATGCAGATAACGATGAGTCAACTGTTCCATTGTTTTGGCATAGTCAGCTAGCGCTCTTGGCTCAAAGGACTTGAACAAGTGTTTACGAAGTTTTTGGTGAGCAGTACCTGTCTTGACTCCAATTGAGTTGGCTCCTAGTAGCGTCTCAAAACTTGTAGTATTAGTCATCTCAAATCGCTGACTTTCATTACTGAATAGAAAACGTGTGGCATCTGCCCCAATTAAGACAATCGTTGGGCGACCAAATAGATGGGTTTTGAAGACTGCTCCATATTGCTTTTGTCGCTGCCCAATAAAACGTGCTGGCTCTTGCAAATAACTAATGGATTCGCCAATGATGGGCAAACCGAAGCGACCAGGGGGTAATGGCAGTGTTCGTCCGCTTGAAAAGCCAGTCATGTTTTTTCTCACTTTTGAGTGATTAGAGATTATATTTACGATACCGTATCGTAAAATATGAGAGAATGTCAACTCGTAACTGTTCGCAAGTTGTCTAAATACTGATGCTTTGAGATGATAATTGCATGAATAAACCCGTGAAAAATCTGCCAGGACGACCTCGTAACCTTCAATCTCATCAAGCCATTCTGCAAGCAAGCTTGGAACTACTATCAGAAGTTGGATATGAACGTACAAGTATTGACGCAATTGCAGTCCGTGCAGGGGTTAGTAAACCCACTATTTACCGACGCTACAAAGGTAAAGAAGAACTGATTGCATCGGCAATAGAAAGTTTTAGAGAAGAAGTTATTATCCCTGATACTGGTTGTCTTTGGGATGATATTGATGCTCTGATTGAGAATGCCGCGCAAATTACGCTTAGTCCTTTGGGACGGCAGACTGTTGCTATGATCATCAGTAGTGCCTCAACTAGTCCTCAATTTGCTCAAATTTATTGGACAAAATATCTGCAACCTCGACGGCAAGCTTTTGCTGTTGTAATTGAACGAGCAAAAGTCAGAAATGAAGTTCACGCAGATTTAGATCCTAGTTTAGTTTTTGATACGATGAGTGGAATTATGCTTTATGCACAAATTTTTCAACCTCAGACTGAGCCTTGGGAAGTATATGTTCGTCGTGCAATACATCTTTTAATCAAGTAGCACGGTGATGCCAAGTAGAACAGAGTCAATCAGCTTCGTTGAAGTTTGTGTGTTTAGCGATCGCATTTCCTGGGCAAGTTTTAGCCTAAGCGATCGCACTTGAAGATAACCCTCCCTCACTGAATCAGATGAAAGCAGCAGTCGCCAAGAAGGTTGCCCAAGAAGTCTGCTGCAAGTATTGCAGAGTTACAATAATTACGAAGCAAGTATTATCTTTGTGATCTTCTGTCATCTAAAGTTTTGGCGAGTAGCACCATAACAGCAATTGGAGCAAGGAAGACTCTAAGAGGTTGTTTGAAAAGTCATCTAATGTATGTTTGACTACTCTGGCTATCCTAGAAGTTGAACGAGATAATGGGGGTTCTGGAATTCGCGTTCGCTTCTGTAAATTGCATTTAAGGCTCAAACTGACACTTTTCAAACAACCTCTAAGTCCCACTATTTGGTTGAAATTATACAATCTTTGAGATTAAACCAGTTGAATATCTAAATTAGTTTGAAAACCAATAGGCTTATTTTCTAGAATGGCAAATCTAGACTCTTGGAAGAATAAAGAACCATTTAGGGGATCATAACTGAAGTCACTAAGGTCAGTAGCACCAAACCCTGCTTGAGAAACTTGAATTTTGTCACCTTGAACAGCCTTGAAGTCTTTGATAATATCAACACCCTCTAATAGGTTGGTAAAAACAAATTTATCTGCACCTAGTCCCCCAGTGAGAGTATCTGCACCTAACCCACCAGCGAGTGTATCGTTCCCGCTCTTACCAGAAAGTGTATCGTTTCCACCATTGCCAAATAACAGATTATTTTGTCTATCTCCCACAATGGTGTCACTTTGATTTGTACCTTTAACATTATCAAAGTTTATAAATGTGAATTCAACTGTGCCTATGTTAGGAACATTATTAATTACGAAACTTTGACTTTCAAGGTTAACGTTAACTGATGCATCTCCCACTAAAAAGAGTGCTGAAGGAGCAATTGAGGCATCTATAGTGTTATTTGCAACGCTAGCATCAACAACAAGATTTTCAAAATTGCCAAGTAAATCTGTACCCCGTCCGCCACCTTTTTTAAGAGTTCCATCAATGAAGATAGTAGAGCTTACACCTATTTTGCTGTAATCAGCCGTATCAGTACCATCTCCACCATTTAAGGTATCGTTGCCTGCACTGCCTCTAATAATGTCATTGCCGCCGCTACCAGATAATTCATTATCAACAGCATCACCAGTAATAGTGTCTTTTTGATTTGTACCAATTACATTCACAAAATTTTTCACACTGACTATTATTGGTGGTGAACCGACAACTCTAATTTCTAGTCTTTCTTTGGATAAATCAGCTACTATTGATACATTGGTACTGTCAGTAGTCGCATCAATAATATTAGTCTGTCCTCTAGCACCAATAACAGTTTCAAAGAAATCTCTAAACGTATCAGTTCCAATTACACCTTTTTGAATCACCACTGGTTGGAGTGTTATAGGTTGTTCCAAGTCACTGTAATCAATGGTATCCTTACCATCTCCACCAGTAATGGTATCATCCCCTGCACTAGCGATAATTCTGTCATCTCCAGCAGTCCCGATTAAAATATCGTCCCCATCAGTACCTATAATTGTTGCCATAATCTTGCTTTACCTGTTTTTGAGTAACTGCTGTATACTAACTTGTTATCGGCTGTATTTTTCTTGAAAAAATGTTGCAGAATATAGCAATTAACTAAGATTTCCCCGCAGACATTCTGCTCCAGGAGCGACCACGAAGTATGCAGAAACTAACTCGTTGCGGCGAATTCGGCGCAGAATGCGGGGTTTGAGTTCTTGCAGGAGTGTTGGAATGATGATCCGGCGAAAGCAGATTGTGATCAAGAAACTACTGGCGAAGTTTGGGCAGTGGGGTGTTGCGATTGTGGATGGGGTGATGATGAAGTGGAACGAGTAGTGATCGCAGAACTTTTTGGTTTACTGAACTTGAATAACTTAACCACATTTCTTTGCTTTCTAAGCATCATTAATTTTTTCCTAGAGCGGTAAAACTTGCTCAAGGGAGGTTGGAAGCATAGTAAACTCGTTTGATATTTTTAAGACGCATACGTAATTAAGCCTTTAGTCTCAACCTCTCCAGTTAGTTTTGCCGTTCTAGATTTTTTCAGACTGATTAGCTTGCAGTAAAGGATTCATATCAAGTTTTATGAAACTTACTTAATTGATTATCTGGTTAAACTAAAAAAAATACTAAATAACATCAGGCAATTCATCTTCCACTAATCGCAAGCGAGGATATTGGTAAGCTGCAACAGTTACCAGCGTCAACAGCACTTCCATCACAATAAATAGCAGACCAATGCCACGCCCCGGTCCCACGCCAATGATTTGTCCGATGCTTCCTGCAAACAAACCGTTCTTCGCCATTAAAGGCTCGAAAATTCGCTCCGCTAGAGGACCTGCAACCACAAAGCCAAGTGGGATACATGACCAGCAAATCATGTTGATTGCTGCAAAGACCCTGCCCTGAACGTCGGGAGCCACTTTTCGGAGTAAGATGGCATCGCAACAGCCATTAATGATTGGTAAGCTGAAGAAAAACAAGAAATTGGCAAGGGCGAAGAGTGCAAAAGAAGTGCGTAAACCAAATGCTAAGACGCACAAGTTATTGAGAATCGCGAAACCAAATACCCCATGAATTAGCGGTCTGGGTCCTCCCCAAATACTCATAGCCAGACTGCCCAGAAGCATCCCTGCACCACCTATGGATTGAATGGTTCCAAGAACGGTAACTGAAGCGAATGTTAGTACCAATGGTGTGAATAGCACCACAACAATCCCTAGTACAAAATTGCAGGTGGCGAATAAAATCAGCAGCATTAAGAGTCCGGGTCGAACAACAATGTAAGTCCAGCCATAAGTCGCTTCGCGCCAGAGCGAACTTTTCTCATCTTCTGAGACAGCAGCAGTCTTAGCGTTAGGAAAACGAACGAGCAATAGGGTTGTGAGGGCAAAGAGGAAGATTACAAAGTCAATGAAAATGACACCAGTAAGCTGGACAATTCCTAGCAAGACTCCTGCCAGCAGGGGCGAGATGAGTTGAGCGCAAGCTTCTGCTGACTGAACCATACCGCTAGCACGCGGTAAGTGTTCTTTCGGCACGAGCATTGAGGTCGAAGCTGTGTAGGCTGGCAACTGGAAGGCTTTGAAGACAGAACTTAGGCTGACGACTAGGTAGATGTGCCAAATTTCGAGACTGTCGGTGGCGAGTAATAGAGCGATCGCCACCGTAATCACACCCGCGCTGGAGTCGGCAAGAATCATGCACCAGCGCCGATTCCAACGGTCTACCAATGCGCCAGCTATCGGCGAAATCAGAATACCGGGCAGCATGGCAGATAGCAAAATTAGAGAGAATTGAGTGACCGAACCCGTGCGCTGGTAAAACCACACTCCCAATGCAAAGCTAGTCAGACCCGATCCGGTCAGGGATACCAGTTGTCCAAACCAGACGAGAAGAAAAACGTGCATTTTGCCGAATGCAGGGGATTTTTTCATTCGATACCTTCTCTATTTTTTTCTGGAAACCGCTCAAATCCAGCAATCTTTATTTCTGGTGATTCAGCAAGCTTTTGCAGGATTTCCTGATAGTAGCTAAACAGCTGCTCTATAGTTTCCCTGGTAAACAAATCCGTGCTGTAAACAGCGCTAATTTCGAGAGTTTTAAGCTCCTCCGAAGGGGCGGAAATATAAAGTTCTAGAGGAATCTCCTCGTCCCACAGTTCATTTTTGGATGGAACTGGCGCGAAGTCCCACAGAGGCATCAGGTCGGAAGCCCTTATCAGAGGAACTATTGTTACGCTTGCCGAGAGGGTTATTTCTCTCTTGCTTTTGACAGCTTCCATGACTTGTTGTAAAGGAATCTCCTTGTTGTCGATCGCCTCATTGAGCGTTTCTTTAACCTGCTCTAAAAGAGCCACTCCTGTTTGCTCGTCATCAAACTGTGTTCTTAAAATTACGTCATTGATAAAGCAACCGAGCATTTTTTCAATTTCTGGAGTGCTGCGATTGCCAATGGTCGCCAGTATCAGAATTTCGCTTTGTCCGTTCCATTTGAACAAGAGGAGCTTCAGAGCTGCAATGAGGATGGTGGAGATAGTAACATTTTGAGAGTGGCTTCGGTTTTCGAGCGATGCAACAAGATTTTCTCTGAGAATTAGAGAATAGGAAGAGGCGCGGCGGCTGTTGGGATTTGGGTTTGGTTCTTTTGCAGGCAGGTATTCTTGCGTTTGTAAGGGAGCGGTCAGCTTTTGCAGCCAATAACAGAGCTGCTTTTCCAATACTTTTTCATTAAATTGTTGCCGCTGCCAGAGAGTAAAGTCGGCGTACTGGAACGGTACTTCTCTGAGGGGTGAAGGTAAGCCATTTGATAAAGCGTTATAAAGCGTTTCTAACTCTTGTAAAAAGATGCCAATTGACCAGCCATCCGTGATGATGTGGTGCATCAGTATTAACAACCAATGTTCTTCTGAAGACAACTGCAATAAGGTTGTCTTAATCAATGGGCCATTAGCTAAGTCAAAGTGGTGGCTTATCTGGAGTTCGGAAATATTAAGAGCTTTAGCTTCTCGCTTACCAGGAGGCAGATATTGCAGGTTTATTATCTTTAACGGTAGAGTTAGCTCTAAGGCGACCACCTGCACGGGTTGACCCTCCACGACAGGAAAAGTAGTCCGCAAAATTTCGTGACGGCGAATAATTTCGTTGATGCTCCTCTCCAACACTTCTGAAGAAAGGTTGACAGTGAACCGTAAAGCCACACCGCTGTTGCCGACGCAACTGCCAGGATTTAATTGCTCCTCATACCACATATACTCTTGTGCCAGAGAGAGTGGTATGTGTCCTTCTCGCGTTGCGGGGACAAAAGGTGGTAAAATGTTTGAAATGGCGCTACCTCTAGATGCCCCCGATGACGCAGTATAAAGTGCAGTTTCGATCTCCTTGCCCAGCGAAGCGATGGTGGGTTCTTCAAATAAAAGGCTTAGGGGAACTTCAATAGAAAAAGCTTGTCGGATGCGAGAGATAATTTGGGTAGACAGCAGGGAGTGTCCTCCCAGTTCAAAGAAATTGTCGTTAATGCCTACCTGCTGCACTCCCAAGACTTCTGCCCAGATAACAGCAAGTTTTGCTTCAGTAGGGGTAGTCGGTAGAACAAAATTATCTTCCTGTTCCCGAACAGAGCTATCGAGTGCAGGTAAAGCGCGACGGTCTACCTTGCCATTAGGTGTCAGTGGCAAGGACTCCATTGTCACAAAAGCGCTTGGCACCATGTACTCTGGCAGTTGCTGTTTTAAGAAACGACGTAGGTCACTAACTGTGGGTGCTGCCTCCTGATGCGGGACAAGATAAGCTACTAATTGTTTGTCGCCTGCACTATTTTCTCTAGCAATGACTACAGTTTCTCTTATCGCTGGGTGCATAAATGCATTAGCAGCAGCATAGTTTTCTTGGCTAGGCGAACCCAATAACGAAGCCATTGAGGAGAAGCAGACAAAGAAGTCTAGCGATCGCTGTTGAGTTAATTTATGCAGATACCAAGCGCCTTTTACTTTGGGAGCCATTACCTGAGTAAAACGCTCCCAACTCATTTGCTGGATCATCCCATCATCCAAGACTCCATCTGCATGAATCACACCGAGCAATGGCGGTAGGGATTTCTGCACTTGCTCTAGAATTTTCACCACGTCTTGTTCGCTAGAGATATCTGCACACAAGACATGAATGCTAGCTCCTGCTTGTTCTAAACGCTCAATCGTTTTCTGTGCTTGTTCAGCAGGTTGGCGACAACTGATTAAAACTAAATGTTTGGCTCCCTTCGACACCATCCACTCGGCTGTATGTAATCCTAAAGCTCCCAGACCTTCAGTAATCAGATAAGTTGCATCAGAACGCAATGACAGGGGAACAAATTCCGGCAGAGATTGCTTGACTAAACGAGCTATATATGTATTTCGATCACGCACAGCTAGATGGTCTTCTTTTCGGTTGTCTGCTAACAGTTGCAGTAATCTTTGTCCTTCATCTTCTGAACCTTGAGGGTCTAAATCTACCAAACCGCCCCAGAGTTGTGGATGTTCAAAAGATATGACTTGACCTAACCCCCACAAAGATGATTGAGTGACTGCTAGTTGTTCTGTCTTTGATGCAAAGACGGGCTGCGATCCTCTAGTAACTAGCCACAATTGGGGTAAAGTAGTTTTGGTGTTTTTGACTAGAGCCTGTAACAAATGCAGTACACTGCCACATCCCCAAAGTTGCGCTGACTCTAAGGCAGAAATCGTTAAATCTTGTTCACAACTAGCATCTAGACTCCACAGATGAATTACCCTTTTTATGGGTAATGTACTTGTTTCAATAATTGCTTGATAGAGTTGTTCAAATTCCTGAGGATGCTCAGGATTAATTTGATAAATTCCTCTTTCAGGACTGTGATAAGTATCGGCTCGATAAACTAAACTGCATTCATGTCCTTGGTGTTGCAATTGAGTCATCATATCTCGTCCTAACCCTGTCGAGTCAGCAAAAATCAACCAATGACTAAGTTGAAAATTTGGCTTTTGCTGACTAATATTAAAAGGTTTCCACTGAACTTGATAGAGCCAATCTTTGATAGTTGCTGTTGCTAATTCTTGCTGATGTTTTTCAGATAATACTGCTAATAAATCGGGTAATAATTTTACTTGCTCTGGTGAGAAATTACCAGCTTTTTCTAGTTTTTGAGCTAACTCTGTAGTATATCCTTGACTCAGGAGGTTAACGATAGAAGTATTCCCATTTTCTGTCGCTACAAATGTGAGGTTGTGTAGGTTTTGGATTGGTTCTCTCGGATAAAGTTGCCGTTGAAACGGATAAGTTGGCAACATTACCTTACTACGAGGATAATCTCGATCAAACCCTAACCAGTCTACCTTAGCTCCCTGCACATACAACTGCCCCAAACTAGAGAGCATTTGTTCCGAATCACTTTGGGGTGAACGCAAAGAAGCTAACCACACTTTTTGATTGTCGTCTGGTAAACATTGACGACCCATCCCCAACAGTATCGGCTTCGGCCCTATTTCCAAGAAGACTCTATATCCTTGCTGATGTAACGTCTCAATACTCTTAGCAAATCTCACAGGTTGTCTGACATGATCTACCCAGTATTGATGTGTGGCAATGCTTTTATCAACTCGTTGTCCAGTCACATTAGATATTAAAGGAATTCGCGGTTGATTGTAGCTTACTTGTTGAGAGACTGCTTCAAATTCCCTTAGCATTGGTTCCATGAGTGGTGAGTGGAAAGCGTGGGATACCTGTAAGCGTTTAATCTTAACTCCTTGGGATTCTAGACTGCTACAGATTGCCCCAATCGCTTCACTGCCCCCGGAAATTACTATATTCTCAGGGCCGTTGAAAGCAGCAATTGCTACTTGTGAAGTATAAGGTGCGATGCCTACGGTGGGCTGCACCAACGCTTCTCTTACCTGAGACTCCGATGCCAACACTGACACCATTTCACCACCTTCGGGTAATTGTTGCATTAACCGTCCCCTAGTGGCAATTAGCTTAAGACCATCTTCAAGACTAAAGACTCCGGCTACAGTTGCGGCCACATATTCTCCCACACTATGACCCATCACCACATCTGGCTCGATTCCCCAGGATTTCCATAACTGTACTAAGGCATATTCCAGAGCAAACAAAGCCGGTTGAGTGTATACGGTTTCATTCACTAGATGAGAAGCTTGATCTTCTACTTCTGTGTGAAAATAAAGTACTTCTAGTAGAGGGATTTTTAGGTAAGGTTGCAGAATGTGATCGCATTGCTCCAAAGCTTGACGGAAAATCGGTTGAGTCTGGTATAACTCCCATCCCATTCGTATATACTGAGAGCCTTGACCTGTGAATAGGAAAGCTATTTTTGGTTGACTGCTGGTGTTCTGGAGTTGACCTGAGAACAACCCTAGTGCTTCGTTATTGGTACTGAAATCTCCCAACTTTTCCCTCAGTTCCGCTTCCGAAGCCGCTAGCACAGCTAGACGATACTGAAAATGAGACCGTCCAGTATTAGCGGTGTAACAGATATCTTCCAGTTTTTGTTCTGGATGAATTTTCAAATGATCATAATAAGAACTGGCTAAGTCTTCCAGAGCCTTTGGAGTTTTCGCTGATAGAGTTAGTAAATGAACAGGACGTTCTAAAGAATCTTCACTTCCAACTTTTGACTTTGGACTTTTAACCTGTTCTGGAGCTTCTTGCAAAATCACATGAACGTTGCTCCCACTCATACCAAAGGAACTCACTCCCGCCATTCGGGGCTGCTCTTTCCGCAGCCAGGGAATTCCTGTAGTGGGAACAACCACAGGAATTTCATTCCAAGGTATATAAGGATTAGGCTCTGTAAAGTGCAAATGAGGCGGTATCTCCTGATGATAGAGCGCCAACACAACTTTCATTAAAGATGAAACGCCAGCCGCCGCTTCCAGGTGTCCAAAGTTGGTCTTGACCGAACCAACTACCAACGGTTCACTGTGAGGACGGTTTTTGCCATATACTGCTGCTAAGGATTCTAGCTCAATGGGGTCGCCAAGGGTAGTGCCAGTGCCGTGAGCTTCCACATAGCTCACCTGATGCGGCTCCACCCTGGCATTTTGTAGTGCTTGCTGGATGACTTCCTTTTGAGCTTTCTTATTGGGCACAGTTAAACCACCGCTAGGTCCATCGTGGTTGGTAGCCGAACCTCGAATCACTGCTAAAACTGAATCACCATCGGCTAGGGCATCTGAGAGACGCTTCAGGACGACCATCCCACATCCTTCTCCCTGACCATAACCGTCTGCCGAAGCAGCAAAAGTTTTGCAGCGACCATCAGGAGCCAGAGCCTTCATCTTGCAACGAGCTATAGTGTTCCCAGGGAACAGAATCGCATTGACTCCGCCTACGAGGGCAAGATTGCATTCTTTTAAACGTAAACTCTGGCAAGCGAGATGCACAGCTACTAAAGAGGACGAACAAGCAGTATCTAACTGAATATTGGGCCCTTGCAACCCAAGTAGATGGGAAATACGACCCACTGCTATGCTGCGGGCAACACCTATGCCAGTGTAGCCATCGACCGAGGTGGAAGTCTCTTGATTTTTACTTGATGGCGTAACTAGCTTGATAACTGCGTTGACTGTTTGGTTAGACACATGGTCGTCTGTGCAAATGCCCACATACACACCAGTTCGGCTGTTTCTCAACTTATTTGGTGCAAGTCCGGCGTTTTCTAGAGCTTCCCAGGTAACTTCTAACAGCAGCCTTTGCTGGGGGTCTAAACTAGCTGCTTCCCGAGGCGACATGCCAAAAAATTGAGGGTCGAACTGGTCAACTTCTTGAATAAAGCTACCATTGCGGGTGTATGACTTGGAAGGAGCTTCGGGATCTGGGTCGTAGAAGGCATCAACATCCCAGCGATCTGATGGTACTTCGCCAACAGCATCCACACCATCTTGCAATAAACGCCACAATAAAACGGGATTATTGGCGTTTCCAGGAAATCGGCAACCCATTCCAATAATCGCGATCGGTTCGGTTTTTTCTCGATCAACTGCTTCTAATTTATTGTGAACTTGCTCTAGAAGCTCAAACAACTGCTGGGATGAAAGAGGTTGATTCATATCATACCCCCTTGTTGAGTAAGTTTTGTATCTGTTGGAATTTTGCTGCGATCGCGTATGTCTCTGGCTCTTGGGAGGTTTGTTTCTCACCAGAAACATCTGCTAGCGGTTGTTGCTTACCATTGTCAGATATCTCCACCGTCGCTTCTAGTTTTCCTGCCAAAACATCTGTGGTTAAATACTCAGCTAGAGACTCAATATTGGAATATTCAAACAAAACTGTTGCAGAAACAGCACAACTTAAACTGGTTTGTAGCAAATTCCTTAACTCTAAAGCCAGCAAAGAATCCATCCCGATATCAAAAAATCCTAGCTGTGGGTCTAGCAATTGAGAGTCAGGGAATCCTAATAACTTACCTACAACACCTTGGAGGTAATTCGTCATTATTTGGGGGCGATCGCTTGCTTTCGCTGCTTTGAGTTGTGCCAAAAACTCACTGGTTTTAGTTTCTTGGGCTACAGACTGCGAACCAATAAATGCTGACAACACTGGCATCTTCATCTCTGCTGGCAATTGTGCCACAGACACAGACCAGTTCACAGGAAACACCCCTACTGAGGTGGCCGATTCTCCCAACAACCGATCCAAAATTTGTAACCCTTGCTCTGGAGGAATACTACTCATACCCAGAGAACGAATCCGGCTTTGGAACTGATCTGCCAAACGCGCCGCCATACCCCCTTCTCCCCAAGTGCCCCAGTTGACGCTCAATCCTGGTAAACCCAGCGATCGCCGATGATCGGCCAAGCCATCCAGAAAAGCGTTCGCCGCGGCATAATTACTTTGACCAGCTGAACCTAACAAAGATGCTGCTGAGGAGAAACAGACAAAGAAATCCAATGGCAACTCTTGGGTTAATTGGTGCAGATGCCATCCGCCTTGAATTTTCGGAGCCATCACTTTTGTAAACCGTTCCCAGTTCATCTGCTGTAAAACCCCATCATCCAAAACTCCTGCGGCATGAATCACACCTCGCAATGGTGGTAAGGATGCGTTCACCTGTGCCAAAATACTAGCTGCATCTTGTTTGACAGAAATATCACCTAACAGCACAGAGACTTCCACTCCGGCTTGCTCTATTTGGGTGATGGTTTGTTGTGCTGTTTCTGAGGGTTGGCGACGCCCAGTCAATACCAAATGTTTAGCGCCCTTATCCGCCAGCCACTGAGCCAATTGTAATCCCAAAGCACCCAATCCCCCACTAATCAGGTAACTACCTTCAGGAACAATAGCGATCTCTGGCTGTGGTTGAGTGGTTGTCTGTCGGCGCACCAGTCGCGCTACCAGACGTTCTCCATGACGGTAAGCAATCTGGTTTTCGTCGTCTTTTGAAATGAGTTCTTGATGTAGCCACTTCACCATTTCTTCGGCTTTGCTGTTCAATTCCAAGTCGAGTAATCGACATTGCAATTCTGGATGTTCCAAAGCTACTACCCGACCTAATCCCCACACTGGTGTTTGTTGCACTTGCACTGTTTCCTGGTCTGTACCCGCACTCATCGCACCTTGGGTTACTACCCACAGAGGCGCTACCTGCTGCTGTTGTGTCTGTACCAAGGCTTGCACCAGATGTAGCAGACTGGCACAACTATGTTCTATAGCTGTTTCTAACTGACCGTTAGTTGTTGGCACAGTCCACAGATGAACAATTCCCTGGAGTTGTGAGTTTTGAGCAGTGATTTCACCCAACAGACGTTTAAATTCTTCTGGAACAGTGGGGTTGAGTTGGTAGTGTTTTTTGTCTATCTGCTGATAACTTAAACCAGGAGATACTAAAATACATCCTTCACCCAATTTTCTCACTAATTTTTCCGCCATAGCACCAGGTTCTATAAACAGCAACCAGCTCCCTGTTGTCTGTTCTGGAAGAATTGATGATTTCTGGGACTGCCATTCTATTTCGTAGAGCCAACGCTGTGGTGTTACCTCTGAGTAAGACGACAACTGAGCTAAGATTTGTTGATTCCACTCAGCTATTTTCTCTTTAGATAACTGCTGTTGCTTTTGTGCTGTTAGCAACACATAGCTGGCTATTCCCTTACTGAGAACTTTCCCTAATTGATAGTAGGATTTGAACCCTGCTTTGACGTTTTCGTCACGATTTTTTTGATACAACTGTTCCAAACGTTGCTCAAAGTCTGCGTCGTATAAAAAGTTAGATATTTCTGGGCTTACATCAATAGCTGTGACTAACTGTAGTTGATGTTCAGATAGTAGCTCTACCCATTCCGATTTAGTAATAAAGTAGGAAGATGTTTCCTGATGATCGATGGTAAATTCACTATTAGAGATGAAGTCTGCCAACACTAAATATCCCTGTTGGTTCAAATGATTACCAATATTCGTAAATAATGACTTTTTATCTAGAATATGGTGGGCTACCTCAAACCCAAATACCAAATCATACTGTTCGGGAAACTCATCTTTAGCACTATCTCGATTAAATATTTTTACCCGCCATTGCAGTTGATTTTCTTCAACTTTTGTGCTGCCAAGTTTGGCTTGTTCGCTGGAAATCGTGTAGCCGTTCAATTGTAGATGCTCATGTTTTTTGGCTAGCTGAATTAAATCCGAAGCGTATCCGCAGCCAAAGTCTAAAACTTTTTGACAAGCTGAGAAATTTACTTGAGCAAACAATAATTTTCTCAGCTCTTTTTGAGAATCAACAATCATCTGACGTGATTTTTCTTGATTCGGCTCTGTGAGACATTTAATCCAAGAAAAATCAGGAACTTTTTCTGGAAATAAACCAAAGGTTAAGAATGCTGATTCCGAGTGAGCATCTGCTTGATTTCCAGCTTGCTCTTGACCCAAAATTGCTACGGCATTGTAATATTCGTGAACTATACCCCCTTTGAATTCCAGATAATTTTGCTGCCGTTTCACCAAAAGTCCGAGTAGCTTTGGCAGTAATTGTCGCTCTTGTTCGCTTAGTTCCCCCGCCAGTTCTAATTCTTTAGCTAACCCCTCGGTTGCACCTTGGTTGAGCAATTGGACAATTGGTGTAGAGACAGTTTTGTCTTTGTTTTCTGCTACTTCCTGCCAATAGCGTTGCTTTTGAAACGGATAGGTTGGTAGCGTCACTTTGCGACGGGGATAATCACGGTCAAATCCTGACCAGTCTAAAGCTACTCCTTGTGTGTATAGTTGCCCTAAACTTGAGAGTATTTGTTGCCAATCTTCTTGAGGGGGACGTAATGAAGGCAGCCAGGTGCCCACCTCTTCTGGTAGACATTGACGACCCATTCCCAGGAGTATTGGCTTTGGTCCAATTTCTAGGAACAGTTTATATCCTTCCGAATGCAGAATTTGCATACTCTGAGCAAAATGCACGGGTTGTCGGACATGGTTCACCCAATATTCTGGGGTGGCGATTTTTTCTGTTGCCTGTTGTCCGGTGACATTAGAAATTAGAGGGATTCGAGGCTGATTGTAGGTAACTTCTTTGGCGACAGCTTCAAACTCCGCTAGCATTGGTTCCATGAGAGGAGAGTGGAAAGCATGGGACACTTGTAGGGGTTTGGTCGTGATTCCCATTTCTGCCAAACTGCGACAAATTTCTTGGATTGCTTCACCAACACCGGAAATCACAATGCTGTCGGGGCCATTGATGGCTGCGATTGCTACCTTGGCTGTATAAGAGGCAATTACCTCTCGTACCTGCGACTCTGATGCCAACACAGATACCATCTCTCCGCTACTAGGCAACTGCTGCATTAACCTTCCCCTCGTTGCAATCAGTTTTAGTCCTTCTTCTAGGCTGAATACTCCTGCTACAGTTGCTGCCACATATTCCCCAACACTATGACCCATGACCACATCGGGTTTGATGCCCCAAGATTGCCACAACTGAGCCAAAGCATATTCTATTGCAAACAGGGCAGGTTGAGTGTAGGCAGTTTGATCTAGAATTGAGGAATTTTCTGCAAGTGCTGTTGACTGTGGATATAGCACTGACAACAAAGGCTTCTCTAGGTAGGGTCGCAGAATTTCATCACATTTATCTAGGGTTTGACGAAAAGTGGGTTGAGTTTGGTATAGTTGCCAACCCATATTTACATACTGGCTACCCTGACCCGTAAACAGAAAAGCTACTTTGGGTGAACTCGTGATGTTAGAGATTTGACCAGAAAATAGTCCGGCAACCTCTTGGCCTGCTGTCAGATTACTGAGTTTTGTAGCTAGTTCAGCTTTGTCGGAGGTAATGATTGCTAGTCGATGATTGAAATGAGAGCGCCCTGTATTTGCAGTGTTGCAGATGTCTTCTAGCTCTAATTCTGGATAATTTTCCAGATGATGGGCATAACTAGCAACTAACTCTTCTAGAGCCTTTGGAGTTTTTGCTGAGAGAGATAATATATGTAATTTACGCTCTAAAGATTTTTGAAGTTGGACTTGTTCTGGCGCTTCTTCCAAGATTATATGCACGTTTGTCCCACTAATCCCGAAGGCACTGATACCTGCAATCCTGGGCTGATTGCCTACATTCCAGGGAATTGCTGAAGTAGGAACTACCAGAGGAAGTTGATGCCAAGGAATGTGGGGATTGGGTTTGTTTAGGTGCAAATGCGGGGGTATTTCTTGATTCTGAAGCGATAAAACCACCTTAATCAAACCTGAAATTCCTGCTGCTGCTTCCAAATGCCCAAAATTTGTTTTTACTGAACCAATTACCAAGGGTTGATTTCTGGGGCGGTTTTTGCCATAAACTGCTCCCAAAGACTCTAACTCTATGGGGTCTCCAAGGGATGTTCCTGTCCCGTGAGCTTCCACATAACTCACCTGATTCGGCTCTACTCTCGCATTTTGTAGTGCTTGCTGAATCACTTCTTTCTGAGCCATTTTGTTGGGAACTGTCAGACCGCTGCTAGGTCCGTCATGGTTAACAGCAGAACCTCGAATCACCGCTAAAATTGCATCTCCATCGGCTATAGCATCCGAAAGACGCTTCAGGACTACCATCCCACATCCTTCTCCCTGTCCATAACCATCTGCCGAAACATCAAAAGTTTTGCACCGTCCATCTGGAGCTAAGGCTTTTAATTGGCAACGACCGATAGTACTAACAGGCCATAAAATCAGATTCACTCCACCGGCGAGGGCGAGTTTGCATTCTTTAGAACGCAAACTTTGGCAAGCTAGATGTACAGTTAGCAATGAAGAGGAACAAGCTGTATCTACCTGAATATTCGGTCCTTGTAACCCCAGGAAGTGAGAAATGCGACCTACAGCCATGCTGCGGGCATTACCCGTGCCAGAATGACTATCAAATAAGTGGAGCTTTTCCAGATTCATGAACCGTTGGGCATAGTCGTCTGTGCAAATGCCCACATATACACCTGTTTGGCTATTTCTGAGCTTTGTTGGTGTTTGTCCGGCGTTTTCCAGGGCTTCCCAGGTAACTTCTAAAAGCAGTCTTTGTTGGGGGTCTAAACTCACTGCTTCTCTGGGGGAAATACCAAAAAATAAGGGGTCGAACTGGTCTACTTGTTGGATGAAGCCACCTTGTTTGGTGTAGGTTTTCCCAGGAGTGTCGGGGTTTGGATCGTAGTAAGCTTCAACATCCCATCGACCAGGTGGTACTTCTGCTACAGCATCAATACCTTCATGTAATAAATGCCAGAATGAGTCAGGGTCATTTGCATTACCCGGAAATCGGCAACCCAGACCAATAATCGCGATAGGTTCAGTTCTTTCTTTATTGGCTGCCTCAAGTCTATTTCGCATCTCTTTGATAGTTTGAAGCACTTCTTGTGAAGAAACAACTTGTTGTTCTGTCTCTGAATTATTGGTCATTTTATATTTTCTGGTTAAGTAGAAGTTGAATTTCTTTCAGCTCGTCTTGAATATCTGTCGCGATTAGTTCCTCTTTAATGGCATTCGCGATCGCATCCTCGCATAGTACTTTGAGTTCAATCTCAACAACTGTTTCTTGATTGTCATAGTTATCAATCTCAAATTTTTCCTCTAATTCCCCTACAAGAATCTTATTTATTAAATACTTAGCAAGCTGTTGAATATTAAAATGTTCAAACAATCTTGTCACTGAAATAGAACAACCCAAACTGGTCTCTAAGATATTCCTGAGTTCCAGCATCGTCGAATAGTTCATGCCCATATCAAAGAATCCTAACTGCAAATCTGGGCTTTGGGAGTCATGAAATCCTAACAATTTACCAATCACACCTTGCAAGTAATGTATTATTAGCTCCTGGTGTTCTCTCTGGGGAGTTTTCTCGAGTTGTTGTAAAATACTTGAGCATTGTTCTGAAGGTTCAGGCTGATCTGAATGCTGATTAATTAAAATCTTTAGCAGTTTAGGCAGCAATTTTTGCTCTTCTTCAGTCAATTTTTCCGCGAGATTCAAATCTTGAACTAGCCCTTCTAGATTAAATTGATTCAGTAGGTTAACAATTCGATTTGAGCTATTTTCTCGGATATCTTTTTGATGCCCATTTTCAGATGTTTCCAACCAATAGCGTTGTCTTTGAAATGGATAAGTTGGCAGTGCTACTTTGCGACGGGAATAATCTTGGTCAAACGCTGACCAATCAATCTTCACCCCTTTCATATACAACTGCCCTAAACTAGAGAGCATCTGTTGCCAATCTTCTTGCAGAGGGTGTAATGAAGGTAAGCAGATACCCACTTCTTCTGGCAGACATTGACGACCCATGTCCAGAAGTATTGGCTTTAGTCCGATTTCTAAGAACAGTTTATATCCTTCTTGATGCAGGGTTTGCATACTCTGTCCAAAATACACAGGTTGACGGATATTGTTCATCCAGTATTCTGGAGTAGCAATTTCGTCTGTTACCTGTTGTCCGGTGACATAAGAAATTAGGGGGATTCGCGGCTGATTGTAGGTTATTTCTTTGGCTACAGCTTCAAACTCTCCTGAGATAGATTCCATTAACCTTGCCTTAGTGGCAATCAGTTTCAGTCCATCTTCTAGGCTGAGGATTCCTGCTACGGTTGCTGCCACATATTCCCCGACACCATAACCCATGACCACTTCTGGTTTGATGCCCCAAGATTGCCACAACTGAGCTAAGGCATATTCTATTGCAAACAGAGATGGTTGAGTGTATCTGGTTTGCTCTTCAAGTGAGGAATTTTCTGCAAGTGCTGTTGACTGTGGATATAGCACGGACAACAAGGGTTTCTCTAAATAAGGTTGCAGAATTTGGTCGCATTTCTCCAAAGTTTGACGAAACCGGGGTTGAGTTTGGTATAGTTGCCAACCCATATTTACATACTGAGAACTCTCACCCGTAAAGATAAAACCTACTTTTGGACTTTCGCCTCTTGCTTGTCCTCTCACCAGTCCATTTGTCTGATTAACTTTGAGGGAAATTTCCAGTTGTTTCTGTAATTCAACGTTAGATTCAGCTACTACAGCTAATCTTTGTTCAAAATGGGCACGCCCTGTATTAGCTGTGAAGCAAATATTTGCTATTGATGCTTCTTGATGTGACTGCAAATATCCTTGATATTTTTTGACCAGTTCCCCCAAAGCCTCCTCATTTTTTGCCGAAAGAGTCAAGATGTGTAAAGGACGCTCAAATTCTATCTTCTGAGTTTTTGGTTCTGGTGCTTCTTCAAGAACCACGTGAGCATTCACACCCCCAACCCCAAAAGAGCTTACACCAGCTCGCCGAGGTATGACTTCTCCATCTAACGTTTTTAACTGCTGCCATTCTTGAGTTTCAGAAACTATATAAAAGGGGCTATTATCTAAGTCAATACGTGGATTTAATTGCTGAAAATTTAGAATTTTGGGCAATTTTTTTTGCTTCATTGCTAAGAGGACTTTGATCACCCCAGCAATTCCTGCTGCTCCTTCCAAATGTCCAATATTGGTTTTAACTGTCCCTACACCACAATAATGTTTTTCAGATTTAGGCAGTTTATAATCTTGATATAGTTGTTTGAATCCTCTTTTCAAGGCATTAATTTCAATTGGGTCTCCTAAGGGAGTACCAGTGCCATGAGCTTCAATATAGGATACTGTATTAGGGGCGACATTGGCTTTGGTATAGGCAGTACGCACCACTTGGGCTTGGGCATAAATACTGGGAGAAGTCAAAGTTCGTGTTTTTCCACCATGATTGACAGCACTCCCTTTAATCACACCATAAATATGATCTTTATCCTCAATAGCTTTTGCCAGAGGTTTTAATAAAATTATCCCTGCTCCTTCCCCTCTAACATACCCATCTGCATGACTGTCAAAACTGTGGCACTGTCCTGTTGGGGACAACATCCCTAGTTGACTCATTTGGAGGTATCCTAGCGGTAAATTCATAACACTAATTCCACCCACCAGTGCTATTTCACATTCCTTTTCTTTCAGAGCATTCATTGCCAGATGGAGCGCTACTAGTGAACTGGAGCAAGCTGTGTCTACAGGAACACTCGGACCGCGAAAATCAAAGAAGTAAGAAATTCGGTTAGGAATCATGCAAGTCCAAGTTCCTGTTCCAAGATGTCCCTCGATGTTTTCTTGATCCTGGTTAAAAAAAAGGATTGAATCGTAATTACAAGCTCCAATAAAAACACCAACGGGACTTCCTGACAGTTGAGATGGTGAATACCCAGCGTCTTCCAAACAAGACCAACTCAATTCCAGCATCAACCTCTGCTGCGGTTCGGTCATTTTAGCTTCACGAGGGGAGATGCCAAAAAACTGGGCATCAAACTCGTCTGAAGCCTCAATCAGTCCAGACCATTTACTAATAGTTTTATTTCGCTCTTGAGGATTGGGAGAATAATACTTCTGGACATCCCACCTTTGGGGAGGAATTTCGCTGATGCTATTCACTCCTTGTTCTAGGTTGAGCCAAAATTGTTCGTAGTCATTGGCTCCTGGAAAGCGACAACCAATACCTATAACAGCGATCGCTTTACTCTTGTGGTGCGCTCCATCTTCGATTTGAGTGTTTGCTTGCTTTTTGACTTCAACTCCCTCTTGATTGGAAGAAAAGTCCTCTTTATCTCGTTGGGAATTTTGATTCATCTCAAAACTTCACTGTGGTGCGGAAACCTTAGGTCTTTCAATATAGTCCAGCCTCATATAATTTGTCCAATACGCGACCCAAACGGTCATCGTTTAAGTGTTCTGGACATACCCCTTCTCCTAAAAGATGCTCTGTAGCTTTGCCAACGAAAAACTTTTCAAACAAATATAATGGCGCACTCACGAACCAACCAGGGTAAACGCAAGAAAATTTATACCTGAAATGAGTTAGAGCGTAGATGAATCGAAGCTTGTAAAACTTTCAGCATATACTCTTCATCCATGCTGGCTCGCTTTGCTTTTTGACGAATAAGCTGCTACGCATCTAAATTTAATAAACGGCATTGCCTTTATTTTTAATCTTGCGCTCCCATTTAATAATAAGGCCTCCTTCATTTAACAATCTATTTAACAAATCTTCTAGCTGTGATACTGACTCAAACAATCTATGAGCTATATATTCTTTTGCTGAATGCCAAACCAATTCGATTAAATTATAATCTGGACTATAAGGTGGTAGGAATTCCAGGATAATATTTGGCATTTCCTCTTTGATATGAGCTAAAATATCTTTTCTTTTATGAAAGCTAGCATTGTCTAGAATAATCACTATTTTTGCCGAACAATCATTGAAACTTTCACTGAGATTACCATCCTCTACCCATTCCTGTAAGAGAAAATTATTCAAAGATTTAAGCTGCTCATAAAATACATCTGCATTTCCCTTTTTAATTACAAAATTTATTCTTTTTTTGTCGTGATAACGCAAACCTCCCATAATATTTACTCTTCCTTTTCTTCTTTGCCCTGTGATTTGTTTTCTTGTACCTTTCCTAGCTGGTCAGATATTTCTCTTATTTTTTGGTATTGAGAATCTATTTCCTGCTCCTTGTGGGTAGAGTGCCCATACCCGAATGGCACTAAGAAAAGCTGAAACTTCGTCAGGGCAGAGTGTGGGAGGTGTGGGAGGATGGGGAGGCAATGCAGCATTTGTTGATATGCAGTTATTCAATTTTTTTTCTTTCTCCCCACACTTCCCACACTTCCCACACTTCCCACACTCCCCACACTCAAAAGCCAGTTAAATCATGGGTTTGCGCTTATCTTAGTGCCATTCGCCCATACCCCTCCGACTCCCAAGAGCTAACAATTATCTTTGCCATAGCTTTATCCTTGTTGAATTCTGGAATTTTCTCACAATATTTTCCGCCAAGCTGATTTATAAATGTCGCCAGAAATTCTTGCTGATAGTCTTGAGACTGACTACCTTGGGTTGTGCTGTTGCTTCAGGGGCATGACCAACAGCCACCGCAGCAGCAAGTGGTGCAGGTGTCGCTAGCAGAGAATTGAGTAATCCCATTTGATAATCAACATCTTCTACTGAGCGATATACCCTGTATGGTTCAATTTGCATACCTAAAGGTGTTGGGACAATCTTCAGATATTGATTTAGGGCATTGATATAAGCAACTGAAAAATTTCTCTGCTCTACATAAGGACGGATAATCTCTAGTAATTCAATCGCTCTGTTGATTTCAGAAACTTCACAATTACTGTCGATTTGTGACTGACTTCTTCTGTAGCCTTTCATCATCTTTTCGGCTACTAGATTGTTGAATTTGCTAACGGCTCTCTGATGATTGCCTAATGTGTGAACTTTGGTTTGCGCTTGATAACCGACTCTGCCCCACTGCACTGTTAAGTTACCATCTTCGACAATGGCCGCCCAGAATTTATTGCTGTTTTGAATTGCGTCAACAAAGACTAAATAGATTTCCATCTTTCTTACCCTGTCAATTTCCTAACTTCAGGGCATTGCCCTATCTGAGATAGATATACTGAACGCGATCGCTACGAACTTAAAAGAGCGATGCCTGCGGCGGGCTGCGCCTACGCCCCATAGAATCAGGAGACAATCGCTTTTTCATCAGTTCATATTCCGAAACTTAGCAGCACGCAAAGACTGAGTTTTCGCTGCAACCACAGGACTACTAGCCCGTCGTGCGGTGGATGCCCATGTTTGCATTCTTTCAACTGCCGCAGCGTCCTGAATCGCAAGCGGGGTAATGGTTTGGCGACAGGTTTCCAGATCAGCAAGCGTTACCTGCTGCGGTCTATCCTTATCGAATGCCAGCAGTGCAGCTTCCGAAGCAAGGGTTTCCAGTTCTGCGCCTGAAAACTTTGCAGTGTTGGCAGCGATCGCTTCGAGATATTCAAGCTGTACTTGAATACCGAATCGCTCTAGGTGAATCCCTAAAATCTGTACCCGTTCTGGCTCAGTGGGCAGATCAACAAAGAAATTTTCGTCAAATCTTCCCTTCCTCTTTAGCTCACTTGGCAGTGCAGAGGGGTCATTGCAAGTTGCTACGACAAACACGCCACACTGAGATTCGGACATGAATGTAAGGATATTACCCAGAATCCTCTGTGAGACTCCACTAGTGTCACCACTGCCAGAAAGGGCTTTTTCTATTTCGTCTATCCATAAAATGCAGGGTGCGATCGCTTCGGCGGTCTTGAGTGCGCGGCGGATATTGCCCTCTGATTCACCAACTAAAGAACCAAGAAGAGACGCAATATCTAGCTGGAGTAGCGGTAGATTAAGGATGTTAGCAATGTTTTTAGCCAATAACGTTTTTCCAGTACCGGGTGGGCCAGCCAGCAACACACCTTTTGGTTGGGGTAATGAGAGACTTCGCGCCTCTTGTGTGAATAGTCGCCGCCGCCTCATTAACCACTCGCGCAGAAGATCCAAACCGCCAAACGGGATTATTGCAGGTTTTCCTAATTCGATACCCATTTGAGACAGTAGCCGAGTTTTGTATTCGACGGCTTTGGGGATGAAATCAGCGTCAACTACGACACCATCATTAGTTAAGTTTTCTTTGACTGTTAACCGAAGGAAATCACTAATTTCTTCTAAGGTTAATCCCAGTGCTGCACGAGAAAGAGTTTCAAATTCAGCATTTTCTAGCGTAACAGTGAAAGTCAATTCCTGTTCAATAGCTGAGTGTTGTAGGTCATGCAAATAAGAATTGAGATGAAGTAGTATTTGGTAAATACTAGGTAAAGGAACTTCACAATAAGGAATCAATCTGACTAGTGATTCGTGTAATTGTATATTCTGACCCAACAAGACAATGCGTTTATCTGTGGGTTTTAACCTGTGGTAAAGGTTTTTTACCTTGCTTAAAATCTCCCAACTCAATTGGGGTGAGTTCTTAGCAATGAAGGGGTGAATATCTCCGAGGATAAATACACCATTTCCGCTAAAGTTAGCAATGTAATCAAACACATATAACAGAGGGTCAGCGTGTGGTGGTTTCTTGTACTCCGTAACTGGCTTAAACACCAATCCCCCATCTGCTGCAATTAAACATTGTTCTAAGGTTGATACTCCCAGATTCCAGAAGAAAACTGGACTGTCGAGTTTTTGTTGAGCTTCGGTTGTCAACCACTGAATGATAGTTGCCTCATCGGGGGACAGGACATCAACTGCGGCGATCGGGATTTGTGAATCGAGCGTGGAGAGCAGATTTGAGAGTTTCATGTCAATTATTTCAACTACTTCATTTGTGAAATGGCGAAGCCTTTATGATCAGCAGTTACCAGCCGAGTTAAAACTGGTAACTGATGACTGATTACTGACGCAGGCGTATTTGACTACTATTCGTAGTGCGAAGCTGTGGTGCTGATTCTTCTTTGAAAACGCGATCGCCTACAACCCCAAGTGCCTCCTCAAACGGTTGTGTAGCCGATAAACAACTCAAATCTTTGAACCCCTCCGCTTCCACGCGAACTTCACCTGTAGCGCTGTCGAAATGAATCAGTATTGAACGTTCCATATTTATCTCCGTGCAAATTGTTGAACTTCTTGATGTCCAGCAAAAGTCAGCCGTAGAGTTTGCACACTTCCGTTAGTTGATTCAGCGATCGCACATTCACCAAATTTTTCTTGTAACTCGGCAGCTTTGACACGAACCAAATGCTTACCATAAGCCAGCATTAGTTTATTACTGAAAAAGTCTTGTCCCAACTTAGGAACTGTTTCATAACTATCGTGTATTACCTCGTACACGCCGCTTGACTGATTCCATTTGAACCCGATGTCTGCACGGGCTTTTATGGTGCGACCAGATACGATAATTTCAGCAGTTTGACCTTGAGAGCCACCGTAGTATCCTTTTAGTGATTGTGCTGTTTCATGTACTTGCGGATTCAGTTTCAAGTCTTGTAAAGCTTGTATTAGACATTCACGGTTAGCAAGCTTGGTTTTAACTGTTGAGAAATGTGACATGAGAATTTTGTTCCTATAGTAGAAAGAAGTGCGGTACTCTTTTTGAGATGTATATGCTGCATTTTTCGTTTAAGGTACTTAGTCTTGAGCGAATTCACCCTCGCCCAAGACTGTTTTTTACCGGAACTTAAACGCGCTGACTGTAGCTTTCGATAAACCCACGTCGCCAGTTGCTAGCTCTTGGAGATTGCGCTGTTCGTCTAATAACTTGATCCGAATTTCTTCCATCTTTTGCTGCAATTGACTGCGCGTATCTGAACCCAGATTCTTCGACTCAATCGCTGGATCGTTAACGATAGAGTCCAAGTGCGTCATCATCGCTTCCAAGCTGCTGCCAGCCTCTGGGTCAGCATTCGCTAGTAGTACCTGAACCTTCATCAGATGGCGTTGCATCTTCTTTTTAAACTGTACGGGCTTGCGTCCTGGCTCCCAGTCGCTTAATTCTTCAAGCAATTGGGCGGCAAGTTGTTCACCACCAGCGATCGCTGATTCCCTCAATCTCTGTTCCAGATTTTGGTCATACTGTTGGATGAATTTGGTAATCTGGTCTAAACACTCGGCTTGCTGCTGGTTGAGTTGTTCAGAGAGGGCAGGGATAATCACCGGGCGACCAATAACGACTTGTAAATAGTCTTCAAGGTCGGTCAGAGTCGGAAATGCTCTTAGCAAGTTAGCTTTGACTGACTCTTGCTTATCCTGTGCTAATTCCCAGGTGTTAAGTGAGAGGAACTGATCAATCCGCTCTTGATAATCAAGAAGTCCCGCTTCGTAATCAGCTTTCAATTGATTACGTAAACCAGGGGCGATATTATCTCTGATATTAATTAGCTGATTCCATACCAGGGGAGCTAAATCAATCGGACAAACCCAATCACCAGTATCAGCAGACATCCACTCTTGAACTGAGGCGATTTCTTGACGAAGTTGTGCGGCAGCTTCATCGAGCTTTTTAAATACCTTGATTCCGCGTAATCCGACTTCGGAATTAGTAACTTTCACAAGGTCTGATTCAATTTCAGAAACTTCAGCTTGTAGTACATCTGCCCATTTAGGAGCAGCCGATTTTGTACTTTTTTTCAACTGAATACGGAAGCGAATACGGGTTTTATTTAATTGTGAGAAATTGTGGCGCTCGACTACTGCATCAGTTAGGAAATTTGTAGCAATAGGGTTGTCGATTGCTTGTACCATTATTATTGACCTCAATCATTATTTTTCACTTCGATTAAGCGAAGCTTTCTTTGTGGTGATTTCTCAAGAGAGCGAATGTCTGTAGTAGCTCTATAGATTACTTTTGTAGAGCTTTTTTGCAGGCGAATATGTCTTTTAATGACTGGTGGTTTATGTATTGACATGGCTTAAAATAGCTGAAGTTGCTGCGAATTATCCTGTACCACAGGCTTGTTATAAGTCATGCCTTCGACTTCATAACAGCGAGTCATAAGTTTGTTTCGATTTAGCCGAAAGCTGGCTTTTTTTCTTTGATTTGGCAGAGGTACAAATAGATACTGTGGATGTTGTATACTCCCCTCATCTCCCAAATATCGGGAAAGTGTACCGTTGATTTGGTAAACTTTCGATGAACTTAACAGTGTCGCGTCATACACTTTAATCAAATTTGTTTCCATCTGATTAGTATTCAAGTAGAGCGTGTGATAATCTTTAGTGGAATCGATTTTTCTCTACAGTCAGACTGATTAAATCTGACTGTAGAGTTTTTCATGCATAATTCGTTACTTTTTTGTTAATTACTGATTGAGAGTGACAAATACTACAGATAGAAATACTCGAAAATCAGATTTAATTTTTCCTTTGATTCATCTGACAGAGCATTAAAATCAAACTCTTTGGAGTCCCAAACTTCATCAAGGCTTGTAGACTCATCAATAATATTTGCAATCAAACAAGATTCATCGTCGTACTTCCAGCCATTTGCTAGGAGCCACGGCAAAACTCCCTCAGATTGCAATAGTTTCTCAATGTCGAATGAGTCAGAAAACTGCTGCAAGTTTTCGATACTAGGGTGAACGATTGTTGTAGTCATTTCTTTTGATTGGTGAATAGGTAGACAGCAAAAAGAGGGGGAAAGGTTAAAGGGGAAAGGGAAAGGGATTCATGAATTAAATCATCCTTAGAAAAGCAAGGTTTTTACCTTTACCCCTTTCCCTTTTCCCATTGCCCTTCTTCATTAGCTGTAGACAAAGTTTGAGCAACTTCTAATTACAGTTGCCCAAGCCCTGTTTACAACAAGTTAGAACACCATTTCTGCCGCAGCTTTGGTTACAGCAATTGCCTGCTTGCTGATCTCGCGCCAGTCGCTTTGCTCGTTGTAGGATGCCATCACTAATTCCGACTCTACCCATATCCGACAGAACAACACGTTTTCATCTGTCGTCCCAGGGTGCGGCTGTAGTGTGATGGGAGAATATAATTGTTGTGGGGTCAAAGTTGCGATCGCCGCAAGTATGCACTTTGAAAAATGGGTATCGTAGCCTGATTCTAAGATATACGTCCGGTCTGCTTGCATAGTTATTAGCAACTTGCAGGTTTCTTTCTTGCGGCGTTCTGTATTCTCAAACCGTAGTTCTTTAAGATATCCAGTTAAGGCAGTTTGAGGGACATCACTCGGTTCACCATTTAGTGTGTACCATAGCCCTCCGTGCTGGCGATTACAATATATCTTGCAATTGCCAGCTTCACTGTGCAATCCTAATTTCGGCTTATTGATTGCTGCAACTAACTGCTTGAGCAATTCTTCCTGGCGCATCAAAGCAGCAAGTAGTTCAGCATTTTCTTGAGGGTTCATTTGTTTGTACCAAAAGCATTTTCACTTTTGCATTGGCGTAGCCGTTTAATTGTGATATGTGAAGCGTAGAGCCAATAAAATAGCGCTCTTGATTTCACAAAAGCGCTTTTTATTACTCATTATTTGCCCTGTACAGATTATTGATGTGAATTAAATCTTGCTAGCAAATCTTCACGAGATAATTCAAGGCATAGGGGAGTAAATTCTTCTGGTGTTAACTGCAATAAACTCTCGACTACTCTTGAGAGTTCTTCATCCACAGAACCAAATCTGAATCTTAACAAGTTTTCTACAACTTGACGGCGTTCTTGTTGCACTCCTTGCTGTTTAGTAGTTTCTTCCCACTGCTGGTAAGCTTGCGACAAATTCATGATTAATTCCTGCTCATCTTCTGTTAAAGTTTCTTGCTGTTGAACTATAATTACCCGCAAATTAGTAATCAGTTTGAGAGTATTTTGTCTTAATTGGTTGCTTTCAGGTAATGCCAGCAATTCATCAATGGCAGTACGTTGCGTTTCGCCTCTACCCAAAATCCTTAGCCATAATGTTTCTTCTGTTACTGGTAGCTCGTTAACCGCTACTAGTGCTGCCCTAAAACATTTCTGGAAAAAGTAAACTCCCCTGCTCCACTTTTCTAAATCTAGTTTAACCTCTAAATCCTCCAACAGAGAGGCTGAAGCGCTAGGCGATATAATCCACAAACGCGCTAAACTATCTTCTGGTAAACTGGTTTTCTCTCGCTTGGCTTTACGTTGTGAGTCTGCAATCACGGTGAACAGTTTCAGAAAACAGTTACGTACCTCTGATCTACTTGGTTGATTGCGGAATGGTTCCAAAAGTGCCGTATTTAACACAGCGATTCTGCCCAATAATCCAAGATTTTGAACTTGGGCAGTTGGTGTGCTTGTAAACAAAACGTCAACAAATCTGGTTTCATCAGTTACTTGTTTGTTAACTTCTACTCTACCTAAAGGAGACAACAACTCCTCTAATAATTCCTTAGAAAACTGATCGTAAGGCTTGCTACTCATGTTTTAAAGACGAACTGTATTTTATTTTACAAAGATTGGTTATGGTTGCATGGTGGGTTTTAATACCCACCATTTCACTTACGCCGCTACCAACTCCCGACAAACTTGCGGTAGTTCAATCGGAGCAGTTGCCCTGGATAGCACCTCTACAGCCTCTTTTACGCTCCAATACTTCATGCCATCGCCACAGCGCCAGTAAGTATGTCTTGGGGTCGTTTTCCCAGACTTCATCAGCGTTTCTGACCTTGAAGAGTATGCCCAAGAACTCACCATCTAGATATACATTGTGAGCCGTCTGGAGGTCAGTGTGTCCTACATAGGTCAGTCGATAGCCGTCCACTGGTTCGCACAAGTCTTCTGCACGAGTCCCGCGATACGAGCAGTTACCGCACCCATGACCTTCGCAGTCTGGACAGATGGCAGCAGGCATATTCCACTTCGGCAGTGTAAAATCCCATTCAGCAAGGGGGGTTAATAGTTGAGGCTTCTGCGAAGTGTAGCAACCAGCGTGACCAATTACCTTGTCAGGATAGTACTGGATGCTCAACGATAACCAATCACAATTACCCAACAAGCCTATTTTCTCAGAAGCTTGTTTTAATTCCTCATCTTCCTGGTGATTGCACTCCACTGGAGTAGAAAGACTCGCTTTAACTTCTGCTACTGCACGTTTGAAACACTCTTTGTGATATCGAGCATAACCGTGGGTCATTTTTACCCACACAATATCATCCGAGTTTATCCAGATAGTCACTACATCTTCGGGCTTGCACTCTTTTGAGTAGTCCGACTGATTGACGATGGTTGCGATGATTTGGCGATCGCGTGTGGTTAACGGATCTTTTGTTGGCGCAGGGGCTGAAAGTTGTGTAATCATTAGAAATACCTCTTAAATGGGTAAAAAGGCGATCGCGCAGTTTGTCCGACGGAGCGATCGTCCTATTTTTATTAGTCAGTTTGTTGTGGCTTGCACAACACTCTCAATCTAGATTTGGCGAAGCCTTATAGAACCCATTTGGGATCTTGGAAGAACGGGTAAAATAAGAAAAAAATGCCGTACTCCAGCAGCTTAAGCGACACATAGTGGGCAATCATTGAACCACTATTGCCGCAGAAAAAGCAAGCCAGACCACCAAAGTGGACAAAGCGACAAATCTTAGATGGTATCTTGTATCAACTCAATGCAGAAATACGTCCTGAGAGTTTTGCGATCGCCCATAGCGATCTTGTAAAATCATTTTCAATTGTTGAGAATTCGCAAGAGAAAAAAGTTTATGGCACAAATGTCGGGTCAAGACCCCTCGGAAATCACAATGGCAACGGTTGATGAAGAACGAAAAGGCGCAACTTTCATCGGTACGGTCATCCTTGGGATAGATCCTGATGCTGGGGAAGTCGTTTTCTTTAGAGACTTTTTAATTGAAGATTATAAAGGCGAACTTACCGCAAATCTTGCAACAGATGGCGATATAAAGAAAAGCATTGATTTAGGCGAACTCGATCATAAAAGCCCCAGTTTTAGGCTGCCAATTCCGCTAGGAACGGATACATTACCCTACAATACAGTCGTGTTGAGCGACAAAAAAAGCAAGAAAAAAATCCTGACGATCAATCTATAAAATTTGTAACTTAGCTCGTAGTTCAGCCAAATTCGATTGCCCTCCTGTATAGATATCAAATGGGTTCTATAAAAGTGTTCAATGGTAAAGCGTATTAACTGATGTAAAAACACCAGACAGCACAAAGCTGTAGAGAAGATATTGGATTTATCGTGCCCTCTGTACAGCCACAGCCATGTCGAAACAATTGAAAAGGCGATTACATACTGAGGAGTAATAATCGCCTTAATTCTGAAAAGATTGAAGTTTTTACAACCAGTTTTTAGACGTGGTAGGTCATCGGAATCATCTCGCGGTGGCTTGGCCATTACAAGTTTTAGGCTGCGGCTACTTATCCCGCCGGCTATTGGTTTCTAATAGTTTTGTTGCTAATTCAATTTGATTGGTTTGAGTTTTGAGCGCTTCTTCCTTTCTCCCAGAGGCATCGCGCTCAATTCCTCTCTTGTATATATAATCTACAACACAGTGTTGTATTATGTCAATAGAGTTTTGCATATTTCTTGTAAACTTTCAGGATTGATTACTAACGCTGGAAATAACTTCCAAATAGGTACATCAAGCGCATTACAAATAGCAAACGCATCTTCTTTGGAAATTGATTCTGGTCTATTTCCAGGGTTTGCCCATTCAAGGTTTTGGATAAAAGTATTGCTGCGACCAGCTTGAATCGCTAATTTATCTCGGCTAGTTTTACCCCGTAGTTTTCTCAATCGCTGTGCTGTTTCTTCATCCCAAGTAAAACGAGATACATAGGACAGTTTCACAAAGCAGACCTCCTCCGTCATTTAGCTCTCCTCTAATTTACAACACCAACTTGTGTTTTTGGAGTTTTTTGATTACACTGAGGTAGTGATAACGCAAAAACGATCGCCAGCCAGGAAGCAACGCGATCGCTTTGCAGAACTCATTTACAAAAAGTAAGCCAATTATAATGCTGACACACTTTTGATGTGTTTCAGAAATCAACCAAATACCCAAGTCTGGGCAGATAGCCAAATACGCGATACCCAAGGGGTATGTTAATGCCATCCAGATGGCTAAAGCTAACCGTAAACTTTTGTCTGACTACATAAGGCTAAAGTCTACAAAAGATTATTTACAAGCACTTGGGAACGATATAGGAATTCCCATATCGTCTCTAATAATTGACACGTTTTGAAGCATTTTCTTCTTCCAAATGAACGTATGGCTTTATTCTTCGCTTAACACTCTTTTTAGTTATTTCAGCTTACAATTTGTCCGACTTCTGCTGACAAAGGCTGTCCAAAATCTTTTTAAAATCACATCTACCGTTCACATCCAATCCCATCTTCATCTCGGTCAAACCCATGAGGATCGGGTGGCAGTACTTTAAACCTTCGTTGGCTAATATCTCGGCAATCTAAGTCTGGTGAATTCTTTGTCAGGCAAAAATCTGGGTAAGCAGGATCACAGTTATTCTGTTGCTGCGGTTGAATCGCCTGTGAAGTTGTCTTTTGGGTAGCTCTGTGGCGGAAGTCCCAAGGCATTACAGGATTAGCCTGGCTCCAAAATGCTAAACGCTGTTGTTTGGCAGTGTTTTCACCTTGCAACAAGCTATCTTTAGACTCCCGACAGCCTTTGAGGTACTGACGATAGACTACAGCCTGACCCTCTTGCACCATATTGAGGTTGACGCTGCGATTCTCGACAAACACCTCTGCAACCAAGCGCTTGTATTTGTCAGTTTCAATAGCACGTAGGGTAATTCCTTGTCCCACTGGCAGCAATTGTTTAAGTCTTGCTGATGATTGCTGTCCCCAAGGGTTTTGCTTCATCTCTGGTGCATCAATGCAAGCGAGGCGGACAGTCACAGTTTTGTTACCAGTTCTCACCCGTATGGTGTCACCGTCACCTACGCTTACAACTGTAGCGGTAAGATTGTTGGCAAATACGGGTAACGACATTTGAGCTACAAGCAGAACGCTAATTGCAACAAAGGGAATTTTCGGAAGCATCTGTAGTAATAATCACTATATAATACTTATGATGCCCAGAGAACTAATTAAAAGTAGCTAATAAAAACAGCTAATAAAACCAGTAACTTGAGATTAATAACCCAAATTGTTAGTTAACTTGGGGCTGCTCTTTTGTCGCAACTTAGTAATTGTCATACACTAACATTGACTAAATCAACATCAGCAAGCCATATTGTTCTGCTTTGGGCAGACACTTCTTCTAAAATTGGAGAGCGCCACTCTACCCCATAAAGCCAATTATCTTTGAGGCTAAAAATTCCTTGAATAATACGGCGTGTCGGCTGTTCACCGAAATCAACCTCAACTATGTCCCCCAATTCAAAAGCTGGAGTGGAAACAGTGGACTTTTCTAGTACATTTGTTGGATGAAATTCTTGTTCAGCTAAGTAGAGAGTTTCATTCTGGCAAACAATTGCATAAATCCATTCCTGTTTTTCCCACAAAACACCACAGCAGTAGCCTGACAAGTCTGAGATTGGCAACAAAACTCTTTCTAACATTCTTACTGCTACTGGAGGCATGGTCTGACCCCACTCAGGAGAAATATGCCAACAAGATTCTAAAGCGGTAATTTGGTTAATCATCTGGGAATGTTGTTCTCTTTTTTATACATACACTCACTTGCTTCAGTCTGATCCGGAATATAATTTAAATATCGGGAAGCTAACGCAACAGATGGGGATTTAAACCCAATCAATTCGAGAGCCTCCCAATTTGAGAAGACTTTACTGATTCACTAATTCGTAACTAAGATAAAATTGTTTTGGCAGTAGCGATCGCCTGCTCCACACTCTCCACAATATAAACATTTTCTGGCGACAGTTTTTTAAAGAAAAGTTTACTTTCTTCATCATTATTCAACAAAATTACTTGCTTATTTGCTTTCAAAGCTAGAGCAATTTCTGAAGCGGTTCCTGCACCCATCCCGCAAGCAATTACCACATCACTGGTAAGAACGTTAATATTGTTCCTAGAATTACCCATGTCTGTGAAAATAGCAATATCCACCCAAGAGGACATACCATCCTGATTTTCACCTGGAAGAATACCAATAGTTAAACCATCAGCAGATTTTGCACCTTTACTTACTGCATCCATTACCCCTACATTTCTACCACCAGTGAGTAAAACCCATCCTTGTTTAGCAATTTCTTGACCTAATATATAAGCATCTTGTAAATCATTTGCTGTCGCATTTTCTCCTCTCCCCATAACTCCAATAATAATTCTTCGCATAAAATTTCAGATGATACTGGTTTTGAGCGACAAGTCAAAGCTTTCTCCCTAAAAGGGCAATTGGCTGAGGCGTTGGGAAAATAGAAATCACCCTTATAGGGCAGTAAAGAGCGTTTACCTCACTTTAGTAGTTTTTTGCCTGCTCATCCAAAAAACACCATAACCACTGTTCTCCTAACTCAGCCGAGCTAATTACTGAATGTCCAGTTTCCTCGTAATGCCGTCGGGCATGTTGATGAACAGAAGAATCACAGCACAGCATCTTGCCGCAACTTTGACAAATACGGAGATGCACCCAGCGACTGTTTATTAGGATACACTCTTCACAACGAAATACTGGGTAGTTTGCTTTAGAAATCAGAGTTTCCGTAGTCAGATTGTCTAAATGTTCGCAACTCATAGGAATTTGAATGACACGTTAATCAAAGTATAGATTAGTGCAGGAAAACTTCTATTTAATACAGCGATAGCTGCACCAACGCCTGCCAGAGAATGCCCGAATGTGAACAGTGCCTCTTGTATTGAGAAGGGCTGTAAGGCTAGGGCAAAGCTTTGCAATCAAACCAAAAATTTAATTAAATATCAATATTTATCTGTTCTATCTGTCTAGCAGCTTTATCCCAAAGCTTTGCAGAAGCCTCATCTTTCCAATGATTTCTGAGATTTTCTGCTTTTTTATGACTGATTCGTTCTAACATTTCTAGAACTGCGGCTAATGTTAATTGATCAACAATTGCCTCTAAAGACTCCATGTATTCTTTTGTCATAACTAACCTCTTGAAGAACAATAAAAGTTAACTTTTTTCTTGGAGAATCGTAAATGTACAATTTTACTGTTGTGCATAACCTAATTATATGGACACGATTAAATACGTTCTCACTGAAAACCAAATGCCAAAAGCTTGGTACAACATCCAAGCTGACTTGCCACAAGCCTTACCACCAGTTTTAAATCCTGGTACTGGTAAGCCAATTACACCAGATGAATTATTACCTTTGTTTCCATTGGCACTGATTGAGCAAGAAGTTAGCCAACAAAGATGGATTGAAATACCAGATGCAGTGCGCTCTATTTATTGCCAGTGGCGACCAACTCCTCTTTATCGTGCCCGTCGTTTAGAACAAGCTTTAGATACACCTGCCAAAATTTACTACAAATATGAGGGTGTTAGCCCCTCTGGAAGCCACAAACCCAATACTGCGGTCGCCCAAGCATACTACAATAAACAAGCTGGAGTCAAAAAGCTAACTACTGAAACGGGAGCCGGACAGTGGGGATCATCTCTAGCTTTTGCCGGTGCGCTATTCGGTTTAGAAGTCTTAGTTTATATGGTAAAGGTTAGCTACCAGCAAAAGCCTTACCGCCGAGCTTTAATGGAAACCTACGGCGCGAGGGTCGTTGCTAGCCCAAGCACTCAAACCCAAGCCGGACGTAAAATTCTTGCACAAAATCCCAATAGTAATGGCAGTTTAGGGATTGCTATTAGTGAAGCTGTAGAAGTAGCTGCTGCTGATGAACAAACTAAGTATGCTTTAGGTAGTGTTCTCAATCATGTACTGCTACATCAAACCGTGATTGGTCAAGAAGCATTGACTCAATTAGAAATGGCAGGAGATTATCCTGATATTGTTATTGGCTGCACTGGTGGCGGTAGCAACTTTGCCGGAATTGCCTTCCCATTTCTCGGTGCTAAACTGCGAGGAGAACGAGATATACAAGTAATAGCTGTTGAGCCTGCTGCTTGTCCATCATTGACTCGTGGAAAATATGCTTACGATTTTGGTGATACTGCCCACTTAACCCCACTTACCAAAATGCATACTTTAGGTAGTAGTTTTGTTCCCGAAGGAATTCATGCTGGAGGCTTGCGCTATCACGGTATGGCTCCCCTTGTTAGCCACATTGTGAATTTGGGATTAGTTGAATCACGTGCTGAATACCAACTCGCTTGCTTTGCTGCTGGATTAACTTTTGCGACTTCTGAAGGAATCTTGCCAGCACCAGAAGCTAATCATGCTGTCAAAGCAACAATTGACGAAGCTCTGCTCTGCAAACAAGAAGGAAGAAGCAAAACTATCCTGTTTAATCTTTGCGGTCATGGACATTTTGATATGCAAGCTTATATCGATTATCAAGCTGGACGGCTTGTTGATACTGAATATAGTGCAGAAGAAGTGGCAATGGCCCTGGCAGGATTACCTGTAGTTGATTCGTGACCCAACAATTCCCTTTTTCTTTGTGACGCTCGAAACAACTATACAGTTGAACCAACAAGCGATTGGTTGAAACAGGCAATATACTGGTACTATGCCGAAACTAAAGAGAGTGCAATTGCTGTCTCTTATACTCACATAATCCTCACCTTGTCTGTACCGTTCACCCTAATGGATCAGTTGCTGACAGATGCTTGGACTTTCGAGAAAACCCCAACGCCGAACCAGTAGAACTATGGGAACCAGAAGGAGCCATTTATTACAACGGCGAGTTGATTGTGCAACCACAAGAACGGTGGACGCAACAGCAAAAGCTGGAGTTACTTGACTGGCATCCGATGTTTACAGGTAGATGCCCCCGGTGTAGTGCTGAATTTGACCGGGACTGGTCAGCACGGGTGCATTGGGACTGTCAAAATCCAGAGTGCGGATGGATGATACTGTTTAGAGCGTTCATCGCAGACGTTGGCGTAGCCATCGCTCTAACTACTTCCTTGCGCTTAATGCCTGTTGACTTAATTGCATCACAATATTTTGGGGCAATGGGTCTATGACAGCATCAGTAGGCAGTGATTCGATAAAAGCTGTTACCTCTTCCCCAGTTTTATATTTCCCCTCACTCCAAGCATCAGCAATCTGTTTCGCTACCCGGTCAGCATCATCAGGGTTCGCATGGGCGGTAATACATTGAATATCATTACCTGTAAATGATATCCATGTCTGCCAAAGTCCCGTAACTGGATGCTGAACAATCCCTGTGGTCAGTTCATTGTCCTCAAGTACTGCTTTCTTTTTTGGGCCACCGAATCCTTTAAACATTACTTTCTTTAGTAAACGCTATCTTTTCAGAATGCCCAAAATAAATGCAGCGATCGCATTCTTAGCGGGCGGTTACGCCATCGCGCTTTTTTTACATCTGCAATTCAACGACTCACGTTCCCTCTAGCGTTGCCTTGAGAACTGCGAACGCTACAGAGGAAGCAGTGATTGGATTGCTAGTGGCAAAGCAATTCATCTATGGCGCTACTTTTTCTTTAAACTGTTTCCCAGCAGAAAACGCAGGCACTTTGGTCGCCGGAATTGTCATTGGCTCATTCGTTTTAGGATTACGCCCTTCGCGTTCTGAGCGATCGCGCCGCTCAAATGAACCAAACCCTATGAGCGTTACCTTTTCACCATTAGCTACAGCTTCGGTAACAACTGACAAAAAAGCACTGATGACTTCATCGGCTTGCTTTTTTGTGATGTTGGTCTTTGCTGCTACAGCATCCACTAGTTCACCTTTGTTCATAAATCACCATGAAGTATTGCCAGTAACGGAAATTTAGCATTAATAGCTCTTATTAGCAAAGGGAAAAAGGAGTAAAAATCTAGCGACATACAAAAATTGATAATGCGCGGTTACTACTGCATTCTTGCTCTATTTCCCAGATTTTCTTTCATTAGCGCTCGATCACAAGCAACCATATTCTCTGGCTGGCAAGGTATCTGGTCAAAGTCACAGTTTCTCAAGTGTTTAGTTCGCTAAAAATAAGTAGTTAAAGAAACAAATGAAAGAAGAAAATTATGTATTGCGATCGCACGCAAGTTGATTGATTAGTAGTCACACAGCAGTGTAACCACCATCTATCAGGTGGAAGCTGCCTGTGACGAAAGAGGCTTGCTCCGACAAGAGGAAGCTAACCATGTCCGCGACTTCCTCGGTTCCTGCAAGGCGACCTAAAGGGTGCAAGTCAGCCATCTGCTTTCGCACTGACTCTGGTAACTCTTGCATCTGAGGTGTATCAACATAACCTGGCCCGATTGCAGTCACCCGGATGCCCTGGTTTGCATATTCCAATGCTGCTGCCTTTGTCAGACCGATAATGCCGTGCTTGGCAGTGACATAGGGAGCAATACCCGCCACTCCGACCGCACCAGCGGCAGATGACATATTCACAATTGCCCCACCACCGCTTTGAATCATTGCTGGAATTTCGTATTTCAGCCCAAAGAAAATGCCGTTAAGATTAGTCGCAATCACACGATGCCACCATTCAATCTCATAATCGGCGGTATTAATCCCATGCGGCCCGGTAAAGCCAGCATTATTCACTGCTAGGTTCAACCCGCCAAATCGCTCCACCGTTTCGGCTACCATTGCCTCCACAGCGCGATGGTCAGACACATCAGTTTCAATAACGTGTGTCCGCTTGCCAGATGAATCCAACCGCCTAGCTACTTCCTGCGCTCCTTCGGCATTGATGTCTGCCAGAACGACCCGCGCACCGTTTTTGTACAGGTTGACGGCAATGGCTTCGCCAAGACCTCTGGCTGCACCAGTGACAATAGCTATCTTGTTTGCGAATTCGGTCACTGGCTTATCCCCTGCGAATCAACGCTGTACTCCTTGTCAGTTCCAGAGAGCAACCTACTACAATGGCGAGTTGATTATACAGCCTCGACTACTCTGGACACAACAGCAACAGTTAGAGTTGCTTGATTGGCATCCGTTGTTTACTGGCAAATGTCCCAAATCTGGTGCTGAGTATGAACGCGATTGCACCTCAAGAGTACACTGGGATTGCCCAAACTCAGAATGTGGCTGGATGGACGATACTGTGTAGAGCGATCGCCTAGAAAGCGACTAAGTATTACAGGTCATTACAAATTTCAAGTTCAAAGTCCCAATTGATTAGCTCTTTGTTCACTAGCTCGATCAACTCGCTGCCATAGTTTACGGTCTTCTCGATAAATAGCCAACGCTGCAATCGCATCTTTTGCATCAATATCTTTTCCTTGAGCCACTAGTGAAATTAGGAAATCTATTGCTTTATCTTGTCGCAACATCCCAATTGCTAGTAACAATGTGCGCCGAAGTTCTACATTCCTTGTTTGCTCCCAGCAATTTCTGAGATGATCAAATGCTTCCTCTAATCGTGATTCACCCAACGTCAATGCTGCTAACTCACAGATTTGCTCCTTCGGATCAAAAAGAAAACCAGCAACTATTGCAAGTGAATCAGTTGGAGCTAGTTGTAACAAAGCACTGAAGCACTCCGAAATCACCTGTGGTGCTTGATCGCCGATGCGGGTTTTTAAACGAAGTAAAGGTACACCTTGGGGATTTCCTGTGTAGGCGATCGCCTTTGCAGCAGTAACTCTTGCTTCTGGTTTGGGGTCAGCTAGTAGATCGGCTAATTCGTTCATTACATCTGAGTAGTTCATTCTCACCAGACCTAAAGCACATATACCCCGAAGATGGGCAGCAGTGTCTTCAACTCCTCCCCATACTGGCTCCATCTGAATATGTCGATTTCATTTTTTAGCAAAGTTTGAGGGTTCACTTCCTTGCTTCTATCAAGCAGCTCGTTTTGATACTTAAGCTAAATCCCCGTTACTTTCACATAATTGCAAATTGTTTTAATGTCCTTGCGAATGGATGATTCAATGAGAGAGCAAATGCTTAGGTCTTAGCTGATAAACTAATGGATTATTCAATTGCGATTACAACTCTCAAGCATTCAGATCCTATCTTGGCAAGGCTAATAGAAATTATTGGAGATTGCAAACTCTATCAAGTACAATAAACTGGAGACTTGCTCTTTTCTCTATCTCGGTCAATTCTTTACCAGCAAATTTCTGGCAAGGCTGCTGGGAGCATTCATAGCAAATTTTTGCAACTTTATCCTCATAGCCCTTTCCCTACAGCAATAGATATCCTCAACACCCCAGATGACGTTTTGCGAGGAGCAGGTATTTCACGACCAAAAGTTTTGTATTTGAAAGACCTTGCCCAAAAAGTTCTAGATGGATTGCCTACGCTAGATCAATTGCAGGCAATGGAAGATGAATCAATTATCGAAGCTTTAACACCAATAAAAGGCGTTGGGCGTTGGACGGTGCAGATGCTGCTTATGTTTCGTTTACATCGGCTTGATGTTCTACCTGTTGATGACTTAGGTATTCGTGCAGGGATTCGCAGAGTTTATAGTTTAGCAGACAATACGGTTCAGTTAAGGCTATGCAGTGCTTGAAACAACAAACACAGGAGGAATCGTTTTTGTGCCAGTACCTCTGTGTTTAACTGACCGATAAGTTGAGCATCACTGTTTAAAGAGGTGAGATAAAACTGAACTTCACGGGTAGTTTTGTTCCAAAGATGACGCACACGAACTACCATCACTAGAGTTTTCAATCCTGCCCATAATTTGGGTTGATAAAGCTCGCCAATAGCAGCAACAGGTACAGTCCAAACTTCACGAATTTCTCGGCGATGATGTGCTTTCTCAATTCGTTTGTCATAACTGACATCAACGCCTCGGAAATTATTGGCTTTCTCAGTTTCAAACCATTGTTGTACTTGAGAGTGGAGAGTGGGATGATTAGCTTTAAGTGCTAGGACATAATCAGCTTTTTTAGCGACAATCTGTTTGGCAATTTCAGTTTGTGTCCCCATTGCATCAATGGTGATGATAGCACCTGTGATATCTAGTAACTCTAATAATGCGGGAATCTCCGTAATTTCATTAGATTTATCTTCTACTTTTACCTGTGCCAACACTAAACGTTGTTCACTTGCCCAGGCACTTATGACGTGGAGTGCGCTTTGACCCTGATTTCGGTCATAAGAACCTCTAATGGTCTTTCCATCTATGGGGATAATCTCTCCCCCCATCGAACCAACCAGGGTTTCCACCCATTGCAGAAAACATTGATTTAATACTTCTGAAGATGAAGCTCTCTGGAAATTTATGGAAATTGCCCTAGTTCTCCTTTGGACAGCAACTTTAGTTACAGTAATTTTACTACTGCTAGAGCGTTTGAATAATCCTGTGTTGGCAATTGCGTTGCGATTTTCCCTTTCCTTAACCTTCATTGGTATGGGCTTAGGCTTTTTCATGACTCTACCCACACCTGAACAAAGTTCGGCGTTGGCAGCAGGTCAGTCAGTGTTACCTAGTGTGAAGGATGCGTAGACGCTTTGCGGCTTGTCGTAGACATCGCAGAAGGCTGGTGTGATAATCCGACTGGGCTATTTATCAACTCGTGCAAGAGTGGGGCCAAGGGCAAGAATACCGTTACCGCAGATGTTAGTGCTTGGTTTGAGTGGGCAAGGCGGCAACGGATCGTGCTGGCGAACCCCTTGAACCCAAAGAATCTCAACATCGTCGGTAACTACCACGAATGTTTGCTCAAAGAGAAATTCTCAACATAGTAACTCGGCTACTCATTGCTAATATAGCCAAAATTATTTGGTTCTATTGCCCTATTGTGATAGCGTTGATCTGCGGTAGCAAGCATTGTAGTAATGATTAAGATATCCCGTATGGGCTGGTTATGGTTTTTGAGTTATCGTTGTCAGAGACAATATCTCTACTACATTGGCCCTCTATTCTCATGCTCTTATTTTAGCTAAAATATTTTAGCTAAAATATTTATTATAATGATTAAGACATAATTAACTCTCACAATGGCACAATAAGCGAATATACAGTTATGAAGCAAGACCAAGAATTTCATTTGGAAGAACTAGAAGTACTATATAACAATTTGACAGACAATCCTAAAGATTATCAAGCTTTACATCGTCGTGGTGAGATTTTGTATGGTTTAGAAAAGTATGCTGATGCAGCTTATAATTTTAGAGCAGCAACAATAATAAAAAAAGATGAAGATTATACCTGGTATATGCTAGGGAAAACGTATAGTAAATTATTTGATTTAGTCTTTGAAACAAAAAAAATTAATGACGCATTGGATAGTTATAACGAAGCCATTTATTTAAATAAAAATAATGCTTATTATTATTATGATAGAGCAATTCTACAGTACAAATTAGGACAATATAATGATGCTATAAATGATTATAAAAATGCTAGTATCTTGAATCCAGATTTGAAAAAGGATGCTGATATAGAGATTGAAAAGATTAATGAAGAAATAGAAAAAAAAGCTAATGAAGAAAGAGAAAAATATGATTTAGTTGAATTTGAAAAACTTCTATTGGACAACCCAGATGATAATTGTTTACCTAAATATGTTAAGAGATTAAATAATCTTTATGATGTAGAGGCTTATCGAGAAATTATAGATTCTTGTTTGCTGTTAATAGAAAATATTAACCATCCTCAGAGGAATATTACGAATTCTAAATTTTGGTATTGGCTTGGCAAGGCAAAAATAAAAATAGAGAATAATGATACAGAAGTTAATAATATTATCAAATGCTTTGAGCTGTCACTATTAGTTGAAAAGGAAAATATACAAAATTATTGGGAGCAAAGGTATAGTATACCAATACTATCAATTATTCAATCGAAAAATTTCAGTAATTCTAAAGAAGTGGAAAATGCAATTATAAGTAGTTTTTACAGAATCAAAAATGATATTGATATTGACAAATGCCAAGGATGGTATCATGAGGGTGATATTTACAAAGTAAAAAGACAGTATGAAGAGTCTATTAAATCATATCTAAAAATTATTGATAATAAAAATATTGTAACTATTAAAACGGTTAAAGAAAAAAAAATAAAAAAACTTTCTAAATCTTTAGTAGGTATAATTGAACAAAAAAGTTGTGACTATGTATTCTCTATAATTGATAAGATTAAGGTATACAAAAATTGTGAAATTGAAAAAATATGGATAAGAATATGGATGGAATCTGCTCGTATATTATATGATAAAAGAAAATTTCTTGAGGCAAATAAATGTTACGTTAAAGTTATAAAAGATGACTCTAGCAATCCAGTACAAAAAGCTAAAAGCTACTACTGGATAGGTAAATCATATTTTAAATTATCAAATCAAGAAGAGCGTCAAAAACAATCAAATAAAAATAAAATATTAGATAATTTTCAACAAATTCAAATTAGTTATTTAGAAAAATCATTAGAAGCTTACCAAGAAGCAACAACAATTTATAAAAATTTACATGACTACTCTGAAAGATTAGCTGATTCATATTTGGGTCTAGGTGAAGTGTATGCTGCACGTGGAAATCAAGAAGAAGCTATATTTAACTACCGAAATGCTAAAGATAGTTTTTCATCAAAACCAATTTTCTGGAAACGTTTAGCTGTAACAGTTACTAAGCAGGATGGTATTAATAAGGGAGTAGAAATTTTTGATGACGCAATACATTATTTTCGAGAAAATATTTGCCAAAATTTTTTAAATAAAAATCAAGAGGAAGAACGTAATTTTATCAACAATCAACATATTCTTGCTGAAATATATTACGAAAAGGGGAAATTGATAGAATCTAAAAAAACACAACATTCATTTAGTTCTTACAAAGAAAGTTATAAAGATGCGTATCAAGAAATTATTAAGTCTGGATTTTATTCATATATCTCTATAAAGATACTGAAACATACTAATCAACAAGAGTTGAAAAGATGGATACAATTATATTTTAATATATTAGAAAGTTTAATAAAAGTTGAAGATACTAAAAAGGATAAAAGAAAACATTTGGAATCAGGTCAAAAATTTTTCAAGCAAGTGCTTTATGTTTTAGGAAAACAGGAGAAAGAGCTTAATAATGACTTGAAACAAATGCGAAGTTATATTGAAAAAAAATATGAATTTTTTGATAAAAATAATAGTATTGAGACTTATCTTATTACAGGACAAGAAACTAATGCTTTAGTATTCGCTGAAAATAAAAAAGATATATGCTTAAATTGGCTTTATCAATATATAAATCCAAAAAAAAGTTATTTAAACTATGAATTATTAAATGATGATTATGGCAATTTTTATCAAAAAAATGATTTTTATAATCTTATTAAAAAAAATCTTCTGAATTCTAGTACGGCAGCTATTTACTGGCATATTAGTAGTATCGATATTATTACATTTATCCTTTTACCTGATGAATCATCTCCAATTATTCGGCCTGCTTCGTTAGTTAAAAAAAGCTACGATGATAAAAGATTAACAAAATTTTTTTCTTGGATTCAAGAATGGAATAATGCATATTCAAAGGAGGATGGAGAAGAGTTTAAAACAAAAATTTTAAATGTTGAGAAGTTAAAAAAGTTATCAGATATTCTTGAAATCGAAAAAATTATAGATATCGTTATAAATAAAACAGGAATTAAAATTAATCAATTAATTTTAATTCCACATAAGGAGTTGTATTTACTACCTTTACACGTACTCTTCTCAACAGAAGTTTTAAAAAAAGAAATACCAAAATTTATTATAACTTGTTTACCTAGCTTAAAAATAGGATTGAAATTGAATTCTATATTAGAACCTGTCCGAGGTATCCTAACTATAGATGCAGCTTCTGGTGGAAAACCATTAGCATATTCTGAACTGGAAGCTACAGGTATTTTAGCAATATATGAAAATCTTATACTTGATGGTAACTATATAAAATCTTCGGAAGCTAGATATAGTAAAATTAGGAATCGTCTAGAAAGTGAGACTAATTATAACTATTTTCACTTTACAGGCCATGCCTATCATGACCTTAAAAAGCCAAAGAAATCAGCTTTGGTATTGGGGACAGAAGATAAACTAAACGCTGAAGTTATTTTGAAATCTTTAAGCTTTGAAAATTATTATGTTGTTTCTCTGTCTGCTTGTGAAACAGGATTGACTAGTGAAGAAAATCCAATTGATGAATATGTAGGTCTAGTAAGTGCTTTTCTTGCAAAAGGAGCAAGTTATATTATTAGCAGTCTCTGGAAAGTTAATGAAATGTCTACTGCATTTATTATGATAAATTTTTATCAACGTATAAAAGATGGCCATCATCCGGCTTTAGCTTTAAAAGAGGCTCAAGAATGGCTGCGAATAGTAACGAGAGATGAACTAGTTGAATGGCTAAGTGAATATATTTTTATAATAAGAAATTACAAGCCAACTGCTGCGGATGTACTATTATCTTTACGTAATAACTTAAATAGACAATTAGACGAACAAAAATTAGGTAATATTCCCTTTAAAGGAATATATTATTGGGCTGGATTTGTAATTACTGGAAATCCTCACTTATCAATCAATACATATATGCAGAGTAAACAAATAGATTTTTCAGAAGCCATAGCATTACACGCTTTTTTTGCATCTCTTGCGGAAGTACAAGATTCGCTATCCTTGGAATTAAAAGAGGAAATCAATCGTGCTGGTGAAATTTTTAAGATTGATTTAAGTAATGGCTTGCAATCTATTAGTCAATTAGTAAAAAATACTGTGCTAGAAGATGCATATAATAGAGCTTTTGATGAATATATGACAGCTTACCAGACAAGGGAAAAAGTATCTACTAAAAAAAAGGACGAAGAACTATACGAGGAGCCATTATATGTGAATACTACTGTACCATCTGAAAAAATAGAAGAATTTATAAATATTCTTTCTAGTTCTGATCCTAATATCAAAGCTAAAGAAGCACTAAACTCGCAAGAAGCAGATACACTACTTTCTAAAATTATCCAATGGTTTCACAAATTAGATCATTAAAATCTCCTTGTCTTTATTTATTTGCTTACAGTCGAGATGATAATAATTTTGGTTGGAAAAACTGGGAAACATTAAATAAGAGATTAAAATTTTCTTCTGATGTATTTACACCTTCGGAAGACCTTAATTTTCCTGAAAAGTCAGAAAAACTACTTGTTGGGAATCTCGCTGTTAAAGGTCATTTGTTTTGTAAAACTTTACATAGTGCAGATTCTATTAAAGGTTTAAGAATTGTTTGCTCAATTTGCACAGATGAATATATAGGTAAACCTTATAATATTTACGGTTTTTTTGATTTACGGAAACTGTTAGAAGTAGATGTTAATATTGGTCAAATTTGGATGATAGTTGGATATTCTGATTATCGTTCAGATCATAGAAATATAGCAGAAGAAGCAGGGAAAGCTTTTTTTGAAGAGAAAGATAAGATAAGACTAAAACAAATAGGTAAATTTTTAGGTGGCTCTATTTTTGTAAATCAAGCTTTTGAAAGTCCTGAAAAGAAAAGTTTACATAAAGAACCACTTCTAATTATTATTTATTCAAATATAGAACAACAAGAAAAACTCGGTTATTTTCATAATGAATTATTAGAGCTTTTTTATTATCGAAGTCAAATAATATGGATTTATAGTCAATGCTTATTAATTAAAGCAAAAATGACTAAAAGTGATTTATTTTTGCGAGATGCCGAAATGCCATCAGAATTAATAGAATATTTGAAAGATGGAAACTTAACGAAAGAACTTTCAGATTTTAATTTAGCAAAGCTGGAGCAAGATATAGGTAATAATGTGCTTACTTTAACTAGAAATCAATTTTCTCTTGATTACCTAGATTCACAGCTACACAACTTGGAAATAAATTTTAATGGATATAAACATTCCTTAGATAAAATTAAAAATGATTCAAATAATCATAAATATCAATATGGAAGTACTGACTTAGTATTTTTAGAAGATTTTAAAAAAACAGTAGAAAACTTTTACCTGGTTCAAATAGAAGAACAGCTAGCCAGTTTAAAGCCAAATATAACAGCTCGGGAAAGATACATAGAAACAATCCGTGGTATTATAGAAATCTCTAAGGCTCGAAAGCAGCGTCGTCTTGAACATCTTATTGCCTCAGCAGGTATCGGATTAAGTGTTAGTGCAGTAACTGCAACATTTACAAGCGATTATTTATTAAAAGACTTAAGGAAGTTTTACATAAAAGTTAACGAGAACCAATTTCCTCTATCTCAACTAGCTCAACCAATATCTGATACTTTTGTTGGAGTCTTTTTGAGTATGGGTTGTGGTTTTATTCTAGGGTTTATCTTTTATCGTTGTTTGCGGCGACACTATCATCAAAACTATAAATAATCATTTGAAAATTGCCCCATTTTAACTAGCAAAAAAACAATCTTAGTGATTATACTGCGGAATAGAAATTAGATAAATACACATATTTTCATTCAAAATGTAATAGACTTTCATATAGTATTAGCCGAATGCTTCTTTGCTTTGTCCTCTACATATAAAATTTGGCTAACATACTTTTATGTACTTCAAGCAAAATAGGCCATTTAATAAATCTGCTTCTGATTCCTCTACAACCAATCAGTTTGCTCACTCCCACCACCAGCCCTCAAGCGACCCCAACAGTACTGAATCGCCAATAGAACGCCCCAAACATGGACAGAAGCGATTTTACAGTGGCAAAAAGAAACACCACACTTTGAAATCACAAATTATCGTTGATTTGAATACAGGTGCAATTATTTGTACCGCGCATGGTCAAGGTAAACACCATGATTTTCGTTTATTCAAACACAGCAAAGTGCGCTTTCATCCTCAAACTTTAGGATTGGCTGACCTTGGTTATCAAGGGATTACCAAACTTCATCCCAAAAGCAAAACCCCGAAAAAGAAACCTAAAGGCGGACAGTTAAGCTTGGAAGACAAGGGTTTCAATCGTCAGTTAGCTCAACAACGAGTTATCAGTGAGCATGTCAATCGTTCCTTAAAGATTTTTAAGATTCTTCGTGAACGTTATCGTAACCGTCGTCGGCGATTTGGGCTACGTTGTAATCTGATTGCTGCACTCTACAACTACGAACTTCAGCTTACCGGATGAGTTTTCAACAATTCTGGTATTAGTAAACCCCCTACTTTATCACAAAATATTTATGCAAGAGTTCTAATATACTCACATGGAAAGAACTGCGATTATTAACGGGTGTTATCGTTATTTATTAAGACGTGAGTGGAATGTTAATTACCCACAAATTACATTTATAATGCTTAATCCGAGTACGGCGGATCGTGACAAAGACGATCCAACTATCCGTAAATGTATTAAATTTGCCAATTCTTGGGGTTACGGTTCTATAGAAGTAGTCAATCTGTTTGCTTACCGTGCTACAAAACCCTGTAAGATGTTTCAAGCCAGCGATCCTATAGGTTTAAATAATAACTTCCACCTTCTAACAGCCACAGAGCGTGCCAAGTTGGTAATTTTAGCATGGGGTATACATGGCAGTTTTCTCAATCGAGATCGAGCAGTGCTTAATCTATTTTCTAGTAAGCAGTCTCTCTACTGTCTAGGTCGAACGAAAGCTGGTTATCCACGTCATCCCTTATGGCTAAGTAGTAGTACTCAACCAACTCTTTTCTAGTTCAGTTTCTAGATTAGGTTAATCTAGAAGTCCATATTCTCGCTCAATCAAACTCAACAATTTCTCCTCCACAGCAGTCAGATAAGGACGATTCAGTTTCCCCAACGACTGCAACAGACTTTTGACTGTCTCCTCCAGCCCACTCGAATACACCCGTCTAATGCGATCGCAAATCACCTGCATCAGCTCACACTCGGCAGGCAAGTAGTTGTACGACTTTAGGTGCTGCAACCCAACTGTGTACTCCCCATCCCAGGTTCTGACGGTGCAGCTAAATTCACCCACATGGTTGACCATGCCCCAACAGCCACCCTTGCCTCTGAGTTCGGGGTTGTCCTTTGCGAGAATTTGGCAAACTTCGCCTAACAGGTAAGTGTTGGGTATTTGGGTGCGTTCCATTATCCGCTCTATTACATCTTTGACAACACGACCTGATGGTACTTTACCGCCAGCAACTTCAACCGCAGTTTGCCACACTTCCCACTGTTCCTGCGGTTCTAACTTAGTCATAGGGCGAACTTGTCCTTCGCTAGTCGGCAGGATTTGGGAACTATTTGTTGTCAAATCATCAATCCCAGAGTTTTGACAACAAATTGTTGTCAAATTTTCGTAGACATCAGCTGCGGCAATCAAGTAATTTGATTTTTGGCGACTATGCCCAAAGCGATCGCGGCAATAATTCTCGAACGTGTGGTGAGTTGAACGGTAAAGCCTTCTGTCCCTCAATTCCATTAAAGCTTTACCCGCCTCAAAAAACGCCCGTTCGACTTTCCTCTCTAGAAGGTTGCGATCGCTCTCTTCTTCCTTGCTTAATTCTTCTATTTCAACAACTGCAACGCTTATAGCTGCTGAATCTACATTTTCCTGGGAGGAAATACGTGAGTCTGATCTTTTGAATGGTAGTTCTGAATCACTTATTACAGAGGAAATGCTTTTTTTGCGCCTAGAGGATGGCTTTTTCGTCATTCCACCCCAATTAAATCAATAGTATTTCTCTACAGTCGATTGCAATGTGGATTTTAAATATTGCCAGTAGGAGTAATCACTGGGTTAAAGAAACACAGGGAGGAACATAAGGATTTACACTTCGATAATTAATCCTAAAACTCTATCCCTGAGTTTATACCCAGGACTTATTCAATTACACAGAGAGTTTCTTCAAAAATGCACTACTTTGCGGCAGTGATTGTAAAGAGAGAGAAGCAGCATTAGCTACTCACATCTATTACCTCCCTTAACTCAAATAAATCCGCTAAGTCACACCGGAAGTAGTCACATAACTTTTCAATCGTTTCCGTATCCACCCGCTTAAAGTCATTGGTGAACAGCCGATAAACAGCTGGATAAGAAATGTTGGAACTTCGAGCAACTTCAGCCAATGACAGTGTTGGGTTTTTTTCAGCCATAAGCACAGCTAGGCGGCAATGCATTTTCCTCATGCCTCCATTAAACTATAGTTTTTATCATAATTGATTTCGTTATAAATTAGCAACTTAGTATTGCTATTTATAACGGAAGTGTTATAGTAGATATATGGAGAAAGCGCCCCCGACGACCAATCAAAAGCGCTTTCTCTGTCCCTAATAATAAGGAAACTCTATCATGACACATCCCAAATACACACAGCAAGCCCTTTCCCGCTATAACCTCCCCTGTCTCAAAAGAATCGCCACCGAACTCGGCGTTACACCCACCGGGGACAAAAGAGCGGCTGACACCTGGGTAAACGCAATCATCACCCACCAATCCACCCAGCTTCAGAAAGTTGACAACCAAGCCCTCGCCCAAGCCGAACTCGACCACTTCATCGCTAACCAAGCCCAAACCATAGCTCCCGAACCCCTCACAATAGTCGAAATCTCGTTTGACCATCACGAATATTATGCTGATGACAAACTGATAGCCAGCATCAGCCATGACGACAACCACTTAACCCAACCCTGGGTAGTCATAGTCAATGATAAAGAAGTATTTCGTGCCAACACTCCAATGCGTTGCGATCGCTTCATCTGCACTCACTACAAAGATGGTACGCTGCCAGTGCAAGAGCAAGAAGCAACACCCTGCACTACTGAAAACCGAATCATGGCGCATATCTTCAACGAGTGCCAAAATTACGGGTTTGAAATTCTCAATGATGGCATTTACAACAACAAGGGCGTGAAACTGGGGCAAGTCGGATGCACTGACGGGAACTGGTGGGTGAAGAGGCGTTACTCAGTCCAGCAGCAGTATTCTAACTCGGTGCTTGATGCTGTGCGATCGCTGTCCATAGTGGACGTGTCTACTGATGGTAAATCCATTTTTGATGAATATTTTTTAGACCAACCCTTAGAACAGCTAACTGGCGATAAATTGCAACGCCTGCTGGAGAGAACGGAGTTAGTCACAGCGTAAAGAGGCAGGGGGGCAGAGGGGCAGGGGTGCAGAGGGGAAAGAATCTGTACAAATCTCTCCTCTGCTCCTCCGCTCCTCTGCACCTCTGCTTCATTGTCCCTTTATTCACCAATCCCCATTAAATCAATGCAACCGACAGTTTCAATCCCCCAACACTGGCCCTACCCTCGTTTTAATTTGGAACAGCGTACACAACAGGGCATCATCCTGGGACTTTATTACTATCCTTTGGGTACAGAGTTGGCTGAACAATTTGATGATGGCTGGCGTTATGCGCTGATGCCTAACAAGAATTCTGATGAAATATCTTACTTGCAAGAGAATCAAATTCAGCCGCTCACACCAGAAGAATTATTTCAGCAAATTACCGCAGAGATTGACTTTTATCAACAACAGAT